>CAYZTZ010000021.1:0-3258 GCA_964481255.1 uncultured Acidobacteriota bacterium | reverse complement strand
AAGATCGCGCGCGAACGCAACGTGGACCTTCGGGAGGTCCGCGGAACAGGTCTTGAAGGGCGCATCACCAAGGACGACGTCCTTCAATATTTGGCCCAAAGGGACGCAGCCCGGTTAGAAGCCCCGCTTCCTCCGGCCGGCGGCGCGGCTCCGGAAACCGCGGCCCCGCCTGTATCCCCCGCAGCGGCGGCGCCCTCGGCGCCTCCGGAACTTCCGCGGTTCATCGGGGAGACGGAGACGGTGCCGATGACGCCGATGCGCAAGGCCATCGCCGAGCATATGGTTCTGAGCAAGCGGACCTCGGCGCATGTCAATACTTTTTTTGAAGTCGATATGACGCCTGTCGTCGCGCTTCGGGAAAAGCAAAAGGCGGAATTCCTGAAGAGGGAAGGCATCCCGCTGACCTACACCCCCTTTTTCGCCAAGGCGCTGGTGGACGTCGTTCGCGAATTCCCGATCTTCAACGCATCCGTTTCGGGCGACACGATCGTTTACAAAAAACCGATCCATCTGGGTATCGCGGTCGCCCTGGAATCGGGACTCATCGTCCCGGTAATCAGGAACGCGCATCTTAAGAGCTTTACCGGCATAGCCCTCAGCATTCACGACCTGGCCGAACGCGCCCGCACCAAGAGGCTGAAACCCGAAGACGTGCAAAACGGGACCATCAGCATGACCAACCCGGGGAGTTATGGAGGGCTTTTCGCCACCCCGATCATCAGCCAGCCCCAGGTGGCGATCCTCGGCGTGGGGACAATCGAGAAGCGTCCCGTGGTCATCCAGGACGCCATCGCGATCCGGTCGATGGTTTATCTGTCGCTGACTTTTGATCACCGCGTCATCGACGGGGCCGTGGCGGATCAGTTCATGGCCCGGTTGAAGGAAAGGCTGCAGGGGTGGAGCCAGTGGATCGATTGAGCTTGCGAAGGCTATCGGGCTTCGCTGCGATCCGGCGCAACGCCCGCCTTTTTCTTCTATGCGTCTGTTCGGCGTTCGCCGCCTGCACGGACGCGGCGGCCGGGGGGAAGCTTTCCGACGTCCGGCTGCAGGACGCATCCGGCGCGACGCAATCGCTTCAATCCTATACCGGAAAAATCGTCGTGTTGGTTTTCTGGTCCTTCAAATGTCCCGTGTCGCTCGCCTACATCGACCGCATGCAGGCGCTTGCGGACGGATACGCAAGCCGGGGCGCCGTGGTTTTCGGCGTCGCTTCCAATGATAACGAGACGGCCGAAGAGATCCGCGCCAATGTTTCGCATCTGAATATCTCCGTGCCCATTCTGCTCGACGCCGACGGAGTGCTGGCGCAGGAACTCGGGGCCACGCATACGCCGGAGGCCTTTGTACTGGATTCCGCCGGCGTCCTGCGCTACAGGGGCCCCCTCGACAACAACAGGAGAGCCGGAGAACGCGGAAGGATCGCCTACGTCGAAAATGCCCTGGACTCCCTGCTTTCCGGGCGGCCGGTCACGCCGTCGGAGGTCCGGCCTTTCGGATGTCCGATCCGCCGTAAAGGAAAATAGAAGGCCGGTGCGGTGCGATCCGGGCGATGCCCCTCCTGCTTCACAGGTAACCCCGAAGACGGATTTCGATCGCGGCGCCCCGGACTCCCACCTGACGCGGGCTTGTATTCGGTTGGTTGCGCCGGGCAAAAAAACGCGGCCACCGATGACTGCCGACACAGGCTGACATGCGCTGCGTTTGTGCACCGAGCGCATTTCAGCGTCGGTCGGCGTTTTATCCGTGTATGCCCGCGGTTATTTGACCTTGCTGCCAGCCGTAACCAACCGGATACGCGGGCTTCAAGGAATTGCTTGAAAAATCGGGGGTAGATCGGTAAGGTAACATCTTTCGAAATTCCCGGGGCTCGCTCGCCGTCCGGGTCGGGAGCCGGTTTATGCTGCTGGATTTCGCCGGTGTGCTTGTCTTCCTCGTGGCCGGGTTTTTAATCCTTGCGTTTGTGCTTGTCCTGTCGCGGCTCATCCAGCCGGAAGGCAAGCCCGGGGACGACAAATACATTCCTTACGAGTGCGGCGAGGTCCCGGAAGGTTCCGCCTGGATTCGCTTCAACATTCGCTTCTATGTCTTCGCCCTGATTTTCGTCATCTTCGATGTGGAGATCGTCTGCCTGCTTCCCTGGGCGGTGGTTTTCAGGCGTCTGGGGGCCTTCGCATTCGTTGAGGGACTTATATTCATCGGGATTCTGGTCGTCGGGCTCGCCTATGTGTGGAAAAAGGGCGACCTGGAGTGGATCAAATCGAGCGATTTGGATGCCATGAGGGAGTAAAGAGCCGGGCGGCGGCGCCTCTCGGGGAGAGAGAAAATGGGAGTCTTGGAGGGTAGATTCGAGGAAAATATCTTCATCACATCGCTGGACTGGCTATTCAACTGGGCCCGTTCGTCCTCGCCCTGGCCACTTTCTTTCGGCCTGGCCTGCTGCGCCATTGAGATGATGGCGACGGGCGCCTCCCGCTACGATCTGGCGCGATTCGGGGCGGAGGTCTTCCGGGGGACGCCGCGCCAGGCGGACGTGATGATCGTCGCGGGCACCGTGACAATGAAAATGGCCTCGCGCCTCAAGAGACTCTACGACCAGATGGCCTCGCCCAAGTACGTCATATCCATGGGCAGCTGCGCCAATACGGGCGGTCCCTATTGGCAGTACGGGTATCACGTGCTGAAAGGGGTGGACCGGGTGATTCCCGTCGATGTTTACGTGCCGGGGTGTCCGCCGCGCCCGGAGTCCCTGCTGGAAGGCATTATAAAGCTGCAGAAGAAGATCCGAAGCGAAACCCTCGCAGCGAAAAAGGAGGTGGGCGCCGCATGAAGCCGGAGGAAATCGCCGGGCTGCTGACGCAACGATTCGGCGAAAGGGTCCTGGAATCCAGAACCGACGCGGTCAATCCCTGGAGCGCCGTGGACCCCGCGTCGCTCGTGGAAATCTGCCGTTTTCTCCGTGACGACGACCGCCTCGTCATGGATCATCTCGAGCTGCTGGGGGGGGTGGACTACAAGGACCGCATGGAGGTCGTCTACGTCCTTTATTCCATGCGCCATCGCCACCGGTATACCCTGAAGGTGCGCCTGCCGCGGGAAAAGCCGGTCGTGCACACGGTGGAATCCATCTGGGCCGTGGCCAACTGGCATGAGCGCGAGACTTACGACATGTTCGGGATCGAGTTCGAAGGTCACAGCGATCCGCGCCGCATCCTCTGCCCGGACGATTGGGAAGGGCATCCGCTGCGCAAGGATTACGTT
>CAYZTZ010000020.1:0-37426 GCA_964481255.1 uncultured Acidobacteriota bacterium | reverse complement strand
CGACTCGCCGATTCTATTTTTTACCGGGTCCTTCGGGGGAAAGGAGTCCAAATACGGGAGGACGGCGACGCCATTCAGGCAGGACAAGGCCGCCGAGCGGAATTTCGCCAAGTATATCTCCTACGGCGTGAATCCCAAAAAATCCCCCCGGCAGAATGATTCTCCGGAAGCGAGAAAGAAACAGGCGGAAATGCGCGAGAAAAGCGGATCGACTATCGAGGCGACCCGCATCCTGGACCTGGATCTGGTGGAGGGGGCGCCGTATATCGATTTCGTGTGGATGTACAAAGGCTATGAGAAAAACGCGACTCACCCGGAGCATGCCCATGACTGGGGCGAGATTTTCGGCTATATCGGCTCCGTCGGGCAGCACGACCCTTACAACCTGGGCGGGGAAGTCGAGTTCTGGATCGACGGCGAAAAGCACGTCCTGAACAGAAGCTGCCTCGTCTGGATTCCGCCCGGGCTGCCCCATTGCCCGGTGAGATTCGCACGGATCGACAAGCCGATCCTCTGGTTCACCATAGGAATCGGGATGAAGGGCCCGTACACTCTGAGGCCTTCCGCCAAGGCGCAATAATGAGGCCCGCCGGCCGTTTTCAAAAAGAGCTTGTGAGAGGAGGGTCGAACAGGACACCATGAATTCCATGGAAAAGGACCAGTTGCCCATCACTTGTCCGATCTGCGGGCGCAAGAAAAGTTATCCCGTCGGCGATCTCGTCGAAGGTTCGGAATTCGCCTGTCCCGTCTGCAAGCTGAAACTGAAGCTTCACGGGCACATGTGGGAGGATATACAGAGGGAGCTCGCAAAGTTGAAAAAAGGGGTGGAGCCGGGCGAAGGGCTTCGGGAGGATGTCCCGTGATCCTGGCGCGCGACAAGATACTGGAAGCTGTGCGGGCGGGCGAAATCGTCATCGATCCGTTCGACGAGTCCGCTCTCGACGCCGCCTCCTACGACATGACGCTCTATCCGCAGATCCGCGTGTTTCTGGAAGGGCTGAATGAAATCGACCTGATGGACATGGTCCAGGACGCCCATGCGCTGGGGCGCATCACGCGCCTCATCGACATTCCGCCGGGAAGCCATTACCTTCTCAAACCCGGAGAGCTGGTGCTGGGCATGACGGTCGAGAGGCTCACCCTGCCCCCCGACATCGCCGCCTCGCTGGAGGGACGGAGCCGTTTCGCCCGCATGGGTCTCATGGTTCATGTCACGGCCAGTTTCCTCCAGCCGGGTATCCGGGATATGCGGCAGGTGTTCGAGATATTCAACGCGAGCCGCAACGCGATCCTTCTGAGATCCGGCGTCAGGATCGCCCAGGTGGTTTTTGAGCGGTGCGAGGGATCGGCGTCCTACAGCGGCGTCTTTGCCGATCAGCGCGAGCTCTAGTCCCAAGAGGGCCGGTGCTCCGGCCCTTGCCGCGACGGCCTTCATCCGGCGCCGGCTGTTCGTCCCGCAGGACGTCACGGTGAAACGGCCGCAGCGGTTCGTGTTGGGCGCAGCGCCGGCGCATACGCCGGCCGAGGGAAATTTCAATTGCGTTCGATCGAATACCAGAAGCCCGGACCGCATGCCGATGCGGTCCGTTCGCCGGACGAACCCGGATTCCTGGATATGGAACAGGTCCCCTGTCCCGTCTGCGGGATACCGCCGCGGCTGTTCGCGGTGGATCATCAGGGGTTTCACCTTTGCCGGTGTCCCGTCTGCAAGCTTGAATTCGCCAACCCGCGGCCGACCTTCGAGGAGCTCCAGGACCGGCTCTACCAGCAGGAATATTTCCGCCTCTCCGGGGGAGAACGGCAGATCGCGCACGCACGGAAATTGCAATACAGGCGTCAGCTTCAGGCGATCGAAAAGATACTGGGCGGTCGGGGAAGGATTTTAGATGTCGGATGCGGCGATGGAGCTTTCCTCGCCTTCGCCCGGGACGAAGGCTGGGAGATCGCGGGATCGGATATACGGCTCTCATCGCAGGCCCGCAAGTTGTCCTGCAGGCTCATGGAAGGGGATCTCGGGCGAGTCGATTTTGAGCCGGGGTCTTTTGAGGCGATTCGCTTCAATCATGTGCTGGAGCACACCCAGAATCCGCTTCAGGAACTGCAGCGGAGCCGTCGCCTGGCCGCGCCCGGCGGCATCGTCTTCATCAGCGTCCCCAACCTCGCGGGAATCAGCGCCCGTCTGAAGTCGTTGCAGAGCCGGCTCCGTCTCAAGTCCCACCGCTGGCGCCATTACGCGGCCATCCATCACCTCTGGTATTTCACCCCGTCGACTCTCAGATTGCTTACGGAAAAGGCCGGGTTGCGGGTCCTGTTCTGGGAAACGCCCGTTCTGAAGAAACCGGGCGACAACCCCCTCGGCGAGAAACTTTACCGGTTTTTCCTGGAAAGGACGCGTCTGGCGAGCATCCTCGACTTCTATTGCTCGTGCGACTGATCGCAGCGGCGCAGGTCGTTATCCTCGATAGCTTCCGGTTCTGACAAAGGAAACTTTAAAATCCGCTCGTTGGGAGCATCGATTCCGAGCCCGCCGGCATCCTCGAAAAGGATGAAAAGTTCATTGAAGCCGGAGGGTTTCATGAAGAAAAGCGCGCGCAAAGGCAGCGGTCGTATGAAACGATGCGGACGGTCCTGCGGAGCCTGAATTTCGGGATCGTGTTTTTGGATCGAAATGCCATGACCTATCCGGCGCCGTTTTGATGCCGGACCTGAATCTGACGAAGGAGCGGGTCGGTTTGCTTGCCTCAGGCCTTGCTTTCACCCGGGCGATTCAAGGATTTGTGATCGGGACGATCGCCGGTCGGGCGGGACGCCGCAAGGTTTTCCTCGTAGCGGCGGGGGTTGTCCTTTCGCTCTGCTCCGTCGCGTCCGGCCCGGCGCGCTCTTTCCTCATGTTGCCCGCGGCCCGCATGGTTATGCCGTTGCGGCTATGACGCGCCGTGTCCATCCGTGGCCTTGTTTAGGGACTTTCGGAAAACCAGGTTGGAGATCAGGTGGGGAATCTCGGCCGCTCGGGCGCGGTTGATCTCCTCGTCGGGAAAGGCCGCCAGCATGGCCTCCATGCGCTCCGCGACCCCCTCCTTGAATTCGCGGTGAGTGAAGATATAGAGGTCGTTGCGGAGGATGCCCCTCAGGACCCTTTCCCCGCCCGATTCTAGTAAAGGCGCATCCACACGCCGCCGGGGCTGAACGTGATCACCGGTTCGCCGTCATCCTCGGCCACCTCAAACGCCGTCCAGCCTTCCAGCGATTCCCCCGCGCGAAGCGTTCCGCCCAGCCTCGGTTCCGGCGGCGGTGCGCAGGACGCGTCATAGGGACTGCCGGAGCCGGAATAGACGCTGAACTGTTTCGCGTCCAGCGGCCAGCTCTTGTCTCCCGGAGCCCCGCGGGCGGCGAATTCAACCCGGATTCGCGCCAGCAAATGCTGGAATCCTTTTTTCGCCGGGATCACCGGCGCGCCTCCCTTCGCCCGGAGCTCTCGGGCCGCCTCGCCGCGCGCGATTTCCTTCACGGTGATTCTTACGTCGTAGGTTTCAGGCGCCCGGTACAGGTCGCTGAGTTCGACGATGGCCGAGACCGTTGTTCCGACGGCGGCCGCTCTGGACAATGAAGACCCGGGCGCGGGTCCCGCCGCCTCTTCGGAACAGGCGGCTGCGAGGAGAACCGCCAGGCTTATTCCCAGGATCCAGACGAGTCGGTTTGTCAAGAATACCTCCGGATCAGCGCCATTTGTCCACGGAGGCGCTTGCCAGATAGCGAAAATCTCCGGCGTACCAAAAGGCGTTGGTCTCTCCGCCCGTCACCACGATTTCCACCCCGGCCTCCGGGTGGAAGAGCGGAAGCGGCGAGTCAAACTCCGGAGGAACCTTCAGCAGGGATGCATAAGGCTCGACGCCCGCCTTCGCCTTTTTCAAATTGCCGGGCAGGGCGTTCCAGTAGTTCCACATCGTGAAATGGACATTGTCGGTGAGCCACTTGTTCAGTTTTTCCTTGGAAGCGAAACCCTCTTCCTCTTTCAGCGCCTTGGCCACCAGCGGGTCCATGACCAGGAGCCCGGCGGTCTGAATATTCACGTCCGGCGTGTGGTGCGCTCCCGCTCCGCTCATTTCCAGCGCCACCATCTGACGCCGCATCAGCTGGTGGTAGGGATCCGGATTATAGGCGCTGTAGTTCAGAAGCGTCCAGCCGTTGAAGACGCTCACGACGCTCTCGTCGCCGCGGAAGCCCTTCTGCACGTGCAGGGGCTTCCATCCTTCGGGCAGCGCCTCTTCTTTTTCCGCGAAGCAGAGATTGTTGTAGTTGAGGTTGTTCCCCAGCGTCCCCAGGTAAGTGATCCCGGTCTTGCCGCCTCCCCCGAGGTTTTTCGTGACGAGGGTCCAGGCCCTGCCGATGACGGCGTTGGCCTCGGCGAACGGTCCGAGCGCCCCGATCCCCATGTTGAATTTCAGCTCGTTGCGCACCGGCCCGTTAAGAATCATCATCCTGGCCATGGACGACGTGGAGGAGGGCAGGGAGGCCTGTCCCGTTGAAGCCAGGGCCAGGATCACGGGAAAGTGCTCCGGGCGGGCGCCCGCCATGACCGCGTTGACGGCCACCATTTCGACCGTGTAGCTCCATCCCTTCTGGGCCAGCGACGGACGCATCTGGCCCACGACCTCGTCCGGCTTGCGGCTCGTCCCCTTGAGCATTTCTGCGACCTTATCTTCGCTCGGCAGGATGACGGGCAGGCCGTCGGTCATGCCCGCTTCCGTCAATCGCCGCTTCAGGTTCTCCGCGGTGTCCGGCCGGAGAAGCCTTTCGCGGGGCGCTTCCACAAACCCGGTTTTTCTGTCCTCCTGGGTCAAGGGAGCGGAAAGCGCCGCCACGATTTCATCTACAATCGGCTTGCCGGTGACCGGGTCGTTCCCTTCGAGATACTTGCGGCATTCCGCGGCGGGCTTGTTCGAAACAGGATGGGGGACATAGACGATCTGCTCGCGCGGCATCCCGAGTCCCGCGGCTGTCTTCTCCGCCAGATCCTGGAATCTCCGGGTGACGATGGGCAGGGCGGGGATCCCCATTTTCTCGACTGTGATGGCGTGGCCGACGACCGCCGGCGTGCAGCTGCTTCAATGCCCGACTCCCAGGATCATCGCGTGCCCGTTCGCCTTGATCTCCTCCCAAAGCTTCGGGTCGTCGTCCATATAGGTGCCCGACTTTTCTTTCACGACCCAGCTCGTCGCGGGGAATCTCTCGGAGAGGAGTTTCTGCAATTCTTCGAAGAGCTGGTGTGTGAGCGGGTACCTGGCGTCGACGATGTACACCGTCTTGCCGTTCAACGTGTCCACCCGGGGCGCCCGCGGTATGAGGGGCGTCTGAGGGGGCTGGCCCATGGGGTTCATCACCGTAAGGACGGCCTTTTCCCCCTTCGGAGCGCATGAAATGCTAAGACCCGCGATGAGGCCCAATACGGCGAGGGGTAAACTGATCGCGTTTTTCACGACATCTGCTCCTTTCTGCAAAGTGGCGCTTCAGTGGGACGAGAGGCATTTCTATGCCTTGATCCCGGCGTTGTCAAGGGTTCGCAGTACAGAGGGCGGGAACGCGCGTCTTCCATTTCGCGGATAATCTTGACCAAGCATGCGATGCAATTCGCGGAGGCATGGCGCGCCGGCAAGGATTGGTTCCGCTTCCTGCGACGGCTATTTCAACTCCGGCCCCCGGGCCAAAAAAGCTGCAGCGGCGAATCGGACTCCGGCGCCCGGTTCAGCTACGACCAGGGCTTTTCTGCGGCGGCGTTTTCTCCGGCAATGCGGCCGAATGCAATCGCCTCGGCGATATTGCTTCCGCCCGGGTACAGAAAGCCGAAAAATGAGCCGAGTTCTCCCGGCGTGTACAGCCTCGGGATGGGTTTGTCGTCCTTGTTAAGAGTCTGCGCTTTCCCGTTGTGCTTGGGTCCGCCCTGTGTATTTGTAACGGTGAGAGCCAGCTCGGCGGCGTAATAGGGTGGAGTCGCCACGGGAAAGAGGTGCTCCGGGCGCCGTTTGAAATCAGCGTCTTTACCCGCCTGGCAGTACTCATTGTATTTCGAAACCGTCGCTTCAAGCCCGGCGGGGTCGATTCCGCTCTTTGCCGCAAGTTCCTGAATCGTGTCCGCCTTGAGGATCCAGCCTTTCTCGATTTCAGCGCTGTTGTCGGGGCTCCATTCGACCACCTTGTGGACATGATTCCACGCAAAGGTGCTTTTCGGCACCAGCGGGCGCTTCACCCGGTACGTCTCATCGAAAATGATATAGAACGGCAGGTTGGGATATTCAACCTTCTCATGGTCGAAGTAGGTCAGTTCCAGCGTTTCCTTGATATGCGTCAGGCTCTTGGTATCGTTCATGAATCGCTTGCCGTACTTGTTTACCAGGATGTAATTCCCCGGCACTCCCGACATTGTAAGGATTCCCGCCTGGATCGCGATGCCGTATTTCTCGCTGGGCGCTTTTACGCACGGGCCATCCCATTCAAGGTTGCACATGTGCCAGAGAGGGGCTCCGACTTCGGAGGCCATCTTGATGCCGTCTCCCGTGTTGTACGGTGTGCCCCATGGGTATATTTTTATCCCCGGGAAATTGAAATAAACCTGCATCTCGTAGTTGGCTTCATAGCCCCCGCACGCAAGGACAACCCCCCTTCCGGCTTTGACATATATCCTCTTGCCCTCATGTTCCGCCACCACTCCCTGGATGGATTTGTCTATCGGGTTTTGGATGAGTTCTTTTGCCGGAGTCTCGTACAATATTTCGATTTTTCTGTTTTTCAGGCAATTCTTATGGGCCAAGTACAGATCCTTTCCTGTTCCCATCCGTGGGAAGCCGTCTTTGGGCACGATGGCGTAAATCCTGTTATTGCCGGCGCCCGGCAGCAGGTTCAGGCCGGAAGGCGCCCGAACCGGCACGGCCGCCGGCTTGGCGGCCGGCTTGCCGGAGGTCATTTGGACCGGCCCGACTTCAATGCCGATTTTCTTGAGCTGCTCCGGAACCCTGACGAGGGCCTGTGCCATATCCGAGACCAGATCCTCCGGAACGGTTCCGAAACCCAACGCGCGATAATACTTTTTGGCCTCCTCAGAGTTTAAGGGAATGGATATTCCTCCTCCGGAAACGGAGGAATTTCCTCCGGCAAATTGTTCCGGCGCTTTTTCAAGGATCAGCACTGTCGCCCCCGCATCGTGGCTGGCAATAGCGGCATTGCTGCCGGCAAATCCGGAACCCACAACCACTACATCCGCTTCGCGATCCCATTTTCGTGGAAGCCATGGCCTGGAACCGTCGCTCGCCAAGACGGAACCTGCTCCGCCGCCAAACAGCAATCCGGCTGTTGCTCCAGTGATAGACCTGTGAACAAACCGTCTTCGTGTCAATGAACTCATGGCATCTGTCCTTTCTGAACCCGGGTTATTCGCGGGATTTGAATAACAAGAGGCCCCCATCGGCGTATCGGCATGCAGGAACAAGCCGGGAACGCACCGAAAGAGGCCACTGAATGATTAAAGATGTCATACAGTCTTTTCTTTCCGGCGAAAAGTTTCACAAGCCTGTTACCTTCATTTTCGATCACCCCGCCGGCAGCCCCGATCGCGGTCGGGATCGCGCCACAGATTCCAATAACGGGTCCTCTTCTTCGGCGTCCGCCATTTGCACATCCAAGGTAAATTGGCATGTCCGTTGAATGGTGAACTTGTCAGCAAGTATGGGCGCATCATCCGGCGGTTTCTCACGATGGGACCACTATACCACAATGTTCCGGCCGGGCCTCGCCGTAATGTCAGATATTTGTGACAAATTTTCTTGACAAGCTATCGGCAGATCGGGTAATACCAAGGCATTAGTAGCGGAGACGCTCCCCTCTCCGGCAGAGGGGTGGAGCGGTTTTTTGAGTTATCAAACAGCAACAGAATTCGATTGAAGTCCGTGAATGTCCCCGCCGTTACGCGGCATGATTGCCTGAGAAGCGCGGCTGTCATCAGTGCCGGGATGAGCGAGCTCTAAAAGCACATAATCCGCGGAGGCTGAGGCAGTTGCCAACGGAGTTGGCAGGAAAACTAAATCCAACGGGTGTTTTTGTGCGACCCCCAAATTGCAGGCGATAGGAGGGTAAATCCGATGCGTTCCAAGGTATGCTTGATTGCATTTGCGTGTCTTATCCTCGCAGCAACGCCGGCTTCGGCTCAAAGCGACCGCGGCGCGATCACCGGGACGGTCTCGGACCCGGCCGGCGCGATGATCCCGAAAGCCCAGATTGAAGCCAGGAACATACAGACGGGAGCCGTTTATCAGACTGTCACTTCGACAACCGGCAATTACACTTTGGCCCAGCTGCCGGTCGGCGTCTATCAGCTGACAGCGACCCAGGCGGGATTCAAGCAGTATTCACGAACCGGAATCACGGTCATGGTGGCGCAGACTTTGCGTATTGATATCGCGATGGAGGTGGGCAGCATCAGCGAGACCGTTTCCGTCAGCGCCGATGCGCCGCTTCTGAAGACGGAGAGCGGCGAACTCAGCCATAACATCACCGCCGCGCGTGCGGACAGCCTGCCCATACTGGGATTTTCCAACATCATTCGGGACCCCTATGCGGTGATGACTTTGCTTCCGGGTGCGCTCTATCAGAATAGAGCCTGGTTTCGGGTCAATGGAGCTCCTTCCGCTTCGATGAGCGTCCGCGTCGACGGCATGGAGGCCACCAACGGAATGCTGCAGCAGAGCACCGGCATGAGTCAACAAAGCATGGCCGCCATTGAAGAGGTTGCGATTCAGACCAGCAACTATGCCGCCGAGTTTGGACAGGCCGGCGGAGGCTATTTCAATGTCACCATGAAATCCGGCACCAACGCGTACCATGGAAGCGCCTACGACTATTGGTCCAATGAGGCGTTAAACGCAAGTCAGCCCTATGTCAACACCAAGAACCGGGTCCGCAGGAACGACTATGGTTTCACCCTTGGCGGGCCGGTATGGATCCCGAAGCTTTATGACGGTCACGACAAGACATTTTTCTTTTTCAGCTTCGAGCAGTACCGCGAGACGACCAAATATAACAGCACCACGTACACGATGCCCACCCTGGCCTATCGCAGCGGGGATTTCCGTCAGGCTCTGACGGGGCGGAAGCTGGGCACGGATCCTATCGGGCGCGACATCATGGAAGGCACAATCTACGATCCGGCGACCGAGCGCCTTGTCAATGGCGCGCGCGTCCGGGATCCCTTCATGGGGTGCGATGGACAGACTTTGAATGTGATCTGCACGGATCCCGGCAGTCCGCGTTACACTCCACTGGACCCGGTCGCGCTCAAGATCCAGGATCTTATTCCGAAACCCACGAGCCCGAATATAACCAACAACTATCTGCACCCTTGGGATAGCCCCAACATTCGGACCATCCCGGCCTTTAAAATCAATCACAACCTGAGCGAGCGCACCAAGCTGTCGTTTTTCTGGTCGGCGACGGATATCCTGAACAAGCAGGCGCCGGGGCCTCCGGGGGGAGACGGCATTGAGACTCCGGTCTCTACCAATAGGAATACGAACCAGAAGTCCTATATCGCGCAGATGGCTTTTGATTATACCATTACGCCGACCATGGTGCTTCATTTGACTGCCGGGGTTCAGAATCTGGATTTCCGGGATCCCGCGAACCACACCAACTTCGACCAGCTCAAGGAACTCGGTCTCCCGGGATCGCTGTATACCGTCTTCCCGTTCATTTCGGGACTCTCGGCGGCGCGCGGCGGCATGTCGGCGCGCGCGGTCAGCATGCCGACCGGCAACATGGGTCCTTATATGCAAACCAAATCGGTTATGTTCAAACCTTCCGGAAGCGCGAGCCTCACATGGGTGAGGAATAACCACACGCTCAAGTTCGGTGCGGAATTGCGCCAGGAGAAATACCCGACTACATTGTATGCCCCCTCTTACGGTTACTATAACTTCAGCGCCGTTCAGACGGGGCTTCCCTCGACTCTGGGGCAGAACTTGCAGGGCGGCACCGTTGGATTCCCCTACGCGAGTTTTCTCCTGGGGCTCATTGCCGACGGCAACTCCGGGGTTCCCAGCATGCCCCGGCTGGGCAAATCGGCATGGTCGGCGTTTGCTCAGGATACCTGGAAGGTGACCCGCAGATTTACACTCGACTACGGACTCCGGTGGGATTACCAGGAGTACTTCAAGGATCCGCACGGCCGGGTTGCGAGTTTCTCCCCCGGG
Source organism: uncultured Acidobacteriota bacterium (assembly GCA_964481255.1). Taxonomy (GTDB): domain Bacteria; phylum Acidobacteriota; class UBA6911; order UBA6911; family UBA6911; genus UBA6911. The sequence goes on along the minus strand of CAYZTZ010000020.1, from coordinate 27,191 downwards.
ACCCCGAATCCTTCAGCGGGCGGCTTGTTGGGCGCCGTGATTTATGAAGGTTCCGGACCGGGTCACTGCAACTGCGACTTCGCGGAGGTATACCCCTATGCGTTCGGTCCCCGACTGGGAGCCGCATATCAGATTTCGCCCAAGACCGTCCTGCGTATGGGATTGGGCGTCGCTTACGGGCAAACAGCTACCGAGAATCAGGCATCGTGGAAAGTCGGCTCCAACAACCCGTATTACTCGCCCGCGTACGGCGCGCCGGCGGGCCTTTTGCGCAACGGCATGCCTGCGCCGCCACCGTGGCCTGTTTTGGATGCCGGTTTGTATCCTCGTCCAGGCACGCTTACTGCGCCCCCGGTCGCCATCGATCACAACGCGGGCCGGCCGCCGAGGCAGATACAATGGAGCATCGGCATTCAGCGCGAGATCTTTCAGAACCTGGTCGTGGAGATCTCCTACGTCGGAAACCGCGGCGTCTGGTGGGAAGCAAACGATCTGATCAATGTCAATGCGCTGACAGCCGAGCGGATTGCGTCGTTCGGGCTCGACGTCAACAACGCCGATGACCGGAAGCTGCTGACTTCCCCGCTGAATTCAGCGCTGGCGGCGCAACGGGGATTCAACATACCGCCCTATGACGGTTTTCCGATGACGGCTACCGTGGCCAATCGTTGCGCCCGTTTCCGCAGTTTGCGGGCTCGAGCGACAGTGCGCAGGCCATCCGCTATATGTGGGCACCCCTCGGCAAAACCTGGTATGACTCGTTGCAGTTAAAGGCGACCAAGCGCTATTCCCATGGGCTTGATCTCACCGGAGCCTTTACCTGGCAGAAAGAGCTGACCATGGGTGCGGAGCAGGTGGGGAATGCCATGGGCGTAAGCGGTGCAGCGGTAAACAACGTATTCGACCGGCATGTGAACAAATACCTTTCCATGCTGTCCCGGCCCTTCACTTTTGTGATGGCGGCGAATTACACCGTGCCGAGATGGAATACCTACAAGGTTGTTTCCTGGATACTGCGGGATTGGACGATCGCCGCAACCTTGCAGTACGCAAGCGGCATGCCGATTCAGGCTCCAATTGCACAAAATCAGCTCAGCTCGGTGCTTTTCCAGAACACCTTCGCCAACCGAGTGCCGGGTGAGCCTTTGTTCACCAAGGATCTCAACTGCCATTGCATCGATCCGAACAAGGATTTTGTTCTGAATCCGAACGCCTGGGTCGATCCGCCTGCCGGACAATTCGGGACCGGAGCCGCGTACTACAACGATTACCGGCAGCAGCGCCGGCCCAGTGAAAACATGAGTCTCGGGCGCAACTTCCAGTTGAAAGAGGGAGTCTCGTTGAATATACGGGCGGATTTCTCAAACATTTTCAACCGCACCGAGATGAGTAATCCTACATCGACCAACGCCAAAGCCACCCAGACCAGAAGCCCAAGCGGCCAGCCGATCTCCGGCTTTGGATACATCAATTCGAGGACCGTGGCCGCTCCGCCTCGAGCGGGGATAATTGTCGCCCGGTTCCAGTTTTAGGCTGCGCTTTATAAACCGAGAGCGGTCGCTTCGCCTTCCAGTGGGAGAGCTCGGGCCGGAAGAGACGGGAGAATGGCTGTTTCGGCGGACCGAATCCGGGAAGCCGGAAAATTAATTCCGCCTCGACCTGATGCAGCGATTTTCACCGTTGTCACGGCGCAATTGGAATGTTTTTATCATGGCCCGGCGGAGCGGAAAGAAATCCTATGCGTGGCTGAATAGGGATCTTTGAGCCTGGCCGCACACCGCCGGATCCGGGAAGAAGCATCACGGCGAAGTCGCCCGGCGGAACGGGCTATAGGGGTTATTTTTGATACTTGCTCGAAAAATCTCAGACTTAAATGGTTCAGGAGATGAAGTTCCCGGTTCAGCGTCGGCCTCCCGGTGCTTCAAGAATAGGGAAAGCGGATGCGGGATTGCTTCTTTCTTCCGTATTCCTCTCCTGACTTCCGACTCCTGACTTCTCGAATCCCCGCGCGCGACCAGAAGTCTCGAATTCACCACCCTATCCTGTGTGCGGGGATTTCAAGGGGCGAAGCCTCTTGGCTAGCGTTACAGGGAGAGTTGTCGCTTATTTATGACGGCTGTTGCCTGACTGTCGGTTCTGAGATAGAGCTTCGGCTCCCGAGCCATGGACGCGGATATTTCGTCGGCAATCCATCTTTGATGAGACGGAGATTAATCCATGAAAAGAATAACTTTTGGAGTTTTATGGTGCCTGTGTCTGACCTTGCTTATATCCGTGGATTTTGCGTCATCGGCGGATATGGACGCAAAGATCACTGTTCTGAATCCGCGAGGCATACAGCCTCCTATACGTCTGATACCCATGGCGCCTCGGATAGATGCCTTGGACGGCAAGACCATATACGTCGTGGATACCAAGTATCCGCTCACAAGGCCTTTTGTCGAAGAGGTTTACAAGATATTCAGGGATAAATATCCGAAGACGAACTGGATTTTCCGGGAAAAAATCGGAAGCTATTTTGACGACGATCCCAAGCTGTGGCAGGAGATTAAGGAGAAAGGTCACGGAATGATAATGGCCATAGGCCATTGAAGCACTTGTGCGCCGGCAGTTGTCGGCCACTGTCTGTCGGTCGAGCGATTGGGCGTTCCCACGGCGCCGATTATTACGCGGCGGTTCCAGGATCTGGTCAAGACAATCTCCTACAAAAAGGGGATGCCCGGCATGCGATTTACGTTTGTCCCGCATCCTATTGCGGGAAGAACAGCGGAACAATCGCACAAGTATATTCTGGGCATGGATCCGCTCACCAACAGACCTGTTCTGCAGGAGCTTATAGATGCACTGACACAGCCGCTCACTGCCGAGGAGAAAAAGACAGGTTTCCTAATCAGACCCCCGCAGCCAAGGCTGCTTCCTGCGGACACTCCCTCAAATCTGGAGAGACTTTTTCATGACAGCGGCTGGACGGATGGGCTCCCGATTGTTCTTCCGACGGAGTCGAGGGTCGCGGCGATGCTTCGGGGGACAAGCCGTCGGGCTGATGAGATCGTGGGAAGCATGCGGCCCTCTCCTCCGCATGAGGCCTGGGAATACACCGTGGAGCTGGTCGCCGCCAATGCCGTAATGGCGGGCGCCAAACCGGAGTATTTTCCTGTAATTCTCGCCCTGGCCTCCAGCGGCGTCACCTCGCTTTTCACCTCGACCACTTCCTTCGCCAGGATGATGGTGGTCAATGGACCGATAACGGCGGAAATCAAAATGAATTCCGGAATTGGGGCGATGGGTCCCTTTAACGAGGCCAATGCCACGATCGGAAGGACATGGACGCTCATATCCAAGAACCTGGGCGGTGGAGGAGTTCCCGGAGAGACCTATCTGGGCAGCCAGGGCAGCAACCTTAACTATAACAACATGTGTTTTCCCGAAGCCGAAGAAGCATTGCCTGAAGGCTGGAATCCATTCCACGTTCAGAAGGGATTCAAGGCCGGTGAAAGTGTGGTCAGCACCTTTAGCGGCTGGAGCATCAGCAACTACGGCGCCTATATCGATCTGCCCCACCAGGAGATCATGAAGTGGCAGTTGCAGAACTGGTTTACAAGCGGCACCGGGGCGGGCAATTCGGCGATCTTGCTGATCGATCCGGTGGTGGCCAGGGATCTCAAGGAGCTCGAGAAATTTGATACCAAGGAGAGACTTGCCGAGTGGTTGATTCAAAAGGCGGTAACGCCTGCGTGGCACTACTGGGCGCGCAGCGGAGCCCCGCTGAAACAGGCCAAGCAAGGGATAGAACCTTTTGCCTCGTGGCTGAAGCTTGGGGACATGGCCTTCCTTCCGGTCTCACCGTTCACGCGAGGACCCGCGAAAAAAGCTCCCTCGCCAAACACCGCTGCAGATTCAGGCGGGCCTGGGAGCAGTCCCGGGCGGAGCTCCGCGGCAGCGTCCAAAGGAGCGCCGCAAGACAGTCCCGGAACAGGCGCTTCCCCCATCGAGATCATCGTAGTGGGCGGAGGAACAAATCCCTATTGGGTTGGAGGGGATTTCAGATATGTGGCGAGTGTTTCCATAGATAAATGGAGGTAGAGCCTTTTGCCCGCAATCCCGGTTCCGGCTTTTGACTCCTGGCCTCTTATAGGCCTCCCCTGTTGGGCGGGATATCGGGGACGAAGCCCCTGGCCGGTTCAGCCCTGCTTATGTATTTCTCGAACGCGAGGACCTGGTCGATGATTTTTTCGGCGAACGGGGCGTCGTTGATGTGACAGGGAAGAACCGTAACGGGCACCCACGGGGGCAGGGTTTCCTTCAGATACTCCACGAACAAAGGCGGCAGGGACGTGTCGTGCAGATGGCCGCGTTCGCTGTCGTGCTCGGAAAATCCAAGAAGCGGGACGAAGAAAGCGACAGGTCCCTTCGCTTCCCGGATGAGCCCTCCCAAATGTTCCGCCACGCGCCTGAACTCCCCCGCTTCCGCCCTCACGGCCGTCAGGGCGGCGTTGTGTATGTGATAGCGCCGGCCGGGGAAGCGCACCCTCGCGTCTTCAATGGGACCGGCGACCATGAAATCGATGTTGCCCGGCGCGAAGATCGTCGGCACTCCCTTTTCCAGGGACGCCTTGCACCTTTCGGGTCCGCCGCTGAACAGGCCCTGGACAAGATAGTCGCCGACCTCGATCAGGGACAGGTTGACGACGATGGAGACATTCTGCTCGCGGACGGTCTCATCCATGGCAACCCCTCCGGTCCCCTGGGTGTGAAAGACCATCACTTCGAACCCCCTGTCCTCGGCGGCCTTGCGGATCGAGGTGCAGCATTTCTCCGTGGTGCTGAGAGTTGAAATCGCCATCAGGGGTTTCCCAGAAGACGCGGCGGGCCGATACCCGCGAGCCATTCCGGCGAGGGCCAGGCACGCGTTTCGCAACACGGAGCGGGTGACGGTATTCAGGCCCGAGATGTCGCAGATGGATGGAACCATGACGATATCCCTCGTGCCGACAAAAGGTCTTGTCATGCCGGACGCCATGGTCGAGATCATCACCTTGGGAAGGCCCAGCGGGAAGCTCCTCATGACCGCCGTCCCCAGTTCGGTGCCCAGGGCGCCTCCCGCGGCGATGATCCCGCTGAGCCGGACTCGCCGGTCCAGTTCGTGGGCGCAGGGGATCGAGCCCTCTATCATGGCGGCCAGACACCTGGCTTCATGGTTGAGCGCCCGTATTTCCTGCATTGTTTTCCCCGCGGCGGCGGCGATCCGGTCGGGCGTGACGGCGGCTCCCGCGTCGATCGTGCGCCGGATGCTGGGGTCGAGGTGATAGACCTCCAGGCCGCTTTCTTCCAGGCATTCGCGGATGAAGCGGGCTTCCGCCTCCTTGGTATCCAGTGTGACGATCATCAGCACCTTCGGCTTGTCGACCATAGATCCTCCGAGAACGGCTGCCGCGGGCACGGCGCCCTCATCCTTCACGCATGCGGATCATGGCGGTCACGGCCGCGATCGCCGCGACCTTTTTCCTTTCGCCGCCGGAGCGGACAAGGGCTTCGCGCAGGCCTGCGCCGCGTTTTCCCATTCGCTTCATCTCTTCGAGCAGATTCGTTTCCTGCTCCATGAAGTGCGTCCCCAGATCTCCTTTCAGAAAACGCGGATTTTCCATGACCGCCTGATGGAAGGGTATATTGCTCCTCACGCCGCCGATGACGTATTCGAATAGGGCGCGGCGCATCCTTGCAATCGCCTCGTCCCTGTCGGCGCCCCAGGCGATGAGCTTCGACATGAGCGGATCGTAGTAAGGGGGCACGGAGTGGAGGCTCGAGATTCCGCTGTCCACGCGGATTCCGGGGCCGCCCGGCGCAAGGTACTCCTGAATCCTGCCGGGCGACGGGGCGAAGCCGTTCAGCGGGTCTTCCGCGTTGATGCGGCACTCGATCGCGCTGCCGCGCATCCTGACGTCCTCCTGCCGGAAGCCGAGGGGCAGTCCCGCCGCAATGCGTATCTGTTCCTTCACGATGTCGATTCCGGTCACCATCTCCGTCACCGGGTGTTCCACCTGGACGCGCGCGTTCACCTCGAGGAAATAGAAGCGGCCGCCGGCGAAAAGGAACTCCACCGTGCCCGCCCCCTCGTAGCCGACCCACCTGGCGGCTTTCACCGCCGTCTGTCCCATCGTTTCGCGCAGTTCCGGCGTGAGCGCCGCCGAGGGGGATTCTTCGATCAGCTTCTGGTGCCTTCGCTGGATGGAGCATTCGCGTTCGCCCAGATGGACGGTGTTTCCCATGGAATCGCCCAGAATCTGAAACTCGATGTGGCGGGGATCGGGGAGGTATTTTTCGATATAGATGTCGCCGAGAGCGAAATTCGTCTCGGCGATGGCGCGCGAGGATTCCAGAGCCTTCGCCAGGCCGCTTTCCTGCGCGACGATTGTCATCCCGATGCCGCCGCCTCCCCCGGACGGTTTCAGGATCACGGGGTATCCGATCGCCTCGGCCGCCCGGCGGGCCTGCCCGAGATCCTCGACGCGCTCCTTCGTCCCCGGCACGACGGGCACGCCCGCTTTCGTCATCTCGCGTCGCGCGGCGAGCTTGTCGCCCAGGAGCCGGAGCACCCGGCTGCCGGGCCCGATGAACCGGAGGCCTTCGCTCTCGCAGGCGGCAGCGAAATCCGGGTTCTCCGCCAGGAAGCCATATCCGGGGTGGATCGCGTCGGCCCCGGTCTCCTTTGCTGTCCGGATTATCTTCCCCACGTCGAGATAGCTCTGGGCGGCGGGCGCCGGCCCGAGGAGACGGGCTTCGTCGGCGCAGAGGGTGAAGAGAGCGCCTGCGTCGGCCTCGGAGTATACGGCGACGGAGGCGATCCCCATTTCGCGGCAGGCCCGTATGACGCGAACGGCTATTTCTCCGCGGTTGGCTATCAGGATCTTCCGGATCATGTCACCCGATGACCATCAGGATATCGTCGATGTCGATAATCTCGCCTTCCTTCACCAGTATTTCCTTCACCACGCCGTCACGGGGGGAGTGAACCTGTCTCCGCATCTTCATCGCCTCCATCATGGCGATGAGATCGCCCTTGTGCACATAATCCCCCTCCCTCACCTCGATCGAGAGAATCAGGCCCGCCATCTCGGCGGCGACCGCTCCCTCGACGGGCCCCGCCGCTTTCGGCTGCGGGTCCGCTTGAGCCTCCGGTCCGGCATCATCATCCCAGACGGGACGGACTGTGACCTGGAATGTTTCCCCGTCGACATCCACGGTAAATCTGTTCGGGAGGCTGCGGACCTCCGCCCGGGCGACAGGGGCGGACGGAATTTTCGAGAGCGTTTTCGCCGGCGCGGAGGGCCGGCCCGACGGAAGCGGCTTTCCCGGTATCAGGATTTTAAGGATGAGATCGTCGTCGGAAAGATCCGGACCTATCTCCTGCCGCAGTTCCTCAACCGACTTGAGAAAGCCCTCCGGCATCCAGTTCATGAACTCCCTGGTCCTGGGCAGACTCATGATTTTGTCCATCAGATCCGGGTCGATAGGGACCACCGGTTTACCGTAATAGCCGAGGGCGTATTTGATGGTCTCGTCGGTGATCTTCCGATAGCGCTCGCCCGCGACGATGTTTTCCATCGCCTGGGCCCCGACGATCTGGGAATACGGCGTCGCCATCACCGGGTACCCGAATTCCTTGCGCACCCTGACGATTTCGGGCAGCAGTTCGGGAAGGCGATGTTCCATCCCGACCTCCCGCAGCTGCCGCGTCAGGTTCGTCATCATGCCTCCGGGCACCTGGTGTTCGTAGTGAAAAAGATCGTATTCCACAGGCGCACCGACAGGGAGCCCTTCCTTCTCCGCGATCCGGCGGAAATGCTCCGACACGGCCGCGATGGCGTCCTCGTTCAGGTCCGCTTCGTATCCCAGGCGCCGCGCGTTCTTCAGCACCGTCTGCACCGCGGGCAGGGAAGTGCCGTTGGCGAGAGGCGCGACTGCGGTGTGAAGGGTTGCGACGCCCGACTCCACGGCTTCCAGGTAGCAGAGCGGCGCGAGCCCCGTGTTGCAGTGGCAGTGGAATTCAAGGGGCAGGCCGCCGCAGTTGCGCTCCACGACGGAGATCAGCTTCCGGGTCCGTTCGGGTGTCAGGACGCCCGACGCGTCCTCGATCATGATCCGGTCGATGCAATCCTTCGAGTCGGCGATCATGCGCGCCTTTTCGGCCCAATGCTCATCGGTGTGCGCGGGACTGTGAGTGTACATCAGGGCCGTGACGATTTCGGCCCCTTCGGCCTTCGCGATTCTGGCGAAATAGCGGAAGCGCTCCATGTTCTCCTGGTAGTCGCAGATCCAGAAGCTCCTGATCCCGTTGGCGACCGACCGCTGGATCCAGAGGCTGATGATGTTGCGCGGCGTGCTGAGGTCGAAAGCGGAGAGGCTCGCCGTCTGGTAGGATCCGCGCAGAGGGGTCCGCGTCATCAGACGTTTGAGAATCCGGATCCTCTCCCAGGGGTCCTCGTTGTGCCGACGGACCTGAATCGTGAAAGCCTGCGAGCCGACCGTCGCGATGGCGCGGTATCCCACCTGATCCATCGTTTCCGCGATCGGGACGATGTGGTCGGTCCGCATCATCAGGCCCCAGAGGCTTTGCTGGGCGTCCCGGATGGTCTGGTCGACGAATTCGATCCTAGCTTTCATGCGGCGACCGGCCTCCCTTCGGGGATCCCGATTTCATGGCCCGCGCAAGGGCCGACGCGACAGCCTTCGCAAAAGCAGGGCTGTTGATGTCCGAATCCACCTCCAGGATGTCGATGTCGGGATCGAGGTGAGCCCTGAGCGTGTCGACGAAAATACTGTCCGAGCCGGGATCGTGAAGAGGCCCGCCCTCGACGCTGAGGGAGGAGAAGCCTTTGCGGGGCAGAACAACTTTGACCCTGTCCTTGCCCCGGTACCGGTTCAGCTTACCGGCGGCGGCAGCCGCGACATATTCCGTCTCCTGCGGGCTCATCCTGGCCTGAACCCTGGCGGGGTCCTGGAGGTAGAGTTTTCTTTCCGCGAGCCTGCGGGACGTCCAGAGCGGATCGTTTCTGTCCTTCCTCTCGATCGGCCCGCAGCTGATGATATCAAAGCCGCCCGGGCAGAAGATGTAGGGAATCGGCAGGAGAGAGGCGGCGTCGAGGCGGTGCGGCCCCACGAATCCCCGGTTTCCTCCGAGCAGGTTTTCGCTGAAAGCCCCGGGCACGAGGTCGACGAACGCGCTGAAAATCCCTTGCGGCAGCAAGTCCATGACGGCCTTGTCGCCGAGCCCGGTCGCGTGAAAGGAGACCAGGTCGTACTCTTTTTCCAGAATCTCCCGGATATAGTGCGCCCCTTTCTCGCAAAAACCGAACTCGGTGATCGCCACGCAAGGCTTGTCGTCCTGCGGAGCGGGTTCACGCCCGTCGACCATGCCCACGATGGCGTTGGCCCCATTGACGGCCAGGGTGCGCACCAGGGCGTTCATGCCCACGGTGTCGACGACGGTGTTCATCACGGTGATGTCCCGAACGGCGAAATAATCGGCGAACTGGCCCGCGTGGGCGGGCTGGGCGGTGGCGCCGGACAGGAGCAGCTTGGGGACGCCGAAAGGGAGAGCCTTCATGGCGGCCAGGGAGATGAGCGCGCCGGTCATACCCGTGACGGCGATGATCCCGTCAAGCTCTCCCGCTCTGTGGAGCTCAAGGACCTTGATCCTCAGGCCTTCCGCCATGGCGGCGGCGGCCTTGCTTTCGTTCACCTGCGACGCTTCCCCGGCCTTAGCGGCCAGTTGCAGGAGTTCCCGGCTGGACACGTCCGGAATGAGCGAAGGCTGGATTGCACCGGTTCCGACCGTGATGTCGATCAGGAGAGCCTTACGGCCCCTGCGCTCAATCTGGTCCCTGATGAACCGGAGAGCTTCCTCTCTTTCATCCAGCATTCCTACAACCGCGATGGACATGAGTCGCGCCTCTCGAAACAGGGCCGGCCTTCGCCGATGATCTGATTTCAGCAGGTTTGTCCGCTTCATGGAGCGGCCACGGATTGCAGGTGGGCCTTATTCAGTCCGCGGGGATACCGCCGCATCCTTCGGCCGAAATGCCCGGACCCGAACCGGCCGCTTTGACGCCGGCAGCCTACTTCTATCACCGGCCGCGCGGAGACGCAACATTCATCTTCCGCTATCCGGCCGCGGGGACCTCGGAGTCGTGATTGAACGTGAGCCGCCGTGAGTTGCGGAGACCGGATCCGATCTGCGGCCGTTCTATCCCGATGCGCCGCCTCGTTTTCCATTCGCCGGACATCTGCCGCAAGCGTGATTTTCAAAAGCGTCGGCGGGCGGACGGGAATTCGGTGGAACAATGCCCACAAAAACAGAGGAGGGGGCCCTATGGCGCACATTTGGGTTCGCGACGGATCTCAATGGTCCATCCTGCAGCTCGACGGAGGGCCTTTCAACCTCGCCCATGACCCGCCCCGCGTTTACGTTGCCGGCGCCGCCGCGTTCAGGGACAAGGACGTACTGCTGGCGGAGGCCTCCGACGAGGCCGGGGAGTCCTGGGTCCTGGTGGCGGGTTCTGAAGCGGATGTCCGCGTTAACGGAATCCGACTGAGTCTCGGGATCCGATGTCTGCGCGACCGCGACGAGATCCGCATCGAGGGGCGGGGGATCTTTTACTTCTCCACGGAACGTCTGGCGGCGGTAGAGCCGTTTGCCGGGTCCTCCGGAGACGCTCATTGCCCGCGCTGCCGGCAGAAGATCGAGCCCGGCAACCCGTCGGTTCAATGTCCCGCCTGCGGAGTCTGGTATCACCAGAGCGAGGATTTTCCATGCTGGACTTATTCGGAGACGTGCGCGCTGTGCCCCAGGACGACGGACATGGACGAAGGGTACCGCTGGGCTCCCGAGGAAATATGAAATGGCCCACGTCATTGTGGTTGGATGCGGCAATATCGGTTCACAGCTCATACCTCATCTCGGCAGACTAACGGCGGTCAACAGGGTGACGCTCGTGGACGATCAGGCCTATGAGCCCGGCAACATCCGAAGCCAGGCCATCGACGCCGCCGACGTCGGAAAACCGAAAAGCAGGGTCCAGTCCGCGAGACTGCGCCGCATCAGGCCCGACATGTCCGTCGAGGCAGTCGTGAGCCCGGTCGAATGCCTGCCCCGAGGGTCCCTTCGTTGCGATCTTATTCTGAGCGGGCTGGACTCCAGGCTGGCCAGGATGCGCCTGGGACAGAGCCTCTGGCGTTTGGGCGACGTCCCCTGGATCGATGCGGGCGTCGATCCGGAAAACCTGCTTGCCCGTGTCAGCGCCTATTTTCCTGGAGAGGGCCGCCCGTGCTATGAATGCGCCTGGTCGGATAGGGATTACCAGGCGCTGGAAGCCGCGTATCCGTGCGATCCGGGTGCGGAATCGCCGCGGTCGACGAACGCGCCTTCGGGATTGGGATCTCTCGCCGCCAGCCTTCAGGTCATCGCGGCGCAAAAACTCCTGGAGGGGCGTCCGGACCTCGTCCCCATGGGGCACGAGCTCGTCATCGACGCCCGTCATCACAAACAATACCTGACGATCCTCCGCAGGAATCCCCGGTGCCGTTTCGATCATCAGGTGTGGACGATTGAAGAATTCGAGGACGACGCATGCTCCCTGGGCCGCGCCCTGACGCTCCACGGGGGCCGTCTGCAGGGCGGCGAGTCCTCGCTGCGTGTGGAAGGGAAGCTTTTCGTGAAGCGTCTGGTCTGCGCGAATTGCGGCCACGCCAGGCATCTGGTGCGGTTGCGGGAATCGCTCGGGCGCCGCGAAAAAACGTGTCCCCTGTGCGGGCGGCCGCTCCTCGCAGGCGGCTGGGATCTGGCGGAGAAGCTCACGGACAGGCTTCCGCGGGGATTGCTGTCACGATCCCTCGCAAGCCTCGGACTGCGGGAAGGCGAAATTTTTTCCGTCAGCGACGGAGAGAGCGAGCGGCATTTTGAGATCACGGTGACCGGGCATGACCGGAGTCGCCCCGCAAACAGTCAGACGCCGGGCGGACAAGGGCTTGGACGGGGCGCGGGCTGTGAACCGGGCGCAGGCGGCGGGGCGCTTTGAAGATACCTTCTATACTGCCGCGCATGCAGGTTGGAAGGGGAGAATCTTCCGGCGAAGCGGGCGGTGGATGATGCAGGACAGAATTTTCTCAGCGTTTCTGGCGAGGCAGATGGAGGAAGCCGAAGCTCTCCGGAGGGACAGCGGACTGGTCGATATCCATCCGGTCGCCCCCCAGGCTTTCGCCGTGGATCTTTATTGCAAGGGGCTGGTGCGCAAGGCGGACGGCGCCGTCGCGACGGCGGACAGGTTTCGGGTGGGCGTCTGGTTTCCCGGCGACTATCTGCGGCGCGCCAGCGCGTTGGAGGTGGTCGCCTGGCTGGGACCGCCCGACGTCTTTCACCCGAACATTCTGTACCCCCTGATCTGCATCGGGCGTCTGGTCCCCGCCACGCCTCTTGTCGACATCGTTTCCCGGGTCTTCAGGATTGTGACGTATCAGTCGGTCGCGATGCACGACGCTTTGAACCGGGACGCCGCCGCCTGGGCCAGGAGCAACCAGCACAGGTTTCCTGTGGACGGCCGTCCCCTGAAGACACGGGCCTGCGGAATGAATTTCGAAGCGCTTGAAGAGGCTCGAAGCTTATGACGATCTTGAGCGATGAAATGGATGAAAGGATATACGCTTCTCTGGCGCAGTCGGTTCCATGTTGCCGACGGGCCCGCCGGAACCGATGGGAATTCGGCCTGGCCGGCGCCGACGGCGTCGCAGGCTCCGCCGCGATGGAGGACGGCTGGCTCCTGCTGCGCTTCCCGTTGCACGCGGAATGGGACGGCGTGGATGATTGGAGCCTGCTGATCCGCAACGCGGCGCTGGAAGGATTGTGCAAGTTCGTCCGGGATCCTTTCCGGTTTCGCAGGGAGCTGCACGCCGACCTGCCCTTGGACTCCGAGGAAGCTCTGGAATTACTCCCGGGGCGGATGCGCAAGACTCTGGAAGGCTTCCAATCGTTGCTGGGGAGGAGCCGCAGGCGCCCGAAGGCCGTCGCTGCCGATAGCACATCCGCTCCTGCCGGCAGGTTTTCTCTCGCGGGTCTTCTCCAGGAAACCGGCTGGCCGTTTATTGAACGATCCACGGTTCAATTCGCGGTCGATCTCGAAGTGCCGGGCCGTTTTGTCCAGGCACTGGTCGAGGATCATGGCGGCGGTGGAGTCACCGTGCGTGTGGAGGCGGCGAAATACGATTCTCTTGCCCCGTCTCAGCGCTCGGCCCTGGCGTTTTTCCTGTTGGCCGCCGGCGGAATGGTCCGGATGGCCCGGTCTTCCCTCCTGGAATCGGGAGCCTCGGTCGTCGCGCGGCTGGAGGTGAGTCTCTCCGCTCCCGGTCCCACCGACCTCGACCACGCTCTCTCGGCTGTTTCGGTCGCCTCGGACCTCTGCGTCCGCGAAGCCGGCTGCCTGGGGCGCGAACAGGTAGCGGAGATCTACGGCACGGCCCGCTGCGGGCTTTGCATCAAAGGAACACAGCACCCATTCAACAAACACAATCATGAAGGAGATGGCTATGGCAACCATGAATCCACTGGGATTGATGCTTGATGCGACCGATGTCTCTCAGCAGAAAGTGCGCCGCGTCAGCAATATCGGACCGGAGGTGACCGTTCGGGAACTCACCGACGCCCTCCTGATTGAAATGAACCTGCCGCAGAACGACCCGGAAGGGAGGCCCCTGAGCTACCACGTCCTGCTTGAACGCGAGGGGCGTCACCTCCAGAGCTGGGAACGGCTTGGAGACGCGGTGAAACCGGGCGACCGTGTCGTGCTGCAGCCGGATATCGAAGCGGGAGCCCGCTAGGAAGCACGCGCGGGATTCCTCTTGGGGGCCGTGCGGGAGGTCATGCGTCACTGTATCATCGAAATACTCTCCGGCGCGGGACGGCATCTTGGACGGGCGGCCGTCGCGGCGGATTTCGCGCCCGCGTTTGAGTGGACTCGGCTCGAGGGCGCCCGCAGCGGCCGCCTCGCCTTCAGTCAATACGACATCCCCGGGTCCGTTCTGCCTCTGTGGCATGAAGAGCTGTCCCGCCCATACCTTCAGGGATTCAGGACCCGTCTGGGTTCGGGCGGGTCGGGGGGATTCTCTTTGGATTTTTCGCTCGCGTATTTCAGAGACCTGGCGGCGCAGGCTTCCGCTCTCCTGGTGGAGGACGGACGACTGCGCGCGGGCGACCGATTTTTATATCTCGTTTCGGCCTATCCTGTCGAATCGGGGGCGTCATGCGGAAGCGGCGGCAGATTTGAAGTAGCCGAAGCGCCGCCGGAAATTCCGGTCCTGGATGGCCGGCTGGCGGAATTCCTGCGTTGCGCCGCGATTCAGGGGCCTGCACAGGCGGAAACCGTCCCGGTTTTCATCGTGCGCCATGTCCTGGAGGATGTCGTCCGGCTCACGCGGCAGGCCGAACAGGTTGAAACCGGCGGTTTTCTGATCGGGCACCTGCGCCGCGACGGGACGGGACCGGACGTCTTTATGGAAGTCACGGCCCAGGTCCCGGCCGCATGCGCGGTCGGGGAACAGACGCGGCTCAGGTTCACCCCCGATTCATGGACCGCCGCCCGAAGCGCCATCGCCCTGCGCCGCAGGCGCGAAATGCTCCTGGGCTGGTGGCACAGTCACCCGGTGAAGCAATGGAACTGCAGAGACTGCCCTCCCGACAGGCGGAACGCCTGCGAGGTCTGCCGCGGCTTCCTGAGCGAACACGACCGCGCCTTGCACCGCGCCGTATTTTTCCGGGCCTGGTGCGTCGCGATGGTCCTGAGCGATGTGGATCAGAACGATCCCGTTGCATCCCTTTTCGGCTGGAACCGGGGACTCATTGAGAGAAGGGGCTTTTATGTCCTTGATGTCCCGCCGTGACACGGCGGCGGAAAGGAACGCTTAACGGAGCGCGGCCCGGCAGAGCCGCGCCGCTTGATGGAGGTGATGTAATGTCCAGACCCGCTAGAGAAACGGCTGAGATAGACCGATGGATAAACCGGCTGATCTCCATGGACCGAGGATTGACGCCCGAAGAGAAGATACAACTGTTCGAATCGTTATGCGGCTGCTCGGCCGAGTCGTCCAGGCATCTTTTCCGCGCGCTCATTGAGAAGCTTTGCGAACTACATTCCAGGCTGTCCGAGGCGGCCAATGCCCAGCAGGAGCTGCGGGATATTCACAGGCGTTTGACCTGCCCGCCGTTCCATCCGGCGCTTTTCCTGGGCTTCCGCGATTCAGAGCGCGGCCCCACCGCGATGGTCCTGTGCGCAAACGCCAGGCGCGTGGTCGCCTGCTCCGACGAGCTGGATCCGAAGTCTCTGACGATCGGGGACGAGGTCCTGCTTTCCAGCGAAATGAACTTCATCGTCCGCCGCTCGCCTTTCGGCGCCGTTCGATGCGGCCAGACGGCCGTCTTCGACCGCCGCACGCCGGACGGACGGATTGTCTTGAAAGACCGGGACGAGGAAATCGTCGCCGAAGCCGGCGGCGGGCTGAAGGGCCGGATCCTGCAGAGCGGCGAGCGGGTGCTCCTGGACCGCAGCGCCTGCGTCGCCCTTGAGAAGATTGAAGGGCCCGACGCGGAGGCCCTGTTCCTCGAGCAGACGCCATCGGAAACCTTCGAGCGGATCGGCGGTCTGGATCCGCAGATCGAACAGTTGCAGCGCCCGATACGGATACGGTTTTTCCATTCGCAGGTCGCGGCCCGATACGGGCTCCCGCCGGCGCGCGGTGTCCTGCTCACCGGGCCTCCGGGCACCGGCAAAACGATGCTGGCCCGGGCGCTGGCAAACTGGTTGGCGACCCTGTCCCGATCCGGCAGGGCGCGCTTCGCGCATTTCAAGCCTCTGCAGTTCTGCAGCATGTGGTGGAGCGAGTCGGAGCGGATCCTGCGGGACAATTTCCGGGCCTTGCGCGAGGCGGGGGAAAAGGACCCTGAAACACCCGTGGTGGCCTTCTACGACGAGATCGACTCGATCGGGTCGTCGCGCGGATTCTCCGTGACGCGCACCGGCGACCACGTGTTGACGGCTCTAATGGCCGAACTCGACGGGCTGGAATCCCGGGGGAATATCCTCGTCGTCGCCAGCACCAACCGGCGGGACGTGCTCGACCCCGCCTTGCTGCGCCCCGGCCGTCTCGGAGACGTCATCATCGAAGTCCCGAGGCCGAACAGGAAGGCGGCGGCCGAGATATTCGCCAAACATCTTCCCCCCAACGCGCCGTATGCCGTGGACGGCTGCGATTCCGCGGAGGCCCGGCGGCGCATCATCGATTGCGCGGTCTCGCGCATCTACGCCCCCAACGGAGACGGCGAGCTTGCCGAGATCACCTTCCGCAACGGGAAGCGGCGCAAAGTCAAGGCGGGCGATCTGATCAACGGGGCGAGCATCGCGAACATCGCCCGGGTCGCGCTCGAGCGCGCTCTCCTGCGCGATCAGGAGGAGGGTGAGTTTGTCCTGAGGCTGGAGGATGTATATCACGCGATGGCCGGCGAATTCGAAAGCCTGGCACGGCCGCTGACGCCCGCGAACTGCCGGAATTACCTGCAGGATCTGCCCCAGGACATCGACGTCGTCCAAGTGGAGCCTTTGAGGAGGAAGGTGCCGCGCTTCTTCCGCTACATTCAAGCTGCGTGAGCATGGGAAAAGAGAGGTGTTTCGCATGAGACAGGGAGAGCCCCACGCGGCGGACCGCGGGATGAACCCCCTGCCCAAACTGTGCGGGGCGGACGTGGAACTGGGCAACTTCATCCTGGGCGTCGAACGCATCGGCGGAACGTGCGACATCGCCTCCCGGATTCTCCTTGAAGAGATCCGGGATCAGCAGGGCGCGCATTATGGGGCGTCCGGATCGTTCGATCGATCGGGCGGCCCGCAGCCCCGCGGCGGAAACGGGGGCTCCTCGGCGCGGGACTGGGGACGCACGTTTCTCGCGTCCAACGGGGGCTGCGTCTATATCGACCTGGACCACCTGGAGCTTTGCCTCCCGGAAGTCCTCAGCGCGTACGATCACGCGGCCTGCTGGGAAGCCATGCTGCGCGTCGCGGCGAAGGCTCTCGCGTCGGCCAACGGGAAACTGCGCCGCGGCACAAGGATTCAGGCCCTGGTCAACAACAGCGACGGCCTGGGACACTCCTACGGCAGCCATCTCAATTTCCTGATCGCGCGGCGCGCGTGGGACAACATCTTCCGCCGCAAGCTCCAGCACATGCTCTTCCTGGCGGCGTACCAGGTCTCGAGCATCGTTTTCACCGGCCAGGGGAAGGTCGGCGCCGAAAACGGCGCCCCGAGGGTCGACTATCAGATATCCCAGCGCGCCGATTTTTTTGAACAGCTGGCGGGTCCGCAGACAACCGTCAAACGGCCGCTCGTCAACAGCCGCGACGAGGCTCTGGCCGGTCCCCCTCCGATAGGAGAGTCCGGCGGGACCGACGCGGAAGCGCCGGCCCGCCTTCACGTCATCTTTTACGATAACACGCTGTGCCCGGCGGCGTGCCTGCTCAAGGTCGGCGTCATGCAGATCATTCTGTGCATGCTTGAACATGAACGGATCAATCCGGGCCTTTTTCTGGACGATCCCCTGGAAGCCGTGGTCCGCTGGAGCCATGACCCGTCGCTGCGCGCGAAGGCAAGAACGGCAGCGGGCCGCTATCTGACGGCCCTGGAATTACAGCAGCTGTTCCTCGAGGAAGTCCGGAAGTTTTTGGAGACGGCGGAAATCTCCCGGTACGTTCCCCGGGCCCGGGAGATCACGGCGCTCTGGGAGGACACCCTGAAAAAGCTTCAGGCCGGCGACATGACCGCGCTGGCCGGACGCCTGGACTGGGTCCTGAAAATGAACATGCTGGAGCGCGTGCTTGGGCGTCATCCCCATCTTCACTGGCGGTCGGCCGAGATAAAGCATCTCGACCAGATCTATTCCAGCCTTGATCCGAGCGAAGGGCTGTATTGGGCTTGCGCCCGCGACGGCTTCGTTGAGAGACTCGTGGAGGAATCGCGCATCGGCTGGTTGGAGCGCAACCCTCCCGAAGACACGCGGGCCTGGACGCGCTCCATGATCCTGCGCATCGCGCCGCCGGAATCCCTCGATTCCGTCGACTGGGATTCGATCCGCATCAAGACCCGCGGCAGAGGGTACTTGTCGCGCTATGTTCAGCTCGATATGGCCGATCCCTTCGGCTTCACGAAGGAAGCCGCCGCAGCGGACTTCCAGAAGGGGGGCTCTCTGGAAGAGATCCTGGATCGTCTCGCCCGCCATGGTTTTTCCCCGGACGCCGGGGAGACGAAGGGACCGGGTCCCTGAATGCGCCGACGCTTCCCGCGCGGATGCGCGACGGGAGCAGGCCCTTCGAAGGACGCGGATGTTTTTTGGGATAAGCCGATTTGGAAAGGAGAAAACGATGGTCACGGGCGAGAAGACGAGAGACGGGCGAAACAGACAGGCCGGCGCGGCCGTCCCCGCGGTTCCGGAACGGGATGCGGGCGCGCCGGGACGCGCCGGGGATGAACTTCTCGACGCGGCGGATGAGGCCATCCGCCGCGCCTTGTCCGGGGATTCCGAGGCCTTCCTGTACGCGAACAGGCAGGAGGGCGGACAGTAGCCGTGAAGCAGCGCCTCATGGGCATCGAAACCGAGTATGCGCTCTCCGCGCTGTCGAGGAGCGGACGGAGCGTCGGCGGAATGCTGCTCGTGGACAGGTTTTTTCAGGCTGCGAGGAAAGAGCTGACCAACGTCTGCGACCTGGCCGGCGGCATGTTCCTTCAAAACGGGGCGCGTTTCTACATCGACTCCGGCCTGCACCCGGAATTCGCGACCCCGGAGTGTTCCAATCCCGCGGAGACGGTGTCTCATGTTCTGGCCGGGGAAGAAATCCTTCGCGGCCTCGCCGCCTCCCTGGAAGGCGGCCGGTCCGGCTTTCGCGAGGTGCGCCTGTTCCGGACGAACGTGGATTACGGCGGGACGGGCGCGACCTGGGGATGCCATGAATCGTACCTGACCCGAACCACCCCTTCCGATCTTGCGCAGCAGATCATTCCGCATCTGGTCTCGCGCATCATTTACAGCGGCGCGGGCGGCTTCAATCCGATGTCCGCGGGCATCGATTTCAGCCTGTCCCCGCGCGTCGCCCATCTGAGGCAGGTTGTCTCGGGCGACTCCACCCACAACCGCGGGATTTTCCACACCAAGAACGAGTCCCTGGCCCGGCAAGGTTACAGCCGCCTGCACATCCTGTGCGGCGAGAGCCTCTGCTCCCAACTCGCAAATTACCTCAAAATCGGGACCACGGCGCTGGTGGTCGCCATGATCGAGGCAGGGCTCCGCCCGGCGGAAGGCGTGCAGCTTGAGTTTCCCCTGAACGCCATGCGCATTTTTGCGGCGGACACGCGGTGCTCGGAGGCCGCGGCGCTGAAAACGGGGAAATCCGCGACCGCCATCCAGATCCAGCGCCACTATCTCATGCAGGCAGAGGAGCACCTTCGCCGGGATTTCATGCCGGATTGGGCCGGGGACCTGTGCCTTCAGTGGCGCGGGGCGCTGGACCGGTTGGAGCGCGATCCTGCGTCCATGAACACGACGCTGGATTGGGCTCTTAAGCACTCCCTGGCCGCGGACCATATCCGCCGGCGGGGCCTGCCGCGGGAGGCCCTGACGCAGTGGAACCGCGTGCTGACGTGGCTTCAGTGGGCGCTGGCTTCGACGCCCTGCCGCCGGAAGCCCCTGACGGCGGAACTTGTGCTGGGCCGCGAAAGCCCTTTGCGGGACGAAGTGAAGACGCTGACGCCCTACCTCGGCGACGTGGGATTGAGTTGGGAGGGACTGGAGTCTTTCCTCCAGCTGAGACAGGAGCTCTTCGAGATCGATATGCGCTTCGGGCAGCTCGGCGAAAAAAGCCTGTTCGCGGGCCTGGACCGTCAGGGGCTCCTGTCGCACCGTATTGTCCATGGATGCGATGTCCGGGCGTCCATGGATAGTCCGCCAGCTGTCGGCCGGGCCCGGTTGCGGGGGAAATTCGTGCGCCGGTACGCGCGCCGCAAAGGCTTCTTCACCTGCGATTGGAGGGGAGCCTGGGATATGGACGGCGGGCGCACGCTGGATCTCTCCGATCCCTTTGAAACCGAGGAACGCTGGCTCGATGGCTTGAGCGGGGAGGCAGAACAGCTGCAGGATTTGGGATGGACGGCGCTCCGGGGCCGGTTCAGGTTCCGGCAGGTGCGGATTCTCGATCCGCAGCCGGCGGGCTCACCCCGCGGCGACTCCTCCGCCGAATCCCCTTTCTAAAAGCGCGCTCCAATTGAATCACGGCGCTGCGGCCGAACCGGATGCCCGGAGAACCGGCGCAAAAGGCCAAGGCGAGCGATCCGCCTCATTCACGCGGAAATCATTTTGAAGTACTCCCTGACGGACCGGGTGTCCACGACCAGATGTGAGATGAGGTTGGGCGTGGAGAGGACGGACCGCAAGACTTCGCCTTTCGGTCCCCCGCAGTTGCCGCAGGGCCCCAGGAGCAACAGAACGTCCTTGCCGCGCGCGACAAAATCCGGGAGATCCGCAAGCTCGATCAAGGTTACGGTCCGCCATTTCATGTCAATCCTGAGGGGGCCGTTGTCACCCAGGGGACGCCACAGCATGTCGCCGATACAGCCTGCCGCGTCCAGCTGGGCCACGGTCTCGGGCGATGCGGTGCGGAACATGCTGCAGAAGCTGCTGTGTCCCTGTTGCCAGTGTCCGCCGGCCGATGTGACGATGATGTCGAGTTCCCGCACTCCGTCAAAGGCGGCGCGCAGATACGAGATGTTGCGCAGGCGCTCCATTTCGGCGGATGGTACGACGCCCGGCATGGGGAGCCCCATGAAGGATGTCTGGACCTGCAGATCCGGATCGTTCGCGAAGAAGGTGAAGAATCCGTTCGGGTCGGTCGTAGGGTCGGAGACGTTGAAGCCCGCGACTATGGCGTGAAACACGATCCTCCTGGGCAGGTGCTCGTGCGGTTCCCGAAGCATATGGGCGAAATGCCGGGCTGTTTTCCTCAGGGATTTGCCGCCCGCGAATCCGATGTGCACTTCGGAGTTGGGCGCACGGTCCTTGCCCAGATCGCATACCCGCTTTAAAAGCATTCGGGCGCATTGCAGGGAAACGTCGTCCGACACTCCGGTCTGCACGACACACACGTCCTTGAGCCAGCGGTGCCGGTCTATGATTTCCTTACGGGCCTCGGACGAGAAAGGGGCGTTGTAGATGAAACGATCTTTCTGGGCCGCGAAGGACAGGATGCGGTAGGGTTCTTCGCGGCTGAGTGCGATGCCCAGCTTGTTCTGGATCGTCTCCCGGATCTCCGCGATGGTCAGGCCGCGTACAAAGTACTTGCAGACCGCGGAAACAATTTCCTCATCATCGAATTTTTCCGGATCACGGGCCGCCTGCTGGCGGATTCTCTCATGTCTTGCGGACGTCTTTGCCATGGCTTTCTTTGTCCCGGAGCCGGCTTTACGATCGCGGCGCGAAATGTGGGAACCGTCCAGGCCAACAGGAGCCGGCACCGCCCCGCGCTTGATCTGGAATCTAGCCTAAGAGAAATTGAAGTGGCAAGACAAAAACATGCTCCCGCCGCCTTCAGAAGAGCCGAAACAAGAGTGCGCGACCTGCTTGCGCGCCCGCGAGCCCTCGCCCAAAGGCCACAGAATAGGATAATATAAGCAAAGTGTGCAGATCTTAACACAGTTTAAATAAATTGACTCTAAGTATGCTCAATTCCTTTCATATGTATGAGATATATCGAGACGTTATTATTAAAAAAATCATTTGACACGATCTCGGACCCTGTATAAGGGTATTAACGATGAAACTGTGAAAAACAACTTGTAAGGAATGACCAGAGAGGCACAGCAACTCGTGTGAAGACTGTCCGGCACAACCTGAAGGATTTCCCACACCGGCGGCGTGGGGCCGAATGCTGAATCCTGTCTCGATCGTGTTGCAGTCACCTTGCAGGCAGCGCGTGAAAACGCCTTACTTTCCGCTTCCGCCGATTGGATTGCTTTTGAAAGCAACCTGAACCGACAGACATAGGACGCTGCCGGATTCGGCCTGCGGGCGACCGGCGCGTCCCAGCAGGAAAGGGGTCCTAAGATGAAAGAGCGTCGAGAAGAATATATTTTTAAGCTCGCGAAAGAGATCGAGAGAATTCAAAAGATCAACGATAATTTCGGGGTCGCGCTGGATAGCGTGCAATACAAACTGAAGGAGGGATATTTTGCAGACGGGAAGTGGCGCCGCCCGAAGAGGCATCCGATGGAGCACGCTCACCGCCTGTGCGTGTCATGGAAGCCGAACGGCTCGGCGACCGTATCCATTGACAACATCCCGCCCTTTACGTTGCCGCTTGTTTCGGCCCATCTGCTTGAGGTCCTCGCGATGGACGGCGAGGACGCGGATCCCGCCGATCGTCCCTATGTGCCGTTCAAGAGTTACCGCAGCATCATGGCTGAGATGAGCCGGAGGCTGGGGCGGCCTTATAACGAACACGCGTTGAAGCAGGCTGTCTACCGTCTGAAACTACAGCTTTACCCGTACCGGTGCGAGGCCCTGGTGTTCAATAACCGGTATAAGAAGGCTTATCGGTTTGTTCTTGTGAGCCGTTACGGAGCCCTTGGGGCGGCGGCTCTTTAGAGGCTGTCTCATGACCGGGAGATTAAAAAGGCGGCTTTAATAGAATCCGTTATTCACGGCCGCCGAATGATCCGGCATGCGAGTCTTGAGACAGCCTCTTTCGCTCCGCGCGCGGCGCGCGATAGCCTGAACCGGAGAACGCCGGGATCGGATTGGAGTTCCCAGCTCCCAATTATCAATAACCGGGAACGGGAAGCCTGAGACGGCAGACTCCTGTCAGCCCGGTCGCGCGCCGCCTCGCCGCCCGCATTTTTATGCAATATCCTATCCGGCGCTCCTGGCACGGATCGCCGCGGAGTTCCCGGTTCCCATCCAAACGCTTATTCGCAACCTGGGACTGGAGACTGGAAACGAATCAAGGGGCTTCGCCCCTTGAAATCCCCGCGCGCCGGATCGGGGGATGGGATTCCGGA
Source organism: uncultured Acidobacteriota bacterium (assembly GCA_964481255.1). GTDB lineage: Bacteria > Acidobacteriota > UBA6911 > UBA6911 > UBA6911 > UBA6911. The sequence continues at coordinate 4,062 of CAYZTZ010000020.1, read as the reverse complement.
CATTGTCTTGCGCGCGGTGATTTGAGGAGCCAGGAGCCGGAATGGATCCAGCCTTCCTGCTTCCAAAACGGGGAAAGAATTCTCTTTGAGCCTCAAATAACAGTCCAATGTTATTTATCAGTTGACAGGATCTTGCCTGGTGTATTATGGTGGGGCCACGTGGGTAATCGTGGGACATCATACGGATGAGCAATCATGGCGAGATTCCGCGGCAGGTACGACTTTTCCATTGACCAGAAAGGGCGCATCAACATCCCGTCGAAGTTCCGCAAGCTGCTGTCGCCTGCGGCGGAAGAAACCTTCGTGATCTGTCGGGCGCCGGAGGGCTGCCTGTGGGCCTACCCCAAGGACGAGTGGGAGAAATTCGAGGACGAGCTCAACAGCAAACCCGTGAGCCGCGAGTTCCACAAGTTCCAGAGGGTGCTCCAGAGCAGTCTGAGCGATTGTCCGCTCGACAGTCAGGGAAGGATCTTGCTCACGCCTCTGCAGATGAAAATCGCCGGAATCAACAAAAACGTGACGATCATCGGCAGCGGGAGTCATCTCGAGGTGTGGGACACCGGGCGGTTCGAGGAGTACGAAGGCAGCGGCGAGGGTTTTGACGAGGCGTACTACAAGATCTTCGGCTCCGGGAACCGTCCGGACTGAGTCGGAGCCACTCTTTTCTCATCCTTCACGAACACGACCGTTGCGGGAGGATTCCGCGGCCTGCAGTCCCCGGACTGCAGGCCAGGGGCTTGTATTTCCCGCCGAACATGCGTGCAGACTGCGGCTTTTAACCCGCAGCGGCGCGGGGGCGGGTCCGTCCCCGGCGATTCACAACTGAAGCTACGGAGGCTCGCATGCTGGATTTGGCCGAAGGCGTAGAAGACAGGAACTACGGTCTCCGGAGGGCCGGCGCCGCGAGGAGTCTGCTCGAGGCTCTCCAGATTGTACTGCCTGTCGCGATGATCGCGGCCGCTCTCACCTTTTACGTGTGGGTGAGGGGCCGGCTTGTGCAGGCCGGCTATCAGGCCGAGCGGCTCCAGGCGCAGGAGGAGGAACTGCTTGAGACCGGCCGGAGGCTCCTTTTGGAGGAGCAGACTCTGAAGGATCCCGACCGGCTTGAGGCGGCCGCCAGGGACAGGCTGGGCTTGATCTCTATCAGGCCCTGGCAGGTAATCCCCGCTCCTCTGCTCGACCGTTGGGACACGAGCAGCTCCAGGGAACCCGGCCCGGCGAAGTCCAATCGGTTTCCCGAACCGGAAAAGGCGTCTGCCTTCAACTGACAGGGAGCCGGCCTATGCGCTTTTTCGTCCCGGCAAGGTTTTTCGCCGTGATTGCCTTTTTCGCCGTCTGGGGCCTGCTGGCCGCGGGGAGGCTGCTGCAGTTCCAGGTGGTGCAGCGCGACAGGTATTCCAAACCGCCCCCCGGCAAATACACCCGGACCCGGACGTTGAAGGCCCCGCGGGGCACCATCTATGACAGCCGGATGGGCGAGCTGGCGGCCGATGCGACCGTTGAAACCGTCGCGGCGGAACCAGAGAAGATCCAGGACATCGCCGACGCTTCCGCAAGGCTGGCGCGCGTTCTGGAACTGGATCCCTCGGATCTCAGGAGGCGGATGATCGATCCGGCCCGCGCGAAATATATCAGAGTCAAACGGCGGATCGGCCCGAGCACGGCCGAGCGCGTCAGGGCTCTCGGAATCAGGGGAGTCTATCTGGAAAAGGAGGACGTTCGCGTTTATCCGAACCGCGACCTCGCAAGCCACACCCTGGGGTTTGTCAACATGGACGGCATCGGGGCGGCGGGGCTCGAGATGCACTACGATCAGCGGCTGCGGGGGAAGAACGGCAAAGCCGTCTGCGAAGTGGACGCTTTCGGACGATGCTATCAGGAAACCATTTCGCTTCAGCCGGAGCCGGGACATTCGCTTGTGCTGAGCATTGACCGCCACATCCAGCACATCGTCCAGCGCGAGCTCGCGAAAGGGGTCCGGCAGGCCCGGGCCGCGGCCGGCACGGCGATCGTTATGGAATCCGAAACGGGGCGGATCCTGGCGCTCGCGAACCACCCCGATTTCAACTCCAACACCTATGGGCGGTATGCTCCGGAACTGTGGCGGAACCGCGCCGTACAGGACCAGTTTGAGCCGGGATCGACCTTCAAGGTTGTGGTGGCGGGAGCCGCATTGGAGGCGGGGCTGATCCGGCCGGGCGAAACTATCCATTGCGGTATGGGCTCCATCAAGGTGGGAGGGCACGTTTTTCACGACCACCACCCCTATGGCTGGCTGACTTTCCAGCAGATCCTCGAGAACTCCTCCAACGTGGGCGCCATCCTCCTGGGGATGCGCCTGGGGGAAGACCGTCTTTACGCGGCGCTGCGCTCCTTCGGGTTCGGATCGCCGACCGGTGTCGACTTGCCGGCGGAGGCCGATGGAAAAGTGCGGGAAACGCCGGATTGGTCCGCGCTCTCCATCGCCGCAATCTCCTTCGGCCAGGAAGTCGCGGTCACATCGATGCAGATTCTCGCCGCGATCAACGCCATCGCGAACGGAGGGTATCGCGTGCGCCCCTCCGTCGTGGACCGGATCCTTGACGGCAAGGGCGCATGTGTTCAGACAACGAGGCCCGAACGGGTCCGGATCATGCGTCCGGAGACGGCGGCGGCGGTGCGGAACGCCTTTGAAGGCGTGGTTCTGCGGGGGACGGGGAAACGCGCTTCGCTGGAAGGCTATCGGGCGGCGGGAAAGACGGGGACGGCACAGAAACAGGAGCGCGGGCGCTTTTCGAAGACGAAATATCTGGCGTCCTTTATAGGCTTCGCTCCCCTGCCGTTCCCGCGGGTGACAATCCTCGTCCAGATCGATGAACCGAGGGGGGCCATCTATGGGGGCGAAGTGGCGGCTCCCGTGTTTCGGGAGATCGCGCAGGAGACTCTGCTGAGCCTCCATATCCTTCCGGATAAGAGCCTCCTGCCGGCCGAGAGCGGTCCGACTGCAAGGCTGCGATCTGCGGTCATGGCGGATAGTGCCGGGGATTGAAGGAGGGGTCGAAAAGCCGGATGTCCCCTCATCGCGGGAACCCGGACCGAGCCGGACGCCGGCCCTGAATAGATCATTGTTTTTGGCCCGGGCTTTCAAGGCCGCGAACAAGGGATCAAGTAAGTTGAGCGTCGCGTCAGCGACGCCTGAGTTTTTCCTGCCGCCGGCGTTTTTTCCCCGGAGGATAGGCCGCGATGTCCAAAGCGAATGAAGAGCGGTTGTTGTTCATCGGCGTCAGCTTCCTGACTCTTTTCGGCCTGCTCATTCTCCACAGCTCATCCATTGTTGTCGCGGCGCAGAGGGAAGGAGATCCGTCCTACTATTTCCTCCGCCAGACCCTGTTCGCCGGGGCCGGGTACCTTTTAATGATCGCGCTGATGTTCATCGATTATCACGCGTGGCTGAAGCCGAAAGCGATCTTCGCTCTTGCGATGATGAGCGCGGCCTCTCTGATGCTCGTGTTCGCCCAGCCGCCGGTCAAAGGGGCTCACAGGCAGCTGAAACTCGAGTCGCTCTTCTCCTTTCAACCGTCGGAATTCGCCAAGCTCGTGATTCTCTTCTATACGGCGTATTTTCTCCACAAGCACTATTCCGCGATCCGGCACCCGCGGTCCCGGCTTCTCCCCTGCGTCCTGTTTGTGGGTTTATTCGCGGCCCTGATCGGCCTGGAGCCTGATCTGGGCCGGGTCCTGTGCATTCTAATCATCGTCACCTTGTTACTGTTCATCGCCGGCCTGGACTGGAGATATCTCGCCGCCGCGCTTGTGGCGTCGGTGCCTGTGTTTTACGTCGCCGTCTGGATGGTGCCGTACCGGCGCGCCCGTATCCTTGCGTGGCTGGCGGCCCTGCGGGACCCGCTGGCCGCCGGCCACCACACCCGCCAGATGGCTGTCGCCTTCGGGCGCGGAGGTTTTTGCGGCGTGGGTTACGGGCGTGGCCGGCAAAAGTTCCTGTTCCTGCCGGAAGTCATCGGCGATTCCATATACGCTCTGATCGGCGAAGAGCTCGGCTTCGTCGGCGCCGTCGTCATCCTG
>CAYZTZ010000019.1:35507-39273 GCA_964481255.1 uncultured Acidobacteriota bacterium | reverse complement strand
GGCTAGCGGTCAGACGGGGAGCCCGATCTCGCGAGCCGCCGCTCTCTGGGATCCGTCGAGCGTGACGAATCGGGTGAGCCGCTCCTGTTGATGGAACCATAAAGCCGTCCGCAGGTGCGCCAGATCCAGGGAGCGGGGAACGGAAACGACAGGCATGGGCGCGCACCCGCAGAGATCGAGCGTAAGATCGCGCAGAATAAACTGTTCCATGTCGCTTTCCAGCGCGGAGACACAACGCTGGAAATCCGCGGCGGAAAGGATCCCCTCGCGCGAAAGTCGAATCAGGTTTCTGCACGCTTCAAGCACGAGGACGACGCTGGAGAGCAGCTGAGCGCCCGCGGTCTCGCGCATCAGCCGCACATGCCCGGCTTCCCCCAGCAGAATGCACAGATAGGCCGACGTATCCAGATAGAAGCGTTTTTTCATGGAGCAGTTACCTTCCGCCGGCGGCGCGGTCTTCCTCGAGCATCCGCAAATATCGTCCCCGTGTCTTGCCCTTCACCGCGGGCTTCAGCCTCGCCTCGCCGAACCGGCAGCCGACGTGCAGATGCTCCGTTTCCGGGCGAGTCAGACGCGCGACGGGTTTGTTATGTCTCGTTATGACGACGTCCCTGCCGGCTTCCGCCTCCCGGATAATCGAAGACAAGTCCTGCTTAAGCTCATATATCGGTACTGATTTCATATAAAAATTGTACCATAATATAGACCTGTTTATCTCCTCTTTTGGAGATTCCGCTTGTGACCGGAGAGAAGCCGCCGCGGCGGAGGCCGTTATAGAAGACGCACCGTGTCGACAGTCAGAGTGACGGCGCCGAAATCCTCCTCAACCACGCCGGTCAGCACGTAAGGACGGGAGCGGTTCAGCATGTGGCAGAAACGCGCGTAGGCCTGAGTGAAAAAGGTCGTCTCATAAAGTGCGCTGGTGTCTTCGAAGCTGATGAACTCCATCGGCTCATCCTCCCGGGTCGTGACCACCTTCCCCGTCACCCACCAGCCGACGGTGGTGACCCTTCGGCCGACATGTCCGGCAAGGTCCGCCCCCTTTACATGCCTGATTCCTGAAAGCCGATCGGCATAGAGAGATAACGGGTGCCGGCTGATCAGGAAGCCCAGGGTTTCCAGCTCGTGTTCCAGAATGGTGCGGGTGCTGTACTGCGGCGTCGGCGGGGGCGCCGCCGCGGGGATAGTCGCAAAAAGCGAGCGCGCCGCAGGCCGGCGGGACGCGCGGGCCGCGTGCCATGCCAGGGCTTTCCATATCATTTCCGGCCGCGTCGCGCCGCCGGAAATGCCGTCCATGCACCCCGCCTTGATCAGGATCTTGACATCCGCCGGATCGATATCCACCCGGCAAAGGAAGTCTTCCAGAGACAGGAAGGGCCTTTTCGCGCGTTCTTCCAGAACCGCCTCCAGGGCGGCCGCGCGCAGGCCTTTCAGCTGCATCAACCCCACGCGTATGGTCCTGTCCCGCCCCCGGTACTCGCTGCGGCTCCCGTTGATGTCCGGCAGGAGTACGCGCAACCCCATCCGGCGCGCTTCCGAGACGTAGGCGAAGGGCGAGTAGTAGCCGCCCTGATTCGTGAGCACGGCCGCCATGAATTCGGCCGGGTAATGCGCGCGCAGATAACAGGATTTATACGAGACCAGCGCGTAGGAGGCCGAGTGCGGCTTGCAGAAGGAATAACCCGAAAAGCTCAGGATCATGTCCCATACCTCGTCGATGACGTCCGGGGCCACGCCCCGGGCGGCGGCGCCGGCGTAGAACATCCCTTTGTAATCCTCGAGCTTTCTCCCCGCGCGCTTCTTGGAAAGGATCTTTCGCAGCAGGTCCGCGTCCGAAGCGTCGAATCCCGCCATGGCCATGGCGATCCGCGAAACGTCCTCCTGGTACACCATGATCCCGTACGTTTCGCCCAGCACTTCGTCCAGAATGGGGTGCAGCGGCCTGTAGGCGCCGCCCCTCAGGCGGCGCACATATTCCCGTATATATTTGTTGGCCGCGGGCCGGATGATCGAGCTGTGGATGACAAGGTGATCGAAATCGCCGGTCCGGCACTTGCGCTGCAGCTGCCGCATGGCGGGGGATTCCACATAGAACACGCCCACCGTATCCCCCCGGCGCATCAGCTCCTGCGTCAGGGGATCCCCGGTGGGGTCCCACTGCTCATAGTCGATGCCCACGCCGTAATTCTCCCGGATCGCCGCCAGCGCGTCCCGGATCACGGCCAGAGACCGGTTCCCCAGGAGATCGATCTTGATCAGTCCGGCGTCCTCGGCCTGGTCCTTTTCCCACTGTATGATCGGCACGCCCTTGGGCGCGGGCTCGACCGGCACGTACCGTTCGAGCCGGTCGGGAACGAGCACGATGCCGCCGCAGTGCACGGACATATAACGCGGATAACCTTCAAGCTTCATCGCCAGGCGCACGATTTCAGGCCAAGGCTCCTCGAGTTCCATGTCCTTGTACACGGGGTGATGCCGGACGGAGTCCTCCAGGCGGCGGATGGACCAGTAATGCCCCATGCGCTCCGTGACGGCCTTGATCTCCCGTTCGGGAAGGCCGTATACCTTGGCCACTTCCCTCACGGCGGCGCGCGCGCGGAATCCCACGTGGTTGGAAATCATCGCGGCCCTGGACGCGCCGTACTTGCGGAAAACGTAGTCGAAGACGCCGTCGCGCTCGTCCCACGGAAAATCGATGTCGATGTCGGGCGGATCCGCGCGTCCCTCGTTGAGAAAGCGCTCGAAAAAGAGGTTGTGGGTGACGGGCTCGACATGCGTGATCCCGAGGCAGTACGAGACCAGGCTCGCGGCCGCGGAACCACGCCCGCAGGTCCGGGCCGACCGGCGCACGATGTCGCGCACAATCAGGAAATAATGGGCGAAGCCCTTATCCCGGATGATCTTCAACTCGCGCTCCAGGCGCTTGCGCAAGGAGTCCGAGAGCTCGCCGTAACGGCGTTCCGCCCCCCGGTAGCACTCCTCCTTCAGATACTCGAAGGCGTCCTCCCCGTCGGGAGTGTCGGCGGAGGGGAACACGGGCGCGCCGATGTTTAAGTCCGGGGAGCACGCCTCGGCGACGCGCTGCGCGTTCTCGATGGCCCGGCCGCAATGAGGATAACGGCGCGCCATCGCGTCTTCCGGTTTCAGCCAACGGTCGGCGCCCGCGAGCTCTTCCGCCGGGATGCGGGACAGGCACGTGTTGAGATCGATGGCGCGCAGCAGGCGGTGCAACGCGTAATCGGACGGGTCGACGAAATAAACGTCGTTGGTCGCCACCGGCGGGATTCCGCCGGCGCGTGAAAAATCCAGCAGCGGGGCCTCGGCCCCGGGGTCGTTCAATTCCACATAAAGACCCGAAGTCCCGCCGCGGCGGGCGAGAGCGTCGAGCAGAGGAGGCTGATCGCTGAGGACGATCAGGTTTTCGCGGCTTTCGAGAAGGGCTTCGCTCAGGCGAAAATTCGCCTCCATATGGCGGCGGGTGATGACACGGCAGAGCGTCTCGTAGCCCTGCCGGTTTCGCGCCAGGAGCACGGCCCGTTCCCCCTCGGTGCGCAGCTCCGCGCCCGCGATCGGGCGCAGGCCCCGCTCGGAGGCATATTGAAGGAACCAGACCAGACCGTAGACGCCGTTGATATCGGTCAGGGCCATCGCGGACATGCCCCGGGCCAGGGCCGCATCCACCAGATCCTCGATTTTGCCGGCGCCGCGGCAGAACGAGTAATTGGAATGCACATGCAAATGAGTGAACATATCTAGCGGTTAGCGG
>CAYZTZ010000019.1:21552-35407 GCA_964481255.1 uncultured Acidobacteriota bacterium | reverse complement strand
AGCGGGCAGCGGTTAGAGGGTCATTGGCGGAAGATTTTCCGCGTCATCCCTTTGTTTGCTTTGCACGAGTTCGTCTGACCTGCTGCACTTTAGCCGCCCTCCCGATACTTTACGCTACCCTCTAATTCTGACCGCTAACCGCTGACTGCTGCCCGCTGACCACTGCCCGCTGCCACTATAGACGCTCCGTAGCGGCGGCGCAGGGCGTCCAGGGCGAATTCCAACTTCAACCGGCGTTCGGGTTTCGGATCGGCGAACAGTTCCAGCTGAACCGAGCCGGCCGAAAGGTCCGTCAGCCGCAAATGCAGGCTCCGCACGCGCGTGCGCCGCTTTAAAACCAGGTCCAGAAGCGGCAGGGCGCGCCCGCGCAGGGCCGCGGACGACTGCAGGGGAGGCGCGATTTTCAGCGCGCGCCCGTCCTCTCCATAATCCGAGTACCGGACACGCAGTTCCATCCGGCCCGCGCGCTGCCCCGCATCCCGCAACTGTTCGCCCGCGCGCTCGCAGAGATCGGAAAGAGCCTTTTTCAGCAAGTCGTAATCGTTGCTGTCCTCGGGCAGGATAGCTTCCTGTTCCAGCGCGGGGACATAACGTTTCGGACGCACCGGCGTTCCGTCAATCCCCAGCGCGTGCTGGTAAAGCATAAAACCCAGGCGGCCGAACGCCACGGCGAGCTGTTCCGGATTCATCGCCGCGATATCGCGGATAATACGGATGTTGAGATCCGCGAGCTGCCGCTCGGTCTGAGGCCCGACGCCGGGGAGCAGACGCACGGGCAGCGGCGACAGGAAAGAGGCCTCGTTTCCATGCGGGACATCCTGCAGGCCGGAAGGGCGCGTCACGTCCGAGGCGATCTTGCTGACCATTTTGTTGGAAGCGACCCCGAGCGACGTGTCCAGATGAAGCTGACGCCGGATTTCTTTCTGAGCCCTCCACGCCGTGTCCCGCGGCGGGCCGAAAAGCCTCCCGGTCCCCGTAATATCCAGGTACGCGCGGCCATGGCCCGAGGGCTCAATGACGGGGGAGAAGTCCCCCAGAATTCTAAGGATCGCGCGCGAGGCCCGAGCATAAAGAGGCTCGTTCGGCGGCAGAACCACGGCGCTTCCGCAGTAACGCATCGCTTTCGACAGGGGCATCCCCTTCCGGACGCCCGCGTTCCAGGCCTCCGGGGACAACGCCGTCACAACGGAACGGGACGCTCCCAGAGGGGCCACCACGACGGGACGTCCCCGCAGCTCCGGGTGGATCACACGTTCCACCACGACGGGAAAAGCCGGAACCGTTACATAAACGATCTCTCGTTCCAGCATGGCGGATGACCAGCGACAAGCGACGGACGGAAGCTTCGGGCGGGTCCATCCGTCATTGGTTATTCGTAATTTCCCCCAACAGTTCCATCAGCATGCGGGCGTTGACCACGGCCTGGCCGCGCCAGTGGTTGCCCATGAAAACCAGCACCCGGTCGCTTTCCTGCTCCAGCCGGCGGATATCCGGGATGACGGCCTGCAGTTCCGCGCGGCTATACAGGTAATCATGCTGGGCGGAACCGTCTCCCTGAACCCAACGCGAGCGGTTTCGTCCCTGGAAACGGATGTAGGCCAGCCCGGTCGTCGCGCAAAAGAAAGTCCTGTCCTTAAGGCTTGTCCCGCCGTCAATGCACGCAAGCGTAATGTGTGCCGCCGCCAGATGTTTCGCCGCCCCGGGCGTAAGCCAGTCCGCACAGCCGAATTCCGCTATCAGGGGGATGCCTTCAAGGCAATCCCGGAGCAGGCAAAGCCGTTCGAAATTGTCGCGGACGAACCCGAACTCCGGAGGGAACTGCGCCAGAACCCCCGCCAACTGGCCTGCCTCTTTCAAGGGCCACAGAGCCGAGCAGAACCGGCGCGCCAGCTCCGCGTTGTCGGCGCGCTCCTCGGAAAGCCGGTAAGGCGCGCGGAAAACAAACTGCACCGCGGCCTGAGCCTGCTCGATAATTTCTTGAACCGTAGCGGCTTCCGGGATCCGATAGTACGTAAACCCCAGTTCGCAACAGCCGAAACGGCGGCTGTAGTAGCTCAGCCACAAATTCGGATCAAGGTTCCGGGGGTAAAACACCGGAACCCATTCACGGTATCTGAAGCCGCTTGTTCCGACCAGAATCATGAAATTAAAATAGGTGAAAATTTGGTGAAAATCAAGAAAAAATCGCCGCCCTGAAACCCGCGGAACCGCTGCGCGCCGCCCCTCATTGTTGCGTGCGCCGGGATGAAATAAATTCTTGATAATCCCGAACCGCTTTCCTTAAGATGTGCGCGGAAAAAATCTTTCTTTCTCAACCATTTAATTTGCTGTGCGCGCCGGGGACCTTTCAGGATGGAACAGGAAACTCGACAGATTAATCTTGCGTTCATCGGATTCGGACACGTCGGCCGGGCCTTCGCGCGGCTCCTGCTCGACCGGCGGAAATGGTTTCTCAAGAACTTCGGGCTCGATTGGAAAATCACCGGAATCGCGACAAAAAACCACGGCACGGCCATCGACCACGGCGGATTGCCGGTAAAGAAAATCCTCGGCTCCTGGAAGCGGCACTCGAACCTGGATCACTTCAACACGGGACCGGCCTGCGAGTCGCAAACCGATTTCATCCGCCAGTGCGGCGCCGACGTCCTCTTTGAAATGAGCGTGCTCGACCTCAGCGGAGAACCGGCGGCCACCTATATCCGTGAAGCGCTCGGCGCGGGCCTGCACGTCATCACAACCAACAAGGGGCCGGTGGCGGCGCATTTCGCCGGGCTCACGGAGCTGGCGCGCCTGCGCGGCGTCCGTTTTCTGTACGAAGGCACCGTGATGGACGGAGCCCCGGTTTTCAATCTGATCCGCCAGACATTGCCGGGGACGCGCATCCGCTCCCTGCGCGGCATCATCAACAGCACCACCAACTACATCCTCACCGCGATGGAACAGGGGACCTCCTTCGAATCCGCTCTCGACTACGCCAAGAGCCTGGGTCTCGCCGAGGCGGACCCGCGCCTGGATCTCGACGGATGGGACGCAGCCGCCAAGCTTTCAATTTTGATTCAGGCCATGATGGGCGGCAGGGTCAAACCCTGGGATATCAAGCACGAGGGCATCTCGGAGGAAACGGGCCGGATCGCCCGCGCGGCCGTCCGCCGCGACCGACGGCTTCGACTGGTGGCGAGGGCCTATCGCCAGGGAGGCAGAGTGGTCGGGAAAGTCGAGCTGCAGGAACTCGAAATCTCCGATCCCCTCGCCTCGGTGCGCGGCCTGGGCAACATCCTGATCCTGAACACCGACACCATGCGCGAACTGGCCGTGATCGAAAACAACCCGTCCGTGGATCAAACCGCCTTCGCCCTTTTCTCCGACCTGGTGTCGCTACTCTAGCGGTTAGCGGTTAGCGGGCAGCGGTTAGCGGGCGGCGGACTTTGCAAAGGCGTAAGCGCGATGGATGCTCCTCTGGAAAAGGCATTCCCTTATCTGTCATCGATGATGTCCCGAAGGCCGGCCGTTGGAGGTTGCCGGTCCATGATCCACCTTCCATCCCGGGCATGATTCTCCCTCAAGGCGCGTTCCCATGCGGGCCCGCCGTCTTGCCGGCATACAGATACCGCTTCACCTTTTTCGTCGTGGTCTTTTCCAATTCCTCATGGCGTACCGAAATTCTATCTACTCTCTTGTAGGCAGCCAGATTCCGGCATCTCTTCCTGACTTCCCCGAGGACAAGCCTCTCGATACGGCTTCTGTCGCCGGCCTCCGCCGCCCCGGGTCCCTCCCCGCCGAAATACTCCGGATCGGGAACGACGACGGCTTCGATAACGGGCGTGCGCGCCGGGTCGTCCGTCTCCCGCGCCCAAACCAGGCATTCCGAAATGCAGGGCGATTTCAATATCTCGGCCTCCACCTCCTCGGGGTAGATCTTTTTCCCCGCCGGCGTGACAATAACGGATTTTTTTCTTCCCTGAATATAAAGGAACCCGTCGGCGTCCATGTAGCCGAGGTCGCCCGTGTGGAGCCACCCGTTTTCCAGGGCTTCCCGGGTGGCCTCGGGGTTGTTGTAATATCCCCGCATGATGTTGGGGCCGCGGGCGAGGATCTCGCCGTCTTCCGCGATCCGGACCTCCACGCTCGGAAGGGGCAGGCCGGCCGCGCCGTCTCTGAAGCTCCTGTTCCTGTTCACGGCGATGATCGGGGCCGATTCCGTCAGGCCGTATCCCTGAAGGAATTCGAAGCCCAGTTCCCGGAAACCCTTCGCGACCGCGGGGTCGATCGCGGCGCCGCCCGAGATGAGGATGCGCAGACAGCCTCCGAATCGCCTGTGCACTCCCGCGAAAAGTGCGCGGCGCATATTCAGGCCGAGCGTTCTCTCGCAGAAAGCGGCCGCTTTTTGGGCCGCCTTCAACCTCCACATCCCTTTCTCCGCCATGGCGGCTTCGATCTTCCTGTACATGGCATGCCACAGGAGCGGCACTCCCAGCATGGCGGTCGAACGGGTTTCCGCCAGGTTCTCCGGGATGCGGCGCAGGTTTTCGACGTAGGAGATCGTCGCGCCGCGATAAAGGGGAAGCAGAAAACCGTCCGTGCATTCGTAACTGTGGTGAAGGGGGAGAACCGACAGGAATCTGTCCTCCGAACGGAGATCGACCCATCGCACGGCGTCCACAATATTGGAGGCCACGTTCTCATGGGTCAGCATGACGGCTTTGGAATTGCCCGTGGTCCCGGAGGTGAACAGGATCGAGAGCAGCTGATCGGGGGACACTCGTCCTTCGCTGAAGTCATTGATGCCGCCATCCATCCGTTCCCGCCCCGCGCGCTTCAAATCGGAGTATGAAAGGACGCCTTCCATGGGACGCGTCTCATCCATGTCGACGACAAACGCAAGATCCGGGAGAGCGCCGCGCAGCGCCAGGACCATATCCATGTGCCGGTCGTCCCCGATCAAGCACCGGGCGCCGGACACATGCAGGATGTTGCGCACTTCAGATTCCATTAAATCCTTGTCGATCGGAACGCACACGATCCCCGTGCACGCGGCTGCCAGATAGGCGACGGCCCATTCCGGACGGTTGTCCCCCACGATGGCGAGTCTCCCCTTGACCGGCCGCAATCCCAAAGCCGCCAGTCCGCAGGCGGCGAGCTCCACTTCGCGGCGAAGATCCGTGTAGGTCATGGGCACCCAGCTCCCCGCCTTCTTGTGCTGCAAAGCTGTTTTGTCCCCGAACCTTTCCGTGCTTTTAAGGAACATGTCCCGTATATCGGAGATCGGGTCGGCGGGGTAGGGCGGGTATTTCCCCTTCATATCCCAAGCGGGGTGAGACGGCTTCGCTGCCATCGGTCCATCAAGCCTCCGATGCTCCTTATCCGGGCTCAAAGAGCGTGCAGCCCTTGGCCGGGATTAATTCAAATGAGGACTCTCGGGTTTAAGGTGCTCGAATTTTCGGACCAGAGCGAGAGTCTCGATCTGCCGCTGCAGAAAGGGCAGGAGCCTGTCGCATCGCCGGGACGCGTCGCCGATCTCCAGCAGAGCCTGTTTTTCCAGTGCGGGTAGATTGAGCGTCATCGCCGCCGTGTTGACCAGCGACTCGAAGTCCATTTGGGGCAGGAATTCCATAACGTTTCGTTCCGCGCCCGCGGCCAATTCCATGAACCGGCTGAAAAGACTCACCAGGTGATTGTGCCGCCCTATGATTTCCGCGGACTGCTCGTCCAGGACCGCATCCTCAAGCTTCGCGACTTCCACCAGGCGGTACGGGGAATGCCGCACCTGCCTTATGAAGCGGACGCGGTGAATGCCGACGACGACAATGTCGTACTTGCCGTCGTCAAGCTCTTCATAGCTCTCTATTTCCCCCAGACACGCGACCGCATGCACCGAGGCGAGACCCGGCCGGCCCGCTTCCGGGTCCGGTTCGGATCGCATCAGGGCGATGACCAGCTGTCTGCTGCCCGCGAGACTTTCCCGGATCATGGTCCGGTATCTCTTTTCGAATATATGAAGGGGCAAGGGGGTCTTGGGGAACAGAACCGCGTTTGGCAAGGGGAAAAGCGGCACGATCATTTCGTTTCGATATTATTCCGGGATCGCTTCGGCGTCAACCGCATAGCTTCCGGCCCCCGGGTTCCGAATCCCCAAAAGCGGCGTGAATGCGCCGCGAAAACCATCCGAATGCCGGTCGCGGCCGATACGCCGTTCTGCGGACCGCCTGCAAATCCGTTTCCATTGACTTGACTCAAGCCGTCTCGGGCATCGCCGCCAACCCCCACTCACTAATCCCTAATCCCCAATCCCTGCATTCTGATACAATCGGCGGCGGAAACGTTTTGTCAGGCTGCCGTTCCTGGAGGTTGAATCCGTGCTGCGGTCCCTCTTCCTTTTTCTCGCCCGCCGGGAAGGTTTTAAGAATTTCGCTCTTCAATTCAATTTTTTTCGCAAGACAGCCTCGCGCTTTATCGCCGGCGATACTCTGGACGACGCCATCGTCGCGGTCCGGAGGGCTAACGACCAGGGAATGCTCGGCACGCTCGATTTTTTGGGCGAAAACACCTTATCGCGGGAGGACGCGTCCCGGGCGGCCGGCGAAATCCTGGACATCCTGGACAGAATTGAAACCGAGAAGGTCCGGTGCAACGTATCGGTCAAACTGACTCAACTCGGGCTGGCCCAGGACCCCGAATTCTGCGAGCGGCAGCTTTTTAAGATCGTCGAGCGCGCTCGCGACTGCGCCAATTTCATCCGCGTGGACATGGAAGACAGCCCGTACACCCGGAAGACCCTCGACATCGTGCTGCGCGTCCACGAAAAATTCGACAATGTCGGCGCGGTCATCCAGTCCTACCTCTACCGGAGCGAACAGGACACGGCCCGCCTGCTGAAGGCGGGAATCCGGATTCGATTGGTCAAGGGAGCCTACCAGGAGCCCGAGAACGTCGCGTTCCCAAGGAAAAGGGACACCGACGCCAATTTCCTCAAGCTCATGAAGATGCTGCTGACCAGCCCAAGCTGCCACGCGATCGCCACCCATGACGAAGCCATCCTGCGCGCGACGATGGAATTCGCGCGGACAATGGGGATCCCGAAAAATCATTTTGAGTTCCAGCTGCTGTACGGCATTCGGCGCGACCTGCAGCTGGAGCTGGTCCGCGAAGGGTATAACGTCCGCCTCTACATCCCCTACGGCGCACAGTGGTATCCCTATTTCATGAGGCGGCTGGCCGAGCGGCCGGCAAACGTGGCGTTCATTGTCCGCAATTTTTTCAAAGATTAGGGGAAGATCCATGGAAGAAACGGCCGTCACCTGCCTGCGATGCGGCGCCAGGAACCGCCTCAAGTCCGCGTCCGGCGATCAGGTCCCTGTCTGCGGCAGGTGCCGCAATCCCCTGCCCTGGATTGTCAACGGCACGGATATCGGCTTCCGCAGGGAGCTCGAGGCCCCGACTCCCGTTCTGGTCGATTTTTGGGCGGAATGGTGCGCGCCCTGCCGCATGATGGCGCCCGTTCTGGAGGATCTGGCCGGCGAGAAAGCGGGGCAGATCAAGATCGTCAAAATAAACGTGGATCTGAATCCGGCGACTGCGGAGCAGTTCAATGTTCAGAGCATCCCCACGCTGATTCTCTTTAAAAACGGACAGCCGGTGCAAACGCTTGTCGGAGCCCTGTCCAAGAAAGCGCTTCTGGAACAGCTCAGCGGCCATTGGACCTGATGCCTGCCGGCTCCGGCCGAGGGATTTGGATAAGGCCGCGTCCCGCCTCCTCCGCAGCCTGCCGATCCGCCGGCGCGGCCGTGCCTTCCTGATTCCGGCGAAACGGCGCCTCTATAGCGTTTCATCCCAAAGATCCGCTTCATAGACCACGCGCGCCTCCCCTTCCAGGCATACCTCCCTGAAGCGGATTTCAAAACCCCGGTGCGCCTCAGGCTCCGTCTCATAATAAATGGTCAGGAATTCGCCGCTCCGCGTGCGCACCTCCACGGGCGAATGAACCCGATCGCGCACGGCGGCGACGAGGGCGGACGCGATGGCGCCGGTCCCACAGGCCAGCGTCTCCCCTTCGACGCCCCGTTCGTAGGTCCGCACCGAGATGCTGTGCGCATCCTTCACCCAGACGAAGTCGACATTGGTTCCCGCAGGCTGAAATTGAGCGTGAAACCGCACGGCGCGTCCCCGGCGGTCGACGTCGATGGATTCCAGGGCATTTTCGTCCGCCGCGAATGAAACCGCGTGGGGAACTCCGGTGTTGATGAAATCCAGATCGAGGCGATTCCCATCCAGGTCCAGCTCGATGCCGGTCCGGAGGCTGTGGGGCGGCGTCATCTGCACTTTGACCCGCCGGTCGTGAATTTCGGCCCGGATGACGCCGGCAAGCGTGCGAAAGAGCATTTGAGGCCGAGCGACGATCCCCTTGAGACGGGCGAAGCGGGCCGCGCATCGGGCCCCGTTGCCGCACATCTCCGCCTCGCTGGCGTCGGCGTTGAAAAAGCGCCATTTGAAATCCACTTCCGGGTCGTTCTCGATCAGGATCAGCCCGTCGGCGCCGACGGAGAGCTTGCGGCGGCACGCCTGGCGGACGAGGTCCCGGCAATGATCGGCGTCGACAAGGCCGTTCCGGTTGTCGATCAGGATGAAATCATTGCCGGTTCCGGTCATTTTCATGAAGGGTATTCGCCGCGGCGTTTCCCGGTTCATAGACGCGTCGCCCCCTGTAGTATATCGGGAATGGATTCCCCGCGGATCAGATCCTCCCAGGATTCGCGTTCCCGGATGACATGAAAACGGTCCCCTTGGACCAAGACTTCCGCGGGACGGGTTCTGGCGTTGTAGTTGGAGGCCATGGAGAAGCCGTAGGCTCCCGCGCTCATTACCGCCAGCATTTCGCCCGGCTGCATGACGGGCAGCAGGCGGTCCCGTGCGAGAAAGTCCGACGATTCGCAGATCGGGCCCACGACGTCCACGACCCGGAACTCCGCCTGCCGCCGGATGACGGGACGTATTTCATGATAGGCTCCGTAGAGGCTGGGCCGGATCAAATCATTCATTCCGGAATCCACAATGATGAATTCCTTGCTTTCCGTTTTTTTCGTGTAAAGAACCTGCGTCAGAAGCACGCCGGCGTTCCCCACGAGCACGCGCCCCGGCTCAAGGATCAGCCTGCAAGGCAGCCCGCCGATTTCACGAACGATCGCCTGCGCGTATTCGCTCGGCGGGGGCGGTTCCTCTTCGTGGTAAGGGATCCCCAATCCCCCTCCCAGATCGAGGTATCGGATGCGGATGCCGATCGTGTCCAAACGCCGGATCAGCAGCTTGAGGCGTTCCAGAGCCTCGACAAAGGGCGCCGTCTCCGTCAATTGGCTGCCGATATGGCAGTCGACCCCGAGAATTTCGACATGTTTCAGTTCCGCGGCCCGCCTATAGGACTGGATAGCCTGCTCGATATCGATCCCGAACTTGTTCTTCTTGAGGCCGGTGGAAATATAGGGGTGGGTCTTGGGATTCACGTCGGGATTCACGCGCAGAGCGATTCCGGCCCTGGTCCCCAGCGAGGCGGCGCGGCCGTCAATCGCCTCCAGTTCCTGCGCGGACTCGATGTTGAACATGAGGATGTTTTCCCGGAGGGCGTAGTCGATCTCGGCCTGGGTCTTACCGACGCCCGAGTAGACGATCCGGTCGGCGGGGACGCCGGCCCGCCGCGCCCGGAACAGTTCTCCTCCGGAAACGATGTCGGCGCCTCCGCCGAGTCCCGCGAAGAGCGCCAGGATGGCCAGATTGCCGTTGGCCTTGACCGAGTAGCAGGTCAGGTGGGGTATGTTTTCGAATGCCCCGTCAAAAACGGTGAAATGGCGCCTCAGAGTTTCAAGGCTGTAGACATAGCACGGCGTCCCAATCCTGCGGGCGATATCCCGCAAGGGAACGTTTTCACAATGAAGCTCGTCCCCGTGATAGGCGAAGTGGTGCATGATCGCGGCTTCCTCTTCTTCCCTCCCGCACGGCCGGACCGCGACGGCCGGCGCCGGACCGAGATTTACTTATAGGACAATCATAATCCGGGCACAAGGAGAATTGGGCGGCGAGTCGTTTCGAAGCCGCGAAACGGCGGATCCATTAAGGAATGACAATCAATGAAAATCGCCGGGGGATAAAATGCCTTCCCGAGTGCCGGCCGTCGTCTGTTTATAGGCGGCCGGCGGGCATTTTCTCCGCTTCAGGAAACCATTAAGAGGTGTTATATTTTGTCTTCGATTGGAGCCGGGAAGTATTGCGGGGGAATGGGAACCTCCGCGAAAAACATGAACCGACAGGGTCGGCCGCAGAGGAGGATCGCATGGGCACTAGGGGCCGTGAAATCATCGGAATGGATATCGACAAGCTGCTCAGGCTGCTGAACGAGGCATACGCCAGCGAGTGGCTGGCTTACTATCAATACTGGCTGGGAGCCAAAGTCATCAAGGGGCCTATGAAGGACGCCGTCGCGGCGGAACTCAACCTTCACGCAACGGAGGAGCTGAATCACGCGGTGCTTCTGGCGACGCGGATCGTGCAGCTGGGCGGCACGCCGGTCACGGATCCCAAGAAGTGGTTCACGCTGAGCCCCTGCGCGTATGACGCGCCCGACGATCCGTATGTCAGCGTGCTGCTCGAACAGAATATCGCAGGCGAGCAGTGCGCCATTTCGACTTACAAGAATATGATGGACGTCACCAAAGACAAGGACATGGTGACCTACAATATCGCCCTGACAATTCTCGAGCAGGAGGTCGAACACGAGGAGGACCTGCAGGCCCTGCAGGAAGACCTGGAGCTCATGGTGGGGCGCGGAATCGCTCCGGCCAAGGCGCGGAAGAAATAGCAGAGCCCTTCCGCAGCCGACAGGCGACTCTGCCGTAAAGACGCGCAGCTTCTTCCAGAGATAAGAGAATCGAGCCGCGGGCATTGCGTCCGATATCCCGCCCCAAAACCGCTTATCCGCCGGACGGGTCTGCAGAATCTTATTCGTTTCAGCACGGCCGGCCGGAGCGGTGCGCCCCTTCCTCCAAATACCGGCGGCACGAGCTTTTTTGCTTGTTTCCGGGCGATCCCCTATAATGGACTCCATGATGGAAAGCGATGAGGCCGGCCTGGAACAGTCTTTCCCTTCCGAAGATTCGGTCGAGGACGTGGAGATCGTCGGTTCCGATTCGACCGAAATCACGCGCTACGATCCGCTGCGCCGTTATCTGGCCGAGATCAGCCGGTTCACCCCGCTGAGCCGGGACGAAGAGCATTCGCTGGCTCTGCGTTATTACGAGACGGGGGACCGGGAGATCGCCTACCGCCTTGTGACCTCGAACCTCAAGCTGGTCGTGAAGATCGCCATGATTTATCAAAAGGTCTATCGCAATCTGCTGGACCTGATACAGGAGGGGAATCTGGGCCTCATCCAGGCGGTCAAGCGCTTCGATCCGCACCGCGGCACGCGCCTCCCCACCTACGCCGCCTGGTGGATCAAGGCCTATATCCTGAAGTTTCTGCTCGACAATGCGCGGCTCGTCAAGATAGGGACTACCAACGTCCGGAGAAAGATCCTCATGAACCTGAACCGGGAGAAGCGGGAGCTGGAGGCCAAGGGGATTGTGCCGACCTCCAAGCTTCTCGCGGAAAACCTGGGCGTCGAGGAACAGGAATTGCTCGAAGTGGAGCAGGGCATGGCCGGCGTGGATATTTCGCTGGACGCGCCCGTGAGGGAGGGAGATTCCGACACGCGCTATATCGACACCCTGCATCTCATGGAACAGAGCGTGGACGAAAAAATAGCCCATGGGGAATTCCGCGAGCTTCTGGAAAAGAAATTCGCCGATTTCGCCGAAACTCTGTCCGAGCGCGAGAAGGTCATCCTGAATCAGAGGCTTATTGCGGACAAGCCTGAAACGCTCCAGCAGATAGCCGAAAGATACGGCATATCCCGCGAGGCCGTGCGCGTGGCGGAGAAAAAACTGGTCGCCAAGCTTAAAAAATACATGGTGGAGTCCTTCGGGGACGTGCGCGAGATTGAGTTCCACCTTTCGGGTTAGCCGCATCCGGCCGGGGGAGGGCGCGTCCTCCCGCGCAGGAGCCGGACCGACCGCGCCTTCACTCTGGATCTTCGTCGGGGGCTGTCGGGCTTTCGTAGCGGATCGTCGCCCTGGAGCCGAACTTCCTGTAATTCTCGTACGTAACGGTCTCTTCCACCCGGACGACCTGGTTCGGGAAACGAAGCCTGCTGTCCGCGTGCGTCCACACGGGGAACCAGTACTTGTTATCGATCATCTGGCGGATCGTTTCAAACTCCGGGAACTGGTTTTCCCTGCTCTGGGGGACGGCCTTTCCGACCGTCCGGACGACCTGCAGGTCCACGTCGTCCACCCATATCTTCCCTTCAAAATAGAGCCGCCCCTTCCTGATCTTTTTCGGTTTGACCGAGAAGACGTAGCAGTCCAGTTCATCCACCCTTTCCTTCCCCTCGTACTTCAGATTGTAAAGGGGAAGTTCCTTCGTCGTCAGGGCGAAGGGGTTGATGTTGTCGAGGACCTCCTGGTCCTCCATCGTAAAAATCACGCTCCGCAGCCGGCCGCTGCGCCGGACGGTCCGGACTTCCCTTGTTCCGTCGTCCTTGAAGACGACCTCGGAGACAATGGTCATGCTTTCCTTTTGCGGAACGCCGTCCACCGACAGGACGCGGATCACGGCCGTCTGCGTATAGGCGTACTGCATCCAGGCTTCGTAGAACTCGGCCTCCTTTTCCGCGAATCTGCGGATGATCTGTTCGGGAGCAAACTCCGCATTGGGCGCCTCGGGACCCGCCGGCGGGGACCCGGGCGCAGGCCGAGTTTGGGAAAACGCGCAGGGGCTCACTAAGGCGATGATCAGAACAAGAAAATATGGACGGCGCATTCTTTTCCTTTCCCCTTCCCTTTAGATCCCGGGCCGGCGGAATTGTCTCACATTTCGGGCCGGATTCCGAGTTGGTGCGCGCTGAGAGGACGCGGCGAGGAACGCCCCCGGGAAGAAAGCCGCGGCCGCCCGTCCCTCAGGGACGCTTCCTTCAACGGGCAAAGGAGTGGCGGGGAGGGCATTTCATGTTTTAGAGTATCGCCATGGGCCTCGAAAACATATCCATCATTCTTGCCGGAACGAAACATCCGGGGAACATCGGGTCCGCGGCGCGCGCCATGCACAATATGGGACTGAAGCATCTCATCCTGGCCGCGCCCCAATGCGCGCTGAACGAAGAGTCTTACAGGATGGCCAGGGCAGGCGGATCCATCCTCGATTCGGCGAAAACGTTCCGGTCGCTGAAGGGCGCTCTGCGCGGCTTCCGCCTCCTGGCGGGCACGACGGGGAAAAGGGGCGGGTACCGCGAGGGGGCCTGCTCCCTTCGCTCCCTTGTGCCGCGGATTCTCGATCACGCGGCGCGGCAGAAGATCGGGATCCTGTTCGGCCCCGAAGACACGGGACTGGTTGACGACGATTTGCGGCTTTGCCAGCTTCTGATCCGGATTCCCACGCAACGCCTGGCCACAAGCCTCAACCTCGCCCAGGCCGTCATGCTTGTGGCCTACGAGCTTTTTCTGGGGAGCCTGGAGCGTGAGCCCGCCCGCGCCCCCAGGCTGGCGCCCCTGGAACAGGTTGAAGCCATGTATATGCAGTTGGAGCGCGCTCTCCTCAAAATCGGGTTCCTCCAGCCGCAGAATGCCCGCCACATGATGTTCGTTCTCCGCCGGATGCTGGGCAGGGCGGGCCTCGAGGCTTCCGATGTGGGGGTGCTGAGAGGCATCGCCCGGCAGATCGAATGGTACGCCCAGGTCGGCGGGCGGCGGAGCGAGTGAACCCGCCGTCAGCGCTTCAG
>CAYZTZ010000019.1:0-21452 GCA_964481255.1 uncultured Acidobacteriota bacterium | reverse complement strand
CGTCAGCGCTTCAGGACGAGCCTGTCGGTGCCGAGGCGGAATCCCGGCTGAGACACGGCATCCTTCCACGGCACGCCGTAGGAATCAAGCAGCAGGCGGCCCAGAATCGCCGGCGTCTGCATTTGACCCTTGGCGTCCGTGTATTGAAAAAGATACATGCGGAACGTGTTGGCAGCGTTCAGTCCGCCGCTCTTCTCGAAGGCAAATGCGCCCGCGAATTCCCCCAGTCGAGATCCGGACTTGTCGAATACGGGGAGGTTCAACAGAGAACCTTCGGGGAGAAACTTGAGCAGCGAATTGGTGAGAGGCAGGAGAGCCTTACTGTTTTTGACCGCAAAGACCCTCTCGTAAGGCAACGCGTGAGCCGTCAGGGAGGATTCTATGACCGACAGTGCGTCCGCGGCGGAATACCCGCTGTTTTTGCGAAGTTCCTGAATCCGCTGCGACAGGTCTTCCCAGTCCACCCTGTCATTGGCGTCGTTGAGGCAGCGATCCACCTGCTGCCAGCGCAATATCGCAGGCTTTCCGCGGGTCTTCACCTTGCACGGGAACTTCCTGGCCGCGGCCCGGTATGCCTCCGAAACGATCTCATCCACCTTCTCTCTAAAACCCTCGCGCGGCGCCTGGCCGAAGGCCCAGGCGCAACCGGCCAGGAGGGTGAGAAGGAAAGCCGCATATATCCGTCGAAAACGTCTCGAATTCCCGTTCATGGGCGGCGAAAACCTCCCGAATAGACTGCCGGCGCTCCGGTTTCCGGCTGATACGCCGTTTATTTTGGGGCGTCTGCCGACGTCTCCTGCGATGCGCCCTCCGGGCTGCCGCGTTTCGTGACGGCACCCGTGCCCAGATAAAGGATTCCCGGCTGGGCGGGTTCCCTTTCCCGGGGAAATATCCGGACCAGGCTGATGCTTTCAGCCCCTGGGCCCCCCGGGGCGTAAAGGAACATCACGTTGCTGTCCGACGCGATCCGTTGAATCGCCTCGGCCAAAGGAACCCGGTCCAGGTACACGGAGACCGGCGGGTTGTGCTGAGAGCGCACCTCAAAAATAATCCCTGTCCGCTCCGCCAATTCCGTAAGAGCGTTCTGCAGAGGGCAGTCGGCGATCTCCGCCGTCACCCTCCCCTCCTCGACGCGCATTTTCAACACGACGGGCTTTTCGCTCCGCTCCAGATCCGCGGGCGAAACCGGCAAATCCGGCGGCATCGCCGGACGACGCTGCGCCAGCGCCGCCGAACATAAAACCGCCATCCCCAGCAAGCTCAGCCATGCCGGCCGACGCCTTCCGCGCGTGTCGCGCCGTCTAGTCATTCTTTCCATGCGCCGGTTCTTCGATGATTTCCATGAACTGGTCGAAGCGGTACATCGCGAACAGTTCCCGCAGCTTGCGATTGGGATTGGCCAGCACGATGCGGCCTCCCGACTCCTTCACGCGCTTGAACAGGCGCAGCACTTCACCCACCCCGGAACTGTCGATAAAAGGGACTTCCCTGAAATCCAGCACCACCTCGCGGACCCCTTTGTCCAAAATGGAGTCAAGGCGGCTTTGCAGCTCCGAGCAATGTTCAAATGTAATCTTGCCCTGGATGTGAAGGATTCGGCGGTCGTCGTGAGATTCGACTTGGATGTCCATGGCCGTTTAGGCCAAAATACTGTCACATTTCAAGCGCGGGGGCAAGCGTCTGATACGTCCTATGGCATCGAGGTTTGTGATTCATCAGCACAAGGCCGGGAGGCCGCACTTCGATTTGCGCATTATCCAGGACAATATCCTCCGCTCATGGTCCCTCTTGAAGGAGCCGCCCCGGCAAGTCGGGGCAAGGAGACTGGCTATAGAGCGGGAAAGCTACCCGGCCGAATCCATCGACAACAGCAGCTTCGAAGAGGAAGCTTTCGGGCGCGGGCGTGTCCTGGTCTGGGACGCCGGATGCGTCGAGATCCGAATCCTGTCCCCAACGCATTGGACCCTGGACTTCAAGGGCGCCAGGATCGCGGGGCGCTATGAATTGCGCCGGATGCTTTGGTACCCGGGGAACCGGTGGCTCTTAACCATGAAGCGTCCGGCGGAACCGGGACCGCAGGCGAGGTCCGTCGGCGGGTCCGGATGAGGGATGCTGCATCGCATTTGCCTTGACACAGAGACCCTGTCCATTAGAACCTTTATCCCAAGATGTTTTTTGAGTTTCGTTCTCGAAGCGGGTGTCGGAGGCTTTGCGCCTTGAGAGGATATTGCGGCCCTGTATTTCTAGGATCGGACCTTCTTCCCAGGAGTAACCTTTATGACCGTTAAAGCTCAGCATCGGATTTCAGGACTCATCGGCTCCGTCGCGGCGTTCCTGCTTTTGTGTGGAGTCCCGAACCTGGTGTCCCAGGAAAAGATCTCTCCGCTTTCCGATTTCCAATACAAAAGGGATTTTGCGCAGTATGAGGCGATTAAGAAGGAGACGGACGCCCAGAAGCGGGCGGATCTCCTTATGGGCTTTGTGAAAGAGCATCCCATTTCAAGAATCCTCCTCTACGCGGTCACGGACTACGTGGAATGCGTGAAACCGGAGATCGAAAAAAAGAACTTGGCGAAGGCGGGCCCCATGATAGAAGGCCTTCTCGCCGCCTTGCCGGACGAGAAAACGGTTCGGGAGGCCGGGATCCCGGTCGGGGTGGAGGAGTTCCTGAAGGATCAGCTGATTCCTTCGCAAAAAATGCTCCTGTCGGCCCTCGTGGGGGTCTACTATCAGTCCAACAACTTCCCGAAGGCCGCTGAGGCCGCTGAAAAAGCCTATACGCTTGCGCCGGATAAGGCCCTCCTTTCCGTGCTGGCCGATGTTTATCTCAGATCGCAGAACACGGACAAATACCTGGAATACGGCCGTAAGATCCTCGCCGAGTTCCCGATAGAGCAGGCCTACACCGTGGCCCTTCAAATGGCTCAGATCCACCTCCAGAAGCAGGAGGCGCAGCCCGCGATAGATCTGTATTCCAGGGTCATGGAAGCTTACGGCGACAGGACGCCTCCCAATGTCCAGGAGGCGGCCTGGAACCCCACGCGCGCTTTCGCTTACGGGATCATCGCGTCGGGTATTTACGCGAACAAGGACTATGCAAAGGCCCTGGAGCTGTTTGAGAAATCCGCAAAATTCGACCCGCAAAAGGACGACGCCCATTGTTTCATCGGCATGTGTAAATGGCAAAGCAAGGATCCGGAAGGGGCCATCGAGGCCTTTGCCCGATGTGTCGCATTGAACAAGACTTACGCCGCCCGGGCGCAAAAATATCTGGAGGAATTATATAAAGCCCGCCATAACAACACTCTGGACGGGCTCGACCAGGTTCTGGCGAAGGCGAAATCCGACCTGGGGATAAAGTAAAAAGGCCGGCGGAAAGAGGCGTCGGGCCGGTTTGAGACGGTTCGCGGCCGTTCACGCTCGCGCATCGGATTTTTCGAAATCCCGGGCCGGCGCAATGGCGCATTTTCAAAATGATCTGGCAATCCTGACGGTGCGGGTCTAAAATTCCATTTTGCGAACAATCCTGAATCCTCACGCCGGCCGGCGCCGGATCAGATTCAATCCCTGTTAGGAGAAATATGGCAGACAAGGATATCCGAACAAACGACGTTTCGGGAGACAAGAAAATCCCCATCCAGGAAGCCCTGGACAAGGAAGGAGAGCAGCTTCACATCAGCGAGCTTCAGGCCCTGAACATCAAGGATCTCGCCAAGATCGCCAAAAAGTACAAGATCGCCGAAGCGGGCAAAATGAGCAAGCAGGATCTTATTTTCGCCATTTTGCAGGCCCAGGCCGAAAAGCACGGCCTTATTTTCTCCGAAGGCGTGCTCGAAGTGCTCCCCGAGGGGTACGGTTTCCTTCGGTCTCCCGATTACAGTTATCTCCCCGGACCGGATGACATATACATCTCCCCTTCCCAGATACGGAAATTCGACCTGCGCACGGGCGACATCGTCTCCGGGCAGATCCGGATGCCCAATGAGGGCGAACGGTATCTCGCCCTTGTCAAGGTGGACGCGGTCAATTTCGAGCCGCCGGAAGAGGCGCGGCACCGTATTTTCTACGATAATCTGACGCCCCTCTATCCTCATGAAAGGATCCGCCTGGAAACCGTGAGGGAAAATCTCTCCGCGCGGGTGATGGACATCTTCACGCCGATCGGCAAGGGCCAGAGAGGCCTGATCGTGTCTCCGCCGAGAACGGGCAAGACCATGCTTCTGCAGAACATCGCCAACTCTATAAGCACGAACCATCCCGAGATATTCCTGATCGTTTTACTGATTGACGAGCGGCCGGAAGAAGTCACCGACATGGAACGCTCGGTCAAGGGCGAAGTCATCAGTTCCACGTTCGACGAGCCCGCATCACGGCACGTCCAGGTCGCCGAGATCGTGATGGAGAAGGCCAAACGCCTCGTGGAACACAAGAAGGACGTGGTCATCCTGCTCGACAGCATCACGCGCCTCGCGCGCGCTTACAACACCGTCGTGCCCTCGAGCGGGAAGGTCCTCTCGGGCGGCGTGGACGCCAACGCTCTCGAGAAACCGAAGCGTTTCTTCGGAGCGGCGCGCAAGATCGAGGAGGGAGGGAGTCTCACCATCATGGCGACGGCCCTGATCGACACCGGCAGCCGCATGGACGACGTGATCTTCGAGGAGTTCAAAGGAACCGGCAACATGGAAATCATCCTGGACCGCAAATTGGTGGACAAGCGCATCTTCCCGGCCATCGACATCAATCGTTCCGGAACGCGGAAGGAAGAGCTCCTCGTGGACGGCGCCGACCTCAACAAAATATGGATCCTGCGTAAGGTGCTCAGCCCGCTTTCCATAGACGAGGCCATGGACCTCCTCCTGGACAAACTGCGGAAATCGGAAAGCAACGCGGAATTCCTCAACTCGCTCAACAAGGGATAAAAACCTTCTCGCGTCAAATCTCCGGAGCCATCCAAGACAACGAGACATCCGTCTTCCTGCCCGGTCCGAGCATTTCAAAACGCCGTCTGAGGAAAGGATAACGGGGAAAACGCTCCTTCACGCGCGCGCCCTCTTCTGCCGAAACCGCGAGCGCGCAGGAATCCCCGCCTCAAGGATGACAGTTCCGGACAGCGATGTTATATTCTCAGCGGCGCATGGAGGTTGGCTGAATGCGCCGGTTGGAGATCGCCGATGCCTATTTATGAGTATATATGCATGAAATGCGGCGCTGAATTTGAAAAACTGGCGATGCGGCCTTCCGACAAGGCGGACGCGGTTTGCCCGGTCTGCAAAGGCCGGGAACTGGAGGAAAAAGTATCGAACTTCGCCTCGGTCCCGAAGGCCGGCAGCGACGCACGTTGCGCGCCCGCAGGCGGTTGAACCGTGGCCCGATGAAGCCGGCCGTGCACCGGTTTGCCAGCCCGAACTTCAGGCCGCTTTTTTCAAAATCCACGTTGAAAGGTTTCAATTTATGGAGATCTCTGTTGATTTTCCCGGAGGATGCCGCGTGGACGCCCATGTCGGCCCCTTTACCGTGCGGACGGATCAACCCCAAAGCTACGGCGGGGATAATTCCGCCCCGTCACCCTTCGATCTTTTCCTCGCTTCTCTCGCCGCCTGCGCGGGATACTATGTGCTTCAATTCTGCGATTCGCGCGGAATAGACACCGAGGGGATGCGTTTGACCCAGCGCGCGGAACGAGACCCCGAGACCAAAATGCTCCGCAAAATCACCCTGGATATTCAGCTCCCTCCGGGATTCCCGTCCAAGTATATTCCGGCGGCTGTACGGGCCGCGGAGTCCTGCACCGTAAAAAGGCATTTGAAGAATCCGCCCGATTTTGAGGTGCGCGCCGTCGAATCCCCGGAACGCTGACCCGTCGGGAAAGCCGCCGGCTTTGCCCGATAGGCGGCCTCTGCTGGACCGATACCGTCGCATGCCTCTTCGCCTTTTTCAGACGGAAACCGCCAACCCGGCGTTGCGGAATATCGAATGTGGAACCGCAGAAATCACGTCTGAACTTTGAACTCCATCATTCGACATCCTGCGGTTCAGGGAAATGAGAGAACAGGGCCGGCGCCGCGCGCCATGCGGATTTTTTGAGGGCCGGCGGCTCTATGGCCTCCGCTTTTGCCGGGGAGGATCGGCGCGCATAATCTAGGCGCAGGCGAGAATGGCCCGCTTGACCATGGCCTTCGCGATTGGGATTTTCCACTTGTTTTTATCGCCCGGCAGGGCCCGGGCTTCAGAGACGGCCGCCGCCGCGGCCGCATCGGCGGTATCCGCGTCGATTTTTTTTCCCTCGATCGCCTTTTCCGCGCCGAAGGCGCGATAGGGTTTGTTGTACACGGCGTTCAGGCAGATCCTGGCTCCGCCTCCTCCGACCGCCGCGGCGCAGTTGACGATGGGGAAATCGATCGACTTGCGGAGAGCGAACTTCATGAAACCGCTCTTCACTCCCTGCGCGGGCGCGGGAATCTGTATTTCCGTCACGATCTCGTCCGGCTCCAGCACGGTGGAGCCCGGTATCGCCGCATCCCAGAACTTCTCCGCCTCTATCAGCCTCTTGCTGGTCCTTATCTTCCCGTTGAGGGCCACGATCGCCGGAGCGGTGTCGCTGGGATTCACCGCCAGGCACATCCTCACCGCGCCGAATATCGAGTGGTATCGGTTGTCTCCCGACATCGCGTAGCAGGTTTTCCCGCCCTTTCTGAGGCAATGGAAACGGTTGTTTTCCTTTCGGAAATACCAGCACCGCGTCATCTGACACAGATTGCCCGCCAGGGTCCCCATTTCCCTTATATGCGGCGTTCCCACCCGCGAGGCCGCCTGCGCCAGCGCCGTGTACCCGGCTCTCACGGTCCCGTTGCCGGCGATGTCGTGCAGCCTTGTCAGCGCGCCGATTTTGAGGACGCCCCCCTCCTCCCGGATGTAATCCAGCCCCGGAATGGTTTTCAGATTGACCAGTACCTCGGGATAAGTCGGCAGGACCTCGAACCTCAGGGTGCCCAACAGGTCCGTCCCCCCGGCATTGGCCACCGCGTTGCCCTGCCGCAGGAGCGCGACCGCCTCTTCCACCGTCTTCGCATTAATGTGGGCGAATTTATTCAGAGTCTTCATACCCCGTCTGCTCCTCTCCCTGAGGCCCGCCCGCGGCCTATCCCGCGGTCGAAGGGCCTTCGCTCCTTTGGCCGGTCGCGGCCTCCCGCACCGCCAGAATGTGCTGCGGGTAGGTCCCGCATCGGCAGATGTTGCCCCCCAGCGCGTCCCGAATCTCATCTTCCGTCGGGTTCGCGATGCGGTCGAGAAGGGCCTTGGCCGTGACGACGAAGCCCGGCGTGCAGTAGCCGCACTGCATGCAGTGGTTCATGACATAGGCGTCGATCAGGCGCGGACTGGAAACGGCGACGCCTTCCGCGGTCTCGATGTTTGCGCCGTCGCATTCGCAGGCCAGCGTCATGCAGGAAAGCACCGGGCGCCCATTTATGAGGACCGTGCAGGAACCGCAGGCGCCGTGTCCGTTGCACATGTCCTTTATGGACAGCAGACCCAGTTGACCCCGCAACACGTCCCGCAGAACCCATTCCGGTTCCACTTTCACTTCATATTTCCAGCCGTTGACCGTCAGCCGTATGCTCCGGGCCGAATCCGAAGCCGAAAGTCCGGGGGTGACGGCGGGGACAGCGGCCGGGCCGCCGCCGAGGCGTACGATGGTTTTGGCTTGCATTTCGGCTCCGGCGGCCCCGAGGATGGCAGCCGAGCCGATCGCGAAATCCCGCCGTGAAATCGGGCCGAGTCCCCTTCGATCGGTATTGTCTGCGTCGTCGCGGTCTGTCTTCGCCATAGCCTGCCTCAGGGATGATGGAATCGGTTCATTATCAACACAGCGGCGCCCGCCGCGCATCCCGCCGGCGGCGGGAACGCCCGTCGGGTCGCAGTGTAAAGCATGCATCCGGCCTGAATCAAGACACCCGTGCGCAGCTGCAGGCATCCCCCGGCGAAGCCGCCGGGTTTAAGGTTGCCGCACCTGTAAAGAAGCCGGATGGCGATCGGCGCCATGCTCGCTCTCTTTTCTCTTTAAACCGCAGCATATTGAATGAGGCGCCGATTGGGCTTCGCCGGGCGCCCCGAATGCGATACCATTTGGCCGCGAAAGGGAAGACATGGGCGTTCCGATATCGCAGATGTCCGCCATAGCCCGCTACGTGATACAGCAGAAAGCCTCGGGGAAAGAACGGTATCCGCTGGTGCTGATGCTGGAACCCCTGTTCCGCTGCAATCTCTCCTGCGCGGGTTGCGGCAAGATCCAATACCCCGCAGAGATCCTTAGGCGGCAACTAGCCCCGGAAGACTGCTTTCGAGCTGCGGAGGAGTGCGGCGCCCCCATGGTCAGCATCCCGGGAGGCGAGCCGCTTTTGCACCCCCGGATAGCTGAAATCGTGGGCGGCCTCGTCGCCCGCGGGAAATACGTCTATCTCTGCACCAACGCCCTTGCTCTGGAAGAAAAACTCCCGGCTTTCCGTCCAAGCCGATATTTCACGATCAACGTCCACCTGGACGGACCGAGAGAGCTTCACGACCGTTCGGTGTCCCGGGAGGGCGTCTACGACACGGCCGTCCGAGCCATTCGCGCGGCGCTCCGCCGCGGATTCCGCGTGACCACCAACACGACGCTGTACAAAGACTCGGACCCCGAAGCCATACGCGCCTTTTTCGACGAGATGATGGAACTCGGCGTCGAGGGGATGACCCTTTCCCCGGGCTATTGCTACGACAGGGCTCCCGACAAGATGAATTTTCTCGACCGGTCCGAGACGCGGGCACTTTTCATGCGGATTCTGGGGCACCGCAGGAAAAGCTGGAAATTCAATCAAAGCCCTCTTTTTCTCCAATACCTGATGGGACTGCGCGACTATTCCTGCACACCCTGGGGCATGCCCGCCTACAACCTCTTCGGCTGGCAAAGGCCGTGCTATCTCCTCGCGGACGGCTATGTCGAAAGTTTCTCCGAGTTGATGGAAAAGACGGACTGGACCAGGTACGGGAGAGAGTCGGGGAATCCCCTGTGCGCAAACTGCATGGTCCACAGCGGCTACGAAGCCAGCGCCGTCAACGACACCTTCGGCTCGTGGAAGGGCTTCTGGGACACCCTGCGCGCCCTCATGTTTCGATAGCCGGCATTCGAGAATCAACACTGCGCAGAGCGTGTGATTTCATGCAGCTCCCACGATTGGGGCAGCGCCCCGACAGGGGGCCTTCACAAAGCCCTGTTCGGGGCTTCTCGAACCGGCAGCTCACGCCGTA
Organism: uncultured Acidobacteriota bacterium; assembly: GCA_964481255.1. Classification (GTDB taxonomy): domain Bacteria; phylum Acidobacteriota; class UBA6911; order UBA6911; family UBA6911; genus UBA6911. Next base: position 12,167 of record CAYZTZ010000019.1, on the reverse strand, counting down.
TCTGCGGAGGCTTTTCATGTCGCGCCGCCTGAGGCGGCGGTTTACCTCAAAGCAACCGATAAGGGGCTTCGCCCCCTGAAATTCCCTCGCGCCGGATCGGGCAATGGAATTCCGGGCATTATCCTGCGCGCGGCGATTTAAGAAGCCGGGAGTCGGAATGGATCCAGCTTTCTTAATTCCAGAACGGGAACAAAATTCTCGTTATGCCTCAAATAACGGTCCAGGCAAGCCCTCCCGAAGTCCGGACAAGGCCGGTCTTCCAACGCCATGGCCGGCAAAATCGGTCAGGGGATCTGGTTCAGAATGACGCAGGACGGGTTCTTGCGGGACCGGTATATCCTCTGCGTCGCCTTCCTGAAGTCCCCGGGCCCGGCGCTGTATATATCCAGAAACTGTTGAGGATTACGGTCCACAAGTGGAAACCAGCTGCTCTGAATCTGGATCATGATGCGGTGACCCTTCCGGAATGTGTGGAAGATATCGGGCATGCCGAACTGCAGACGCGTGACTTCCCCGGGGACGAAGGGTTTCGGATCCGAGAAGCTTTCCCTGTATTTCCCGCGGAACGGCTCCCCGCGAACCAGCTGCTGGAAACCTCCCATACGGACATTCTCGGCATTGGGCATTGTTTCCGGCGCGTCATCCGGATAGACATCAATCAGTTTCACGATGAAGTCCGAGTCCGTTCCGGTGGTAGAGACGTACAGGCAGGGCGTCACCGGCCCGGCCAGGGTGATATCCCGCTCGAGAGGTTGGGTCGCATAGGCCAGGACATCGGGGCGGCGGGCCGCAAAGCGCTGGTCCTCCACCATATACTCTTTGACCATGCCCGCGGCTATGGTGTCGGTGTAAGGAACCGGCTTTGCGGGATCGCTGACATATTCGTCAAAGGCCCCGTCCGAGTCTTCGGGAGGCGGGTCCCAGGAAAGTTCCCAGTCGGTGCGCAGATACAGGTTCCGCAATCTGGCCTCTCTCGGCGGCCACTGGTCCTGCCGCAGCCACTCGTTCTTGCCGGTCAGGAAAACGTAAGCTTCCGGCAGATTCGGTCCCCCGGCCCCTTTGAGGAAATGCATGAAAAAGGGGAACTCGATCTCCCTCCGATAGAACACCGCCGTGTCGCCGCCGAACCGGATGTTTCCCAGAGAGCTTCCGTCCGATCGTGCCCAGCCGCCGTGATACCACGGCCCCATGACAAGAATGTTGTAGGCCGCAGGGCTCGACGCTTCGACGGATCGGTAAACGGCGAGCGTCCCGAAGAGGTCTTCGGCGTCGAACCATCCCCCGACCGTCATAACCGCAGGTTTGATATCACGCAGGTGCGGCCGGAGGTTTCTGGACTGCCAGAAATGGTCATAATCGCCGTGCCGCATCAGTTCGTTCCAGAAAGGGATCCTGTTCTTCAGATACCGATCGTTGGCATTCGACAACGGCCCCATCCTGAGATAGAAGTCGTATCCGTCGGGCGTGGGGAAGTCAAAGGCCGGAGGATATTCCGTCGTGGGTTCCGGGCGGGGAAGGCCGAAGCTCGTAAGGAATGCGAAGGCGTGCGGGAGAAAGAAGGCCCCATTGTGGTGGAAGTCGTCCCCTTCAAACCAATCGGCTATGGGAGCCTGAGGGGAGACGGCTTTCAGGGCCGGATGGGCGTCGATCATGGCCGAAGCGGCGTAAAAACCGGGATAGGAAACGCCCCATAAGCCCACCCGGCCGTTGTTGTTGGGAATATTCCGCAGCAGCCACTCGATCGTGTCGTAGGCGTCGCTGGACTCGTCGACGTCGTGCGGCCCCTGTTTCACGGGCTTGTAGGGCGTGAGATCGACGAATTCGCCCTCCGACATCATCTTTCCGCGCACGTCCTGGTAGGCGAAAATGAATCCTTCTTCGGCCAGTTCATCGGAAGGGCCCAAACTGAAAGGGTAGTTGCCCTTGCCATAGGGCGCCACGCCGTAGGGCGTCCGCGTCAGGAGGATGGGGTAGGACCGGGACGCGTCCCGGGGCGAATAAACGGCCGTAAACAGTTTTTTTCCGTCGCGGACGGGGATGCGATATTCGCGCTTGATGTAAGCGGATTCGATGAAGCCCGGCCGCTGGCCCCAGAGAAGCTGCCAACAGGCCAGCGCCGTCAAGGCCGCTATCGCAAGGCGGCGAACCCTGTTTCCCATGATACGCTAAGGCTAACCCAACGCGGTCCCCGGCCGCAAATGGAACTTCGGTTCGGACGCTTCGGGGAAAGGGAATGCGGCGGACCCGTCTCCGAATCCGCGCGTTCCGTTACGCCGGGATCCCAAGTCGTGGTGGGAATTGCAGCGCAACCGTGGTTTAATTCCAGTCATGAATTCCGGAAACGAATGGGCCGACGGCCCGGCTTATCAGGCGATACTGGAGGTTTTCCAGGGAGGACGCCCTCTCATTTTCATCTGCGCGAACGAGGAGGGGCGGGTCCGCTTGCTTCTTGAGGATGTCGCGCGGCGGCTTTTTCCGAACCGCTTGCCGCTATGGAGCTGGTCCCTGACGCGCGGGCTCCTGACTCCGGAGGGGACGGCGTGCGGAGAGACGCTCGGGCCGCAGGCGGTCCTTGATTTCATCGCGGCGCACCGCGAGCCCGGAATATTTCAGTTAAGGGACTTTCACCCCTTCATGCGCGACGAGCCTTCCATCAATCGCCGGTTGAGGGACCTGTATGAGCTCTGCATGGACTCGGGCAAGTATGTGGTGATCACCTCCCCGGTGCGCGCCCTTCCGGAGGAGCTCGACCGGCAGATGGCTTTCATCGAACTGCGCGCCCCCGACCTCGGAGAATTGACCGGATTCCTGCGCCGGGAAATGGAGGAGATGGCAAGGCGGGGAGTGGAAGTGGACGCCGGAGAGCCGGTCCTTTTCGCCATGGCCCGCGCGCTTCAGGGATTGACTCTCGACGAGGCGCGCCATGCGTTAAGAAGGGCGGCGGCTTTGGGGCGCGGTTTAAACGAAGATTCCCTGCCCCGCCTTCTCGACGAAAAAAAGCTCGTCGTGAACCGAAGCGGCCTCGTGCGATACGTGGCCGAGGCCGCCCGGCTGGAAAACGTCGGCGGGCTGGAATATCTGAAAACATGGCTGATGGAGCGGCGCAAGCTCTTCATGGAACGGGAAAGTCTGGCCGCGGAGATCGTCCCCAGGGGCGTGCTGGTCATGGGCGTCTCCGGCTGCGGCAAAAGCCTGTCGGTCAAGGCCATTGCCTCCTGTTTCGGCCTTCCTCTCTACCGCATCGAGATGAGCGAGGTCTTTTCCGGGCGTCACGGGAACCCGGATGCGGCCTTTGTCGAAGCCTGCCGCACCGTCGAGTCCGTCGCTCCCGCCGTCGTATGGTTTGATGAAATCGAAATGGGGTTGACGGGAGAGAGCAGCGGCGCCGGCGCAAGCGTCGGCCGTATCTTCGCCTTTTTCCTGACATGGATGCAGGAAAAGACCCGCGGCCTGTTCGTGGCTGCGACCGCCAACCGCATCGACCTGCTTCCGGCGGAAATGATCCGCAAGGGCCGTTTCGACGAAGTGTTTTTTATCGACCTGCCCACGGAGGAGGAGCGGATCGAAATCTTCAGGATCCACCTGGCGAAACGGGGGATCGATCCTGAAAAGCTCGAGCTCCACCGGCTCAGGAAAATAACTCAGGGGTGGAGCGGGGCGGAAATCGAACAGTGCGTGGTGTCGGCGCTGACGCGCGTTCGGCTCGAGGACAGAACCGTCGCTTTCGAAGACCTCCATCGGGCCGCCCTGGGCGTGATCCCGCTCTCCAAGACAATGCGCGAGCAGGTGGATCACATCCGTTCCTGGGCCTATGAACGGGCCGTGCGCGCCTCTCCGCGCGAAAGCAAGGTCTGAAAGCGGCCTTCGGCGAGCGAAAAGGCGCCCGGGTCCCGTTTCACCCGAGACGCGGGACTCCGCGCGGGCGCTCTAGCGAAGCATCCCCCGGACTACGACGTCGATCGCTTCCTCCTCGGCGAGGCCGCGGGCCATGAGCGTCTCCACCTGCTTTTTGTCCACGCTCCCGATGGCGGCCTCGTGCGTCAGTTTGGCGCGGTCATCGATCACGACCAGACGGGGCACAGCGCTGGCTCGCGCCTCCTTCCCCTTGATGATCTCCACGCAATCGACATGGCCGCGGGCGAAGGGCGCGTTGCCGATCGCCTCGCCGATCACCTCGCTCCGGCAGCGATCGGTGCAGACGATGCGGCTTTTGGCCAGTCCGCGCGCGTTTTCGCCGTTAAGAAAAAGGGATTCCTTGACGAGGATCCGGTCGTCCTCCCTGCCGTAGGCCTTGGCATCAAACTCGCACACGGCATCCTTTCTCAGATCCCCCTCGTAATCGATGTGGAGCCGGCCGACGGTCCCGTGGACCAGTTTGAACTCGTTGCGCAGCGTCGCACCCTCCTCCAGGATCACTCTTACCACGGGAAGCACCTCGGCACCCCCGGACTCTCCATGATAGTGCGTCTCCGTATAGGTCATGTCCGCCCCTTTGCCCACCCGGATGCTGGCATTCATCGTGTGTTTGACCTTGAGGGCGTTGGGGAAGGAGCAATGCGCCAGGAAGGTCACTCTGGCTCCTTCGCCGATATCGAACTCGGAAAGGATCTCCTGCACTCCCTCCTTGGGCAGCACGCCGAAGCACAAATGGACGGGCTTTTTCATGACCGCGCCCGGCTCCACCGTGATTTTGGCCTTGACGCCCGTGGGCGTTTCTCCGCCTTCGATGCGGACTCCGGCAATTTCGTTTTTGCCCAGGATCCTGTTGTGGCTGACCACCAGGCGGGCGGACTCCTTGTCGAGAAGCGAGGCGGCGTCCCCGCCGCTTGCCTCATAGGCGCGGACCAGCGCTTCAAATTCCTGTGAATACTCGATCATCGTTCCGCTCCTCGATTTCGGGCGCGTTGACGTGCAGGCACTCCTGGCAGTGGTTGCGGAAAAAGCGCGCGACGGCGATCGGATCCCCGGTCTTTAAAATCGTCCCCCCGCAAAGCGAGGAAGCCCTGTCGGCGATTTCAGCGACTTCCTCGTGGTGCGTGATCAGCAGAACGGTGGTGCCGCTCCGGGAAAAGGTTTTGATCACCTCCACGACGCAGTCTATGGACAGGGCGTCGATTCCGGAATCCGGTTCATCCAGAATGGCGAGTTTCGGCCCCATAGCCAGCACCGCCGCCAGTTCAATGCGCTTGCGCTCGCCGCCGCTCAGGGTGGAGTCGACGGCCCGCGTCAAATAGTTTTCCGGCGTCAGTCCCACTCTCATGAGGCATTCTCTCGGGCTCAGGGACGCGTTGCCGTTATGCCTCTGACCGATGCTCAGGTACTCCGCGACGCTCAGTCCCTCGAACCGCGCCGGCTCCTGCCAGGCCATCGTGATCCCGCGGCGCGCCCGGTCCGAGGTGGACAGGTCCGTGATGTCCTCCCCGTTATAGATAATGCGGCCCGTGATGTCCCGGTAACCGGTCAAACCCAGGATCACCGATGCAAGTGTGGACTTCCCTGTGCCGTTGGCGCCCAGGATGCTGTGAATCTCGCCGCTCCGCGTCTCGAGATTGAGATCGCGAAGAATCGGCTTGCCGTTGAGAACCAATCCGATATTCTTCAATTGAAGCACAGAACACCTCCCGGCAGTTGAAGCGCCCGCTTCAGACGACAAAATAAGAGTATAGAGGAACGCGTCGACGCGAGGGAAATGTAATTTCAATCCGGGCGGTTCCGGCGAAAGGCCCACGCCTTCCCTCTAGGAATCCCGCAGCCGGATGACATGGGCGGAATGCCTCCCGGCATGCTCCAGGACATCTTCGCGGCACGTGAAAAGGATCATCTGGCGCCGTCCGCTTTCCTCTTCAAGGATCCTGAAAGCCTCGCTCAGCCTCGGGCGGTCATAGGCGGCGAAAGGTTCGTCGAGCAGGCTGGGGCAGGGTTCGCTCTCACTGCAAACGAGATCCAGGATGCCGAAGCGCAGGGCGAAATAGAGCTGGTCCTGAGTGCCGCGGCTCAGATGTTCCGCGGGGTGAAGCCGGCCGGTATGAGATTCGCGGATCCATACCTGAAAATCCGGGTCGATCTTCACCTCCGAGTACCGCCCGCCGCAAAGACGCAGGAAACGCTGTTCCACGGCTGCGTTCAGCTGGGGAGCCAGGACTTCCTGCTGCTGCCGGGACAGATTCAGAATCATATGGATCGCGGCGCTGAGGGCGAGGCGGTTTGTTTCCAGACGCCGGAAATTGCTTTCCGCCGTCGCCAGATCTTCTTCAATTTCCGAGGGGGAACGGAAGTCCCGAAAGGCCTGGCCGACCCGCTCCACCGTGCGGGCGTACTCCTCGCGGGCATCGGAAAGACGCGACATCACCCGCCTTTCCTTCTCCTCCGCTTCCTCGATCGTGGGGAGATAGGGCAGGTACGGCGCCACGTCCTCGGGGCCTTCGGCGGCTCGCTCAAGGCCCTCGTCCACGCCGGGCGGATCCGGCTGTTCCACCAGCTCCCGCAGCCTGTCCTTCCATTGGGCCAGAGTCCGGCCTTCCGAGAGTCTATGGAATTCGCGCCTGCGCGACGCCTCCTTTTCCAGCAGTTCCAGTAGCTTCTGCCGTTTCCGGCACTCCTCACGGAATTGCTCCGGCGTATCCACTCCCGCCTGATTCAGGATGGAGTGGATAAGGAGGCCGGTGCGGTCGAATTCCTCAGTCAGCTCCTTGTCTTGCGATGTCAGGGCGGCCGCCCTCTGTGCGCATTGATTGTAACGGGCGTCGAGCTCCCGAAAACGGCGCAGGTTGGACCGGAAAATATCGATCTGATATTTGAGATTGCCGGGCGAACACACAAGGCCCGCCTGGCCCAGAGCTTCTCTTAATAGCTGGAACAGTTCGCCGGACTGCGTCTGCAGACGTTCCCGCTGACGATCCGCCTCGAGGAGGCGGGATCTAAGATCCGAGAGCTTCTGCCGCTCCTGTTCCACCCTTTTTGCCGCCGTCAGGAAATCGTCCAGATTCTCGAAACCCGATTCCGCCACGACCTCGTTGAGCTTCTTTCTCTTTGCCCCGCCTTCATCCCGAATGCTTTTGTGTTCCGCCTCGAGACGGCTCACCATTTTCCTGGTCTCCGCGACGGCTTCGGCGGATCTGGAGGCGGCGAAAAACAGAATGACGGCCGAGGCCACAAGACCGGCGCATGCGCCGATTGCCGCCGGAGGGGAAAAAGGAAGTCGGTCGTAGGAGGGGGTCCCGAAGAAAATGGGCGTCCCCGCGAGCCCCGCGCCCAGAAGGAGCAGTCCTGCGGCAAGGGCTCTGCGGCGCCTCGTCCTGCGAACGGCGGCGGACAGGCTGGATTTCTCCTGCGAGATCTTTTCGCCCAGGGCTGCGCATTGCTGGGAGGCGAACTGTTCGTTCTCCGCGGCCTCCCTCGCCAGGCGCTGCCAGTCTGTTTCCGGATCGCGCAACGCCGCAGACGTCTCGCCCAGCCTCCGCTCCAAGGAACCTATATCCTCCTGGAGGCGGACCAGGGTTTTCTGAATGCCGTCCTTTTGAAGAGACACGTTGAGATAGCTCACAAACCATTCGGTCACTTTGTCCGCTTCCTGGGTTGCAGCCGGCGAGGAATAGGCCTCCAGCTCCCGCCTCTCGGACTCGGCCTGGGCCAGCCGCGCCAGCGCCTCCTCCTTGTCGGAGCGGATTTCGGCCAGGTGCCTGGCGAGGCTCTCTCTCGCTCCGACCAGCCGGTTGAGCTCATCCAGCTTTTCCGACGGGAAATCCGCACGAGCGCCCAGTGATTCAATTTCAGTTTTCAGGCTTCCGAGATGGCCGTCGACTTCCTCCAGGGAATGAACCCTGGCGGACATGTCGCGCCGGCGGGTCGCGAGAAGGGTCGCCTGGGCCTTTGAAAGCTCGCGTTCAAGACCCGATATTTCGACCGCAAGGCGGTTTCGATATTCGACCCACTCCTGGAACTGCGCCCGGCGTTCCTCCAGATCTTTCTGCTCGGCCCGCAAAGCCGAGATCCGGTCTAGAGCTTGTTTGTAGGGCTTGGTCGGGGCGCGCTCCGTCCCTATGGCGTCCAGAGCCTCCTGAAGCTCCGCGAGGCTGCGGCGTATGGAGAGTTCCTCATCCCCCGATTGGGCCAGATTCGCGATTCTGTCCCGAATGGTTTCATAGCCGGGGATTTCCGCGACCCGGTTTTCGCGAATCACACCCACCGATTCGAAAAGCTCTTTCGGCATCCCGAAATGGGAACGCGCAAAAAGCACCTCCCCGTTGCGCTGCTGCTCATAGTGCCCGGTGATGTCTTCGCCCGCTGAGGACCTTATTTCAATGCGGGTTTCCTCCTTGCCGAAAGAGCGATGGACCTCCAATTGCCGGCCGTCGGCCAGGCGGCACCACAAAATCCCTCCATATTCCGATCCCTGCCACGGGCTGTAGAACTCGACCCAGGGATCCAGGCGCCTCTGCACTTTCAGGTCCGAGCGAAGCTGCCCGTACAGCATGGCGATCAGGAAGCGCTGCAGCGTGGATTTCCCGCCTTCGTTCCCTGCGAACACGACATTAAGCCCGTCGTGAAAATCCAGGGAAAGATCCCTTAATTTCCCGAACCCGAGTATGTAGCCGCGCGACAGGATCACCGGAGCCTCACTTCCTTTCCGCTCAGGGCCTGAACCCCGTAAAGGCGGGCGCGTTCCAGCACCTCCCGCTCCTGGTCCGACGCTGCGGCGATGCGCTCGTTCAACGCGCGGACATACCGCCCGCGGAGCGTCTTTTCCTGAGCAAGGGACTCAAAGTCGAGGGCGGGCTGGGTTCGATCCTCCCAATGGATGTGCAGGGTTTCGCCGGCCAGCCTTTCTTCGAGTTCCGGCAAAGACAGGTCCAACCTCGGGTCGAGCGACCCGGCCAGCCGTATTCGAAGGATGGTGCTGGGATCGAAAAGAACGCCGCGTTGCCGGAGAACGGCGTCCAGTATCTGCTCGCGCGTGGAGAACGCGTCGCAATCGACGACGAGGGTTTTCAAGGGGTATTGATTGCAGACCCGGTTCTCGACGCGCACCCCGTCTTCCGAGATCTCGCCGAAAAGGTATCCGCATGCCCCTTCCTCATCCCAGCCCCGCCCTTCGGGGATTCCGCAATACCAGACCTGCGCCTCATCCAACGGATTCTCCAGCCTGCGCTGCTGATGGTAGTGGCCCAGAGCGCAGTACTGAACGTTTTTGCCGGCGATCTCCTCGACGGCGAAGGGCCCGTGCCTCGATTTGCCCGCCGGGACGCGGCTCAGATCGGAGCCGTGCGCCAGCACGATGTTGAAAAGAGGCTTGGGAAGGATAGGCAGCCTCTGGAAAAGACGCGTTTCCAAGCTTGCATGCAGGAACCCGAAGCCGGTGACCCGCACGCCGAGATGCGGGAGTTCCACCGGCACGAAGTCCTCGGAATCGAAAATGCGCACGTTGGGCGGCCAGGATTCCTCCCTGTAGGGGGATCCATGGATATACGGGTCGTGGTTCCCCGGTGCAATGAAAACCTGGACGGGGTTCAGGCTCTCCAACTGGCCCTTCAGAAACTCACAGGTGTCGGGGGTGACGCGATCGTGCTCAAAGACGTCGCCCGCGATCAGCATGAAATCGACCTTGTCGCGCCGCGCGTCTTCGACGATACGCCGGAAGGTTCCGCGGATGGCCTCCCTTTTTCTGTCTCCAAGACGCGAAGGAAAGGAGGCCCCGGCGAAGCTCGGGTCGAGGTGTATATCCGAAGTGTGAATGAAGCGAACAGGTCTCATATCCCATCGGCCCCGCGGCGGCCGCCGGGCGCGTTGCGCCGCACGGCCGGCGTGCGGGAGCCGTTTCCATTATCGAAGATCCGACGATTCAAGATATTGGGGAATGTGCGTCTTCCATTTCAGAGAACGGCGGATCGCCTCGGCCAGAGCGGAACTGGATTCCATTTCTCCATGGACGATGAACGTCATCCTGGGCGGCTCCTTGAATTTCCCCAGCCATTGAAGGATTTCGGCCGAGTCCGCATGGCCTGAAAACGCATCGATGCTGTAGACCCTGGCCCGAACCGGGACCATCTCTCCGTGAATCTTGATTTCGCGGGCCCCGTCCTTGATCAGCTGGCCGCGGGTTCCCACCGGCTGATAGCCCACGAAAAGAACGGCGTTGCGGGGATCCGGGAGGCGGTATTTCAGGTGGTGGAGCACCCTGCCGCCGGCGGCCATTCCGCTCGCCGACACGATCACGGCCGGGAACCGCATATTATTGATGGCCTTGGACTCCTCGGGCGTATCGACAAATTGAAGGTTCGGGCACAAAATGGGGCATCGCCCCGTCTCCCGGAAGACCGCTTTGGCCTCCTCGTCAAACTCCTTGATATTCTCGCAGAAGACTTCGGTGACGCGCTTGGCCATGGGGCTGTCGACGAAAACCGGGATGTCCGGGATCACGCCCTTGGCCTTCATCTGCCGCATCAGGTATAAAAGCGTCTGGACACGACCCACGGCGAAGGCGGGAATGACGATCATCCCGCCCCTTGCGGCCGTCTCGTTGATGATGGCCGCGAGTTCCGGGACCGGTTCTTCCGGCGCATGCCTCCGGTCCCCGTAGGTGGATTCCACCACGAGATAATCGGCGCGGTCGACGGGGGCCGGATCCCGCAATATCAGGGCATCGTAGCGTCCCAGATCCCCGGAGAACACTAGACGGACGGGCGCGCCCCGGTTGACGGTCGAGACCTCAATAATGGCGGATCCCAGGATATGCCCCGCGTCGAGGAAACGGACCTGCGTGCCGTCCGGCAGCTTCCTGGCCCGATTGTACTGCACCGCCCGCAGATGAGGAAAAACCCTTTCCGCGTCCTCCTTCGTGTAGAGAGGCAGGGCGGGCTTGTGTTTGCTGAATCCCATCTTGTTCGCGAAGCGCGCGTCCTCCTCCTGCAGATGAGCCGAATCGAGCAGGCTGATCCGGCATAGTTCCGCCGTGACGGGCGTCGACCAGATATCGCCCCGAAACCCTTCGCGCACAAGAACGGGGAGCATCCCGGCGTGGTCGATGTGGGCGTGGGTCAACAGCACGTGATCCACGGCCGGAGGCGGCACCGGCGGCGGCTGCCAGTTCAGAAGGCGGAGTTTTTTCGGACCCTGGAACATGCCGTAGTCGATCAGGAAGCGCGCATTCCCCGTATCCACCAGGAACTTGGATCCGCTGACCGTGCCGGCGGCGCCCAGAAATTTTATGGTGGTCATCCCGCTCCCTATCTCGGATTGTAAAACTCGTGACGCTCGATCACGCCGTTGCGGTCGCGATCCAGGCGGTTGAATGAAGCATCCGAATCAAGCCATTCGCTCCGTATAATGAGTCCATCCCCGTTGAAATCCAGATTGTCGAATGTCTGATTCCAATAAAGACCGTTTCTTGAAAGAAACTCCTCGCGGCTCAGGGAGCCGTTGTGGTCGGCGTCAAGATAGCGGAAATCCCTTTCCCGGCCCGGCCACTCCCGGATTTCGACGCCGCCGCTGCCGTCGGCATCCAGGCGTCGGAAGGCCGCCAGACGGCCTTCCTGCGCCTCCGGCCCCTCCTCCACCGTACTGCGTCGCAGCATCGTGCGCATTTCGTCCGGACTGAGGCGCCTGTCGGCGTCGCCGTCGCTCTTGTCAAAAAACAGAGCCCATTCGCTCTGCGTCACGAATCCATCCTGATCGGCATCCACCCTGCGCAAAACCTCCATCCAGTCATAACCCGCCGCGGTGTCGGGGGCGGCATCCTTGCCGCCCGGCGTCCGCGGGTCCTCTTTGGCCTGAGAGGGGAAAAGCAGACACGAAAATACCAAACTCAGGATCAGTGAAAGCATCCAGGCGCGGCTGTCGATAAGTCTCATAATAGCCTCCTGCGAAGCGCCCCACCTCGACGTGATGGCCGCACTCGCTCGTATATCCCAAAATGCCCTTTCGGCGGGTTTCCTTCGACCCCGGCCTTTGCGTTCATGGGAGCCTATTTATACTATCAAATACTCATGACGGGATGGTGCAATATATCCTCAAGGGGGTCGGGCGCCCTGCGCGTTTTCGCCGCAAACCGCAAGGACTCCGGAGGTAATGCGGAACCCCCCTCAGCAGATCCTCGATTCGCTCACACCCATGCCCGCTCCTGCGGCGCGAAGCCTGTCAGGATCGCGCCCTGAGTGCCGGTATTCATGATT
>CAYZTZ010000018.1:0-39985 GCA_964481255.1 uncultured Acidobacteriota bacterium | reverse complement strand
CCGGTGACGTCGTAGACTTCCCGCGCGACCGTGGGAATGTGGATGACGCGGGAGTCCCGTTCGAACAGCGTCATGCCCTCCTCTCCCCGGGTTACAAGCATGTGGTCGAACCCCGACGCATCGAGGATTTTCCTCCCCGCGCGCACAAGATCGGCGGTCCGCGAAACGGCGATGCCCGAAGCTCGTTCCGTCTCATGTGTATTCGGGGTGATCACCGTCGCCGGTCTATAGATCGAGAAATCCGCCCTCTTGGGGTCCACGCAGACGATCTTCCGGGCCGATCGCGCCTGAGGCAGAATCCGCCGGAGCAGCGGCCGCGAGATCAATCCCTTGGCGTAATCGGAAACGACGACGGCGTCCGCGGATGGAAGAGCCGCCTGAAACTTTTCCGCTACACGGGCCAGGATATCCCTGGAGACCGGAGTCCGGTCCTCGCGGTCCGTGCGGCATACCTGCTGGTGATGGGCGATGATGCGCGTCTTGATGCTGGTCGGCCGCTTCTTATCCACGACCAGCCCGCCGGCCGGAGAACCCAGCTTTCGAAATTCCTCACGCAGGCGCCTCCCTTCGAAATCGTCTCCAAGAACGCCGACAGGGACGGCGATCCCTCCCAGGCTGCGAATGTTGGCGGCGACATTGGCGGCGCCGCCCAGGCATGTGCTTTCCCTCTGAATCTCCACAACCGGGACCGGAGCCTCGGGGCTGATGCGGGAGACCGAGCCCCAGATGAAACGGTCCAGCATGAGGTCTCCCACAACGACGACGCGTCTGTTCTTGAATTCCCGGACGGCCCGAAGGAGAACCTCCGGATTATAGTGGCGGTGATTAAGAATCATGGGTCTCGTCATGGCACAATCAGGGAGCCGCGCCTCTTTTCACTCGGGACCATGCGGGCCAGAAAATCGACATATCCCCTGGCCGCCCAACGGTCCCCCATGTAAGCCTCAGCCATGGACCGCAGGAATTCCAGGCATTCGATGGCCGCCCGCAGCGGCAGACGCGTGTTCCGGAGATCCACCAGCCCGTTGTTCTGTTCGCCGCCGGGATTGCGGAAAGATTCCACCACGCCGCGCAATTCCTTTCGCAGCGATTCAATTCGAAGATCGTCCAGGCTTTTTTCGTACAGGATCCCTTTTTCCTCGGTCCCGTAAGTCTCGAGCAGGGCGTCGACGGCCTGGATCACGTCCTTGTCCGCAAGATCGCGCGAGAGCAGGCGCTCGCGCCCGATCGTGTATTGCAGGTGCGCGATGACGTCCTCATGCGATTGGAGCACCCTGCCGGCTTTTTCCTGAGCCGCCGCGCCCAGCCCTCTCAGGTGCCTGAGGTAATCCGCGGAATCGCGTTCGCGGCCGGCCTTTAAATACACGCAGCTTTCAGGGCAATCGATTTCCAGCACGCGTTTTTCCCCGCAGCACTGAGGGCAGATCTGCTCGTTTCGAGCCGGGCAGAATCTCCTGGCTTTCCTTTGAACGCACAAACCGCATCGCATCTGTCGTCCGCCTTCCGCAAAGGAGGGACTTTATATCACAATTAGAGTATAGGGTCGACGGGCCCCCGGATTTTTCCGGCCGAACGGGTTCCCCGGCAGAATTCCCGGATAAAAGTCCTGGCCCTGGCATAGTCGGGATAGGCGCGTTCGGCGCGCCGGAATTCAGGCGGATGGTGTCTGACGAGGCCGCCGATCCGAGCCCCCTCGAAAACGGCGTGCAGCATTTCGTGATAGACGATATACCGCAGGACATATCCCGGGACTTGCGGCGAATCCAGAGCCGGGCTCAGCGTGATCGTATGATGTACCGGATCATAGTGGCCCAGGCGGACCAGGCTCGGGCGCAGACCCCAGCCGATGGCGGCGATTTCCACCTGATTGTTGAAATAGCCGCGGTTGATATCGCGGCAGATCTCATGGGGCGAGTGAAAACTTCCCGTCCCAAGAAGCATCCTCTTTCGTCCTCTCTCCAGGCGCCTTTGACGCAACGCTTCCGCGACACGGGGGTCCCTGCGGAAGCTTTGATAGACCCGCATGATCTCCGGCCCCGGTTTCCGGCGCACGACTTTGCAGCCGAGGATGAGGATCACGGCTTCAAGGACGGCCGGCGGCGCGCCTTTGCACAGATCGCTGACGCGAATCACCCATCTGGATTCCCTGCGGCGGATGGTATGGGTCAGGCCGATATAGGGATAAAACGAGGCATCAATCTCCGCTCCGCGCAGCGGCGCGAAAGCGGCGGGCAGTAGCGAGCGGCACAGCCGCTCGAGCTCGGTGACTTCTGTTGATAGGTCCTGCGAATTCAGGTCGCGCAAGCGCCGTTTCCTCCCCGGGCCCGCAACATGCAAAGCATTGCGCGCGGGCGGCCCCATGTATCGGACAGGACGACAGGCGCGTCTGTCTGTGCGCGGGAAAGCCCTCGGGCCGGTTTCACTTCAAGGATCTATGAACGGAATTTCCGGAGTTCAGCCTGCAGTTGAGCGATTTCCTTCTTCAGCCGGTCGATTTCGGCTTTCATTTCCGGGAGCCGCCCGAAGAGCGCGTTCAGGCGCTTATATTCCCGCAGGGGGCGCACCGGCACTCCCCAGTAAACTTCTCCTCCGCGCACAATCTTACCCGGAAGGATGCCCGCCTTGGATCCGATGACGGCGCCCTTCTGCACGCGGGCGTGATCGCCGAAGCCGACCTGGCCTCCGATGACGGCCTCGTCCTCGATGACGGTGCTCCCCGAAATTCCCGTCTGGGCCGCGATGACGACATTTCTGCCGATTTCGACGTTATGCGCGATCTGGACGAGATTGTCCACCTTGGATCCCGCCCCGATGCGTGTGACGCCCAGAGACCCGCGGTCGATGGTCGTGTTGCACCCAATTTCCACGTCATCCTCGATAACGACCGCTCCTATCTGAGGAAATTTCCAATGGCGGTTCCCGTCGAAAACATACCCGAAACCGTCGCCGCCCACCACCGCGCCCGCGTGCAGAACGACGCGATCGCCGATGACGGCTCCGGGATACAGGACGACTCCCGGACAGAGCAGGCACTCCCGTCCCACGGAGCAACCCCGGCCGACGACGACTCCCGCCCGCAGAATGCTTCCCCCGCCGATACACGCGCCGGCTTCCACGACGACGAAGGGACCCACCTCCACGTTTTCTCCGATCTCGGCCTCCGGGTCGACGCAGGCCGTCGCGTGACGGGTGCCGAGGCTCACGTGTTTTGGGTGGAGATACGCGGCCGCCCTGGCGAAATCAAGTTTGGGCCGTTCGGAAAAAATGGCGTTGACCCCGGGAGGCGCCATGTCCTTTGGAACGATGACACAGGCCGCCCGAAGGCTTCCCGGAGGCGGGTTCCCTTTCTCACAGTCTTCCAGAAAAATCAGCGACTCGCCGTCCGCCGTTTCCGGACGGGAGATTTTGCTCAACGCGCGCGAACCGTCCCCCCGGTATTCCAGGCCGAGAAGCGCGGCGATCTGTCCGATGGTATAGCCCATATTCGAGCACAAAAGGGGTTCAAGGGGCTTTCCGGAATTATCCTTCAGCCCGTGCGGGCGCCGGCCGGTTGTTCCTCCTCTTTGTCGCCTGCTGCCGGGATGATGAGCCCATGGTCAAGAGTCTCCAGCTCGACCGCTTTCCCGCCGGTGTATATGCGGTGTCTCCCGCGGGTCCTGTACCAGTCGGCGATGTCGGCCGTCCGGTGCAGGCTCTCCACGATCTGGCGCCAGCCCAAGCCCGTGTTATAAGCGCAAAAGGAGATTTCGCCCTCCGGTGTGCCGTAAGGTATCACGCACATTTCCGTGCGGCGGAAGTCATAGGTCCACAGGTCCTGAAACCACATCCCTTCGACGCACAGAACCCGCCACTCGTCGCTCCGGGGGCGTGTTCTCATGCGGTCGTTCCTGTCGCTGTCCGCCCTTTCCGAGCTGGGGCGGAACAGGCCGAAGGCCTGGGAGACAGGGAATCCCTTGGGCGCCTTATCGGCGCGGTAATTGCGCAGGATGGCGAGAGCGAGCTGCGCTTCCGTAAGTGTTTTACCCCGCGCCGTATCCGTAATGACGGCTACGTCGCGAATGAACCGCTCATAATCAAAAAACTTGAATAACGGGATCCACTCATGCGTGCGGCGGTTGACCACCAGGAGGGTGAAAACCCCGCAATCCGGGTGGCAGTTGCAGGAGCTCCAGCCCCAGGATGCTTCGGGACCCTGGAGGACGTCCATGATGGTGGTGAAGGCGCTGTAGGTGGACAGAGGGAACCAGTCCCGCATCGGCTCCAGGTCCTTTCCCAGTTGCGATTGAAGGTCCTCCACCAGCTGGGACAGGGTGTATCTCTGGGCCGCGCGGGTCGCGTCGTCAATCCCTTCGTCGCGGCCGGTAAAGGAAACCGGCTGGAACACGACCGTCTGGACTTTGTCCACATTGCGAACGGCGAAATCCACGATCGGGCCGACCGCGAGGTTGTTGACCGTGTTGACGACGGTCGTCACCAGAGTCGTCTTCATCCCGGCCCTGGCCATGTTCTCGATCGCCTGCGCCTTGACATCGAAGAGATTCGGCACTCCGCGATGCGCGTTCTGCTGATTGCTGATGCCGTCGAACTGGAGATAGGTGCCGTGAAGTCCGGCGTCCCGGGCCTGTCGGGTGAACTCCTCGCTCTGCGCGAAACGGATGCCGTTGGTGGCGGCCAGAATGCGGTAAAAGCCGATCTTTTTGGCGTAGGCGACCGCTTCCAGAAAATGGGGCGAAAGGGTCGGTTCGCCTCCGGAGAACAGGATGATGATCTGGCGGCGCGGCTTGAAGGAGGCGGCGCGATCAAGGATCGCCTTGATTTCGTCAAGATCCGGTTCGCAGACATAACCGACCTGGTTGGCGTCCGTGAAGCACGGCTTGCACATCATGTTGCAGCGGTTCGTCAGGTCCACCGTCAAAACCGTGCCCCGCCCGTACCGGATGGAGGATGATCCGTGCCGATGCAGGCTCGCGTCGTCAACGGCCTGGAAATCGCGTCCGAAGAAGAGCTTTTCAACGCGCCGCGTGAAGGCGGGGTTGGTCGAGAGCACGTCCTCGAAAGCTCCGTGTTCGGGGCAGGCCTTGCGCATCAGGATCCGGCCGTCTTCCTCCACCAGCCGGGCCTGGATCTCGCCCGGACGGCCGTTCAGCAAAAGGCCGATATCGGCTTCCCCGCGGACGATCTTATCCCGGATCTCGGGGACGCATCGGGGGCAAAGCGAATCCGTTGTCCGGGGAAAACCCAAGGGGGGAGAGGAACGTTCGCGGCTCTTGGCGATACGTCCGGGAGCCCACCGCGGCTTTGGGAGCTCGCCTTCGGCGATTCGCGTGTTGACGGCCTGGAAAGCTCTCCAGGACAGGTCCGCAACGCGCGCGACAAGGGAAGCTTTGACGCGGTTCAGAAAGGATCCGGCGTCGCGGCCGTCTTCGGATAGGACTTCACCGTACATATCTGCGCCCCGCTCTCACAGGTGCCTCCGCATCCTATGTAAATGCAGGCTTCGGATATAAATACAGCGATAAAATTACCAGCATTTTCACGCCGCGTCCAATGGATTCTCCGGGGCGCGGGCGGACCGGATGAGGCCGCATCGGCGTCAGCCGGAAGCAAAAGCCCTGAAGATCAGCACGGCTTCCGCTACAATCAAGCCGGCAACGGTCCGGTGCTCGCGGTTGCGTATCACCCTTGCCCATTGGAACCTCGACGCGCCGGGATCCGAAGCGTGCAGGCGCGGCCAGAAAAGAGGAACCCTTGCCGAATACGCTACGAAGCGATCCCCGTGTCCGTTGAGCAGCTCCTGCTCCTCGGCTTTCATCACAGGATAATAAAAGGCGACGAAGAAAGCGGCGAAAGGGAGGAGCAGCCAGTAGCCCTGGCCCGCCACAATGACGCCGAGGGCCATGACAAAGGAACCGAGATACAGGGGGTTGCGCGTCAGAGCATAGGGTCCGCCCTGTGTAAGAACCCTGCCCTTGTCGATATGCCCGGCCGCCCAGATGCGCAGCAGAGCGCCGGCCAGCGACAGGAGTCCGCCGATCCACAGCGACCGGATCGATGGATGCATCAGGAATATAAAGACGACTCCCAGCGCGGTTCCGGCCGGCACGCGCGTCCTTTGAGCCAGTTTTTTCCAGGAATCCATGCTTCGGCCGTATCGCTCCGTCACTCTTCCATCTGCATCACGGTGCGCTCCCTGGTGAAGGGCTCGGCCAGCCATCGGGCGGCTTCCGCCTGGGCGCCGTCGGTGTCGTCCTTGGTGTTGACCGCCTTGGTGTATTCCGCCATGGCCCTCTGGCGCTGTCCGAGGATGTCGAAGATCTTTCCAAGGTAGATGTAGCACCACACCTCGATCCACTTCGGGTTTCTGTCTCCGTTGAGGGCGTCCCGGAACGATTTGGCCGCGGCCTCCAGATTGAACTGCTCGTAAAAAACCTGCGCAAGGCGGAAGTGGGCCAGCGAAGCCTGCGGGCTAATTTTTAAAGCGTTCTGATAGGCCCGAATGGCCTCCACGTAATCCCCCTGTTGCCTCAGGTCGTCGCCCAACGAAAGCTGAACCGATGTCTGCAGTTCCCTGGAGTCTCTCAGAATCTTGTTGCGGGGATCCAGCACCACCTTCTCCGGCATGGCGAAACCTGCTATATCGAAAGACGCGGATTTGCCGCTAAGCTCGACCGTCTGGACTTGTTCCTGCCCCCCGCTGACGACGGCCACTTCGATGGGCATGCGGAACAGGTCGCGGTCCTGTTTCACCGATCCCGTGACCCGGAAACCGGCCGGAGTCTTAAGCACGACGTAGTCCACTTCGAATTCGGGCACCCCGATCGTGTCGATCCATTCCGCGAAGTACCAGCCGAGCTCCTTGCCGTAATGTTTCTCAGCCAGCTTCCGGAATGACGCCGTGCTCCCTCCTTTCCCGGAAAAGTCATGGCAGTACTGGCGCACAAGCTGGCTGAACTTCGCCTCGCCCATCAGGCCGCGCAGCATATTCAGGATCCAGGCTCCCTTGCCCGCGACGACCGATTCGTATTTATCGTTCCGGTAGCCAAGTCCCGCCCCCATGCGCACCGCGCTTTTCGACTCGAATTTCAACGCGAGGACGGCCAGGCTGTCGATTTCCGCGCGGAACGCCTCCGCGCCCCGGGTTGCCCCCATGTATTGAGCCGCCGAGAAGTACGCCATCCCGTCCACCAGCCACAGGTCCTCCGTGCTTTGTGCGCCGACGCTCTCCTGCCACCACTGATAGGCGATCCGCCGCGCCAGCTCCCGCACGGGCGGCGAGGGCTGCGCGAGCTCGCGGCGCGTTACGAAGATGGTTCCCAGCGTTCCCGGCTGCGACGCCAGACGATCGTCCACCTCGACCAGACGATAGCGCGACCCCGACGCGGACGGGCCGTAGTTTTTCTGATAATACTCGAGGATTTTCGCGGCCTCTTCGGCGCTCTTCCCCAAGGCGTCCGGATCGTTTCCGCGTGAGAAGCATTCAATCGTGAAATCCCCGATCCGCATACTCCTCCGGAAATACTGCCCGGCGACAAAAGAACCCGGGAGGATCGGAGACTTCGCCTGCCAGGCGAACACTTCGCGGACGCCCCTGGTAACGACAGGAAGCTGCGTCCCCGGGCCGATGACGGTCATTCCCAGGGGAACCGTGACCTCGAGCCGCGACGTCGCCCTGTCCTCAAGAAACCGGTGCACGGGGAACCACTTCGCGGAGTACATGAGATAGGTGCCCTCCATGCCGATGTAGGCGCTGGCGGCATCGCGCGCGTACATGCGGCTGAAGCGGTCGCGGTCGAATCCGCCCTGGTATTCGACTTTCAGCACAAACTCCTGTCCCGCCGCAAGAGGCTTCTCGAAGTGAACCGACAGGGAGCCGGGGCCCGTCTCATTCTGGCCGAAATCCAGTTCAATGTCCTGCGCGTCGAGAACCCTTCGGACCTGCAGGTTTTCGCTGAGTTGCAGGGCGATCGCATCGACCTCCCTAAGGGCTTTCAAAGAGATCGCGGCGACCGCCTCGATCTCGTGGGCATCGGGCGTCAGGGTCGCCTTGATGTCGTAGTGCCGCACTTCGATTCCTGCGGACGGGGCGGTTTTTCTCGCCTGGGAATTAAGAGCCGGAACGAGACCGGCGAACATCAGGCCCGCGGTAACGGCGCCGATCAGGTTTTTTTTCATAAGCGTATTCGATCCTTTATAGATAGGCGCTCACGGCGGCAGCCGCCGCGTCGCTGGCGCATCGGGCGCCCAGCCGCTCCCGTATGCCGGCCAGACGCGCCCGCAGGGCAATCGCCTTTGCGGGATCCTTCAGATACTCACAGGCCCTTTGGGCCAGAGCACGCGGCGTTGCGTCGCTTTGAAACAACTCCGGCACCAGCTCCTCTCCGGCGATCAGGTTCACGAGCCCTTTCCAAGGCGTACGGATCAGCATGGATCCCACGAACCAGCTGAGGGGCGATATTTTGTATGTAATCAGGAAAGGAACTCCCACGAGCGCCGCCTCAAGCGAACTGGTCCCGCTCTTGACGAACGCAAAGTCCGCATTGGCGAGTATATCCCTGGAATCGGCATCCAGCAGGCGGAAAAACGGCTCGCCGGGATCGCCCCGGAGCTCTTTCCGCAATATCTTGCGCAGATGGGACGCCTCCACCGTCGGCGCCGCGGATATCAGAAACTGCGCAGGCACCTCCTCAAGGATGCTTCGAGCCGCCCGCAACATGACCGGCAGGATATAATCAATCTCCTTTCGGCGGCTGCCGGGCAGCAGGGCCACCGTTTGGCGCGCCCGGTCCAGGTTCCACCGGCCGAAAAAAGCATCGCGGCCATGAGCGGGCGCGAAATCCTCGAGGATCGGATGGCCCACGAATTCCGCCTCGACTCCGCGCGCGCGGTAATACTCCTCCTCGAAAGGAAGGATCACCAGCATCTTATCCACATAATCCCGGACGGCCCGGATCCGGCCGCCGCGCCATGCCCAGATCTGCGGGCTGATGTAATAGACAACACGGATTCCCAGCCGTTTCATTTTTTTAGCCAACCGGAGGTTGAAATCCGGAAAGTCGAGCAGAATCGCCACGCGCGGATTTTCGCGCCGCGAAGCGTCCAGGACGGCACGGTAGGCGGCGCAATAAGTCGCAATGGCGGCCATCGCCTCCCGCACCCCGATATGAGCGAGGTCCCGGATGTGGTACAGAAGCCGCACTCCTGCCTTCCGCATTTCATCCCCGCCCGTCCCGAAAAACTCGAGAGCTTCGGGGCCGTGCAGGCGGCGCAATCTCTCGACAAGACGGGCGCCGTACCGGTCGGCGGAAGCCTCTCCGGCGACAATCAGAATCCGTTTCGAAGGGTCGGGCATCGTTCCCCCGTCTCTTAGATTCTTGCGGCCGCCGGACTCATGCAGCGGTCATCGCGCCGCAAACAGCGGCGGACGCGACTATTCCGCCGGCAAAAGGCAAAATCCTTACTCCGGCCCTTTTTAAAATATCGATCGCGTGGCATCTATCGAAAACAGTCAATCCCTATCAATCCAGCCTCCGCCGACAACTTTCGCATCCTGGTAGAATACGCAGGCTTGGCCCGGCGTAATGGCCGGCTGAGGCTCTTCAAACAGGACCTCCACATCCCCGTTTGCCCGGGGCGCGATGACCGCGGGCGCTTCCCTGTGCCGCGAGCGTATCTTGGCCCGGACGCGAAGCGGCTCCGCCAGCGAGGGGATCGCGATCCAGTTGGGGCGAACGACGCGGCAGCGCCGCCCCCCGAGCTCGGAGCGCTCCCCAACCACGACGCGGTTTTCACCGGGACATATTTCCAGGACATACAGGGGTGCGGTATGGGCGACGCCAAGCCCCCTTCTCTGCCCCACGGTATAGCGATGGATCCCAAGGTGCGTTCCCAGGACGCGCCCGCTTCTATCGACGATCGGACCCGGCGGGAAAGAGGCGGTCCCGGGTGCCGAGCCCATGACACCGTCGCAATGGCGCTCGATGAAAGACGCGTAATCCCCGTCCGGGATGAAGCAGATTTCCTGGCTTTCCGTCTTTTCCGCGACCGCGAGACCGTGCTTTCGCGCGATGCTGCGCACCTGGTCCTTTCGCAGCTCTCCCAGGGGGAAAACGGCTTTGGCGAGCTGCGACTGGCTCAATTGGAACAGGAAATAGGATTGATCCTTGTTTGCGTCGCGGGCCTTCAGGAGCAGATGCCGTCCGCTTTTTTCATCCAGGGACACGCGCGCGTAATGTCCCGTCGCCACCCGGGAAGCCCCGGCTTGCGCGGCCAGACGAACCAGGCGGCCGAATTTCAGGCCCGCGTTGCACAGGACGCAGGGTGACGGCGTGCGCCCGCTTCGATAATCCTCGATGAACGGGCGTACGACGGTGCGCTCGAATTCCTTCTGCAAATCGACGACGCGGTGGGGAATTCCCAGGCGGGCCGCCACGTCCGCCGCGTCGCGGAGATCCCCGGCGGATCCGTAGCGCTTCGCTGGGGCTGCGCCCGCGGGGACGGCGCCTCGTCCGGGGTCCCAAAGCCTCATGGTGTAGCCTGCGAGGTCGTATCCGGCCTCTTTCAGGATCACGGCGGCCACGGAGCTGTCGACCCCGCCGCTCATGGCGATTGCGATTGTTTCCCTATTCATTCAGGCCGCCTGCGCGGGCATCCACAGGATGCAGCATCGCACCAGGTGGATGTCCTTCAGGTTGGGATGAAGAACGTACTCATCGATGGAGCGGGCCTTTTCCGCGTAGGAATCCTTCAGCCGCAGGATCGCCTGGCAGGCCTCGGTTTCCAGCGACGCGAGCCGTTCCTCAAGCTCCTGCAGGTTTTTGAGGCCGCGCAGCGGATCGGCGGCGGTTTGCGGCGGATCCGCATTCAAGAAAAGCCCGGCGATGCGCTCCGAATAGCGGAAGAAAAGGTTGTTGTTTTGCACGTCGATCCTGGCCTGTTCCAACCGGGCCGAATCGCCGTCGCCGGCGCCCAGATATTTTTGAGCGATCTGCTCCAGGCGCCGATTATAGACTTCGCGCAGGGAGTCCAGTTCGCCGCGCATCGGCCCGTCCAGCAGCTCGGCGCAACGCCGCATGAAATCAGGGGCCGATTCTCCGGGCGATGAGTAAAGGTTCAATGTGAAATTCCGGTAGATTCTCGTCTCGTAGGAACGCAGCAGATACCGGATGAACTGCGTTTCCGTGCGCGCGATAAAATCCGCATCCACAAATCCCGGCAAGGCCTCCAGGCGCGCCGCGTCGGGGATGAAGGGCTTCAGCCTCCCCGGATCGACGTCGCGGAGCATGTCGTCCGCCCATAGAAGGCCCTCCTCATCCGGGTAGATGTCCAGAGCCTTACTCAGACTCATCGTCTCCCTGAAACCGGTCCGGACATCGTTGAAATCGATCCGGGCCTCTATGTATAGATGCGGGGCATAGTCCGGGCTCAATTTTTGTTCGTCTTCCTCTTCCCAAAAAAGATGTTTGACCTTTTCAGCTGAGTGCATCGGCTGATCTCGGGGGCTAAAAAAGCATCGGGGTGCTGGATACAAGCCTCAAGCGCGGATTGTATCATGGGGGTGGAGGCATTCACAATCGCGGATCAGATGGGACGCAGCGGCGGGGCGTCGAGGACCGTCCGGGCGAGCGACGAGGCGGCAATGATAAGGAGAGGGATGCGCAATGGACACTCCACCTGCCGAGCGGCTGGCTTGAGGCAGCCCCTGCGATGGGCGCTGCGCCCCGGCAGTGGCGTCCTCACAAAGCCCCGTTCGGGGCTTCCCGGATCATCGGTTCATGGGGGATCGCCTGCTGTCCTTCATTCCGGGACAGGCTGACGGATACAGGGGGCCGCTGCTGCCCCCGGCATTGGGAATGGCCCTCAAGCGGGCTTGATCCCATACCTTCGGACCGATTCGCGCGGATTCGACCGGTACGTTCCGGGCGCGCGGATCTTCAATGCACCGTGGGCGCGGATCCCTTGAAGCCGCCGTTGAGGCGGGCGTTGAAGATGGCTTTGAACTCCTGACGTCCATAGAAAAGCCGGGATTTCACCGTTCCCGCCGGGCAACCGATGATTCTGGCGATTTCCTGAATCGTGCACCCCTCCATGTCATGAAGCCGGACCACAATCCCCTGCTTTTCAGACATCCGGCGGAAGGTATCCCGAACAAGCGCTTTCAGTTCTTCAAGGGAGGCATGCGCCAGAGGGTCGACGAATGGGGTCGGGTCCGCGGGCAGGTCGCGGACGGGTTGCTCCTCCATCCCGGCATGTTGCCTGTTTTTTCCCTTTCGCAGCATGCCCAGGCACACATTGATGGTGATCCTGCCGATCCATGTGGATATTTTCGAATCGCCCCTGAAGCTCGATATCCCGCGGTAAACATTCAGCAGCGTCTCCTGAAGGGCGTCCTCGGCGGAGGATTCCTCCCCCAGGATCCGGTAGGCGGTGTTAAAAATCCTGCGGTTATAAAGGGCAAACAGCTCCCTGCACGCTTCCGGATCGTTCGATCGGCAGCGTTGCAGCAGCGCCGCACTCATCTCCTCGCTCTTCGGGAATTCCTGATCCGGCATATGCCTCCTCAGATCTAATAGTCCGCACAAAACGCTCTTTACGCCCTATCAAAGAAGCAATTCATGTGCCAGAAACAGCCGATTGTATAAAGCTAGTAAAATCAGCTATTTAATAGCCTAATAGATGTGGGGCGAAAACGGAGAGGTGTCAATATTCTAGACAGATTATTTAAGCGATCGGATAAATATATCTGATCCAATCATTTATATCTGTACACAAAGTTAACAGGAGAAGGCAATGCCTGTCATTCCTGCGCACAGACCTTTTGGAAGAGATCAGGCGCTTCTGGAGTGGATGCCGGAGTTAAAAGCATGCAGCGGTCAGAGACCCATTCGCCTCAGCTTTTCGAGAAGGGACTGGCGGCTGATTCCCAGGGCGCGGGCTGTTTGCGATTTGTTATGCGAGAATCGCGCAAGAGTCCGCCGGATCATTTCCTCTTCCAGCTCACGGACGGCGGATTTCATGTCGCTTTCGGAGATCGGCGCCGCTCTCTGGCGCCGGCTGATGTGGTCCGACAGAAGTTCGGGGCCTATGTTTTTTCCCGCTTCGGACAAAAGGACCACGCGCTCGATCTCGTTCTGCAATTCCCTCACATTGCCGGGCCAGGAATAGGCGAGGAGCAGACTGCGGGCCTCCTCCGTGAAATCGCCCGGCTTTCGATTCATTTTCAACGAGAACTTCTTCAGGAAATACTCGGCCAGGGGCAGGATATCCTTTCTGCGCTCGCGCAGGGGCGGAATGGTTACGGAAAAGACGTTGATGCGGAAATAGAGATCCTGGCGGAACCGGCCGGTCAGGACCTCGGCCTTGAGGTCCCGGTTGGTGGACGCCAGGATTCGGACGTCGACTTTCCTGGGCTGGCTGTGGCCGACGGGCATGATCTCGTTTTCCTGAAGGACCCTTAACAGTTTGACCTGCAGTTCGGGGGGCGCGTCCCCTATCTCGTCCAGGAATATGGTGCCGCCGTTGGCCATCTCGAAATAGCCCTTCTTTTCCTGGGTGGCTCCGGTAAACGCGCCCCGGGAATGGCCGAAGAACTCGCTTTCCACCAGGTCCCTGGGGATGGCCCCGCAATTGACCGGGATGAAGATCTGATCGCGGCGGCTGCTTTCGCTGTGGATGAAGCGGGCGATCAGTTCCTTGCCGGTCCCCGTCTCCCCCTGTATGAGAACGGTCGTTTCCGTCCCCGTGACCCGGCGCAGCAGACGCAGGATGTTTTCCATTTCGGGGCTGCCGTAAATGATGTCTTTGGGGAAAACCTGCGCTTCCACCTCCCGGCGCAGGATGGTGTTCTCGGTCCGAAGCTTTTCGTTGGCCTTCTGCAGTTCCGCGGCGAGCCTCTCGTTCTCGCGGACCAGCTCCATTTTTTCCAGGGCGTCCCGCAGCGTCAGGCGGAGATCCTCGGGCTCCCAGGGCTTGGTGATGTATTTATGAACCTTGCCGGTATTGATGGCGGCGATGAGGTCCTCCACGTCGGTGAAACCCGTGAGCACGATGCGGACGAGGTCGGGGGAGATTGTCTGCGAGATCTCCAGGAACTCGATCCCCGTCATGTTCGGCATCTTCTGGTCCGTGATGATCGCGTCGACCGGTTCCCTCCGGAGGATCTCGAGAGCCTCCTCCCCGGAGCGCGCCGCATGCACCGTGTACGCGTCCACGAACGTGCGCTGGAGCTTCTGCAGGTTGGCCGGCTCGTCGTCCACGAGCAGCAGCGCGTATTTTTTCTTCGTCACTCCGACTTCTCCCGGGAAACGGGCAGTTGGATCCAAAAGGTCGTCCCCTTGCCGGGGGCGCTCGCCACGCGGATCTTCCCGCCGTGCTGCTCGATGATGCCGTAGCTGATGCTTAAGCCGAGGCCGGTCCCCTGGCCGACGGGCTTGGTGGTGAAGAAAGGCTCGAAGATCCTTTTGAGGTTCTCCTCCGGGATGCCGACGCCGTTGTCCTCGATTTCGACCTCGACGGTTTCCCCGAGGCCGCGCGTCCGTATCCAGACGTCCCCCGTCCCCCGTACCGCGGAAAACGCGTTGGACAGAAGGTTCATGAAAACCTGATGGAGTTTGCCGGCGTAGCCGCGGATCCTGGGTATGGCGCCGTATTCCTTGTGGATCTGGATGCGGTCCTTGTATTGGTTGCGCAGCAGATTGAGCGACATCTCGAGCGACGCGTGCAGATCGACGTCGGAAACGGTGCCGGTGTCCATGCGTGAGAAGGTCCTCAGATCCGTAACAATGGTGTTGATCCTCCGGGATCCCTCCGCGAAATTATCAATCAGAGTCTTGAGATCCTCCTTGACGAAGGCGTAGTGGATGCGCTCCTTCATCGCCTCCAGCTCCCTGCGGTCCTCGGGGGAAAGGCTCGGAAGCTTCTCCACGGACTCGACAAGATTCTCGAGCTTCTGCGTGTAGTCGGCCAAAAAACCCGTGTTGCCGTATATGAAATTGAGCGGATTCTTGATCTCGTGCGCGATCCCCGCTACGAGCTGGCCCAGGGAGGCCATCTTTTCCGTCTGGACCAGCTGTTCCTGGGCGTTTTGAAGGTCCAGATACGCGCGCTTGAGCGCCGCGTGGGAATTCTCGAGCTCCATCGTGCGCTCGCGCACCATGTTTTCAAGATTCCTGTTCATTTCCTGAAGCTGAGCCTCGCGGGCGGAAAGCGCGGCGGCCATTTCATTGAACGTGGACGCCAGGGCTCCGACCTCGTCCGAGGAACGGATCGGCACCCGCTCGCCGAGATTACCCCGGGCGATGGTCTGCGCGGAGCGGATGAGCGTTTTCAGGGGAACCGTGATCCCTCCGGCTATAACGTAGGTGAAAACGACGACCAGGGACGCCAGCACCAAGGTGACTCCCAGAAGCCAATAGGCCAGCGCTTGAACGGGCTGGAAAATCTCGGCCCTGTCGATCTCCACGCCGACGATCCAGCCGAACGCGATATCGTCGATGGGCGCGAGCCCGCAAATCCCGCCTCCCCCGCCGGACCCTGCGCGCGCGAAACGGCGTTCGCCGCGCAGGGCGGCCTCATGCAGATCCCGCAGCCCGTGATCTTCCAGGAGCCTGGTGCCGTACAGGTCCCGCCCCCCGGAGGCTCCTCCGTTGTCTGGCGGTTTTCGGTTCCGCCGGAGCTTATGGCCGATGATGGTGTTCGCGTCCTTCGCGAGCATGAACGCGTAGCCCGTCCTGAGGCCGCGGGCCGCCAGGTCGGTTTCCACGTTGTCCAGAGCGTTCTGGAAATAGGTCCAGTTGATGATATTGATCCAGACGCCCACGATCTCCCGGCCGGACGGATCGCGAATCGGCTCGGAAAGCGCGATGCCGTAGGGGCTCTCCCGGCCGTCTCCGCGGCGCCCGTAAAGGCTCGCCGCGAGCTTCGAAGCGTACCAGTCGTGATGCGAGCTGTGACCCGTGACGGACGCCTGAAAAAGCTTTTGTTCCTCCGGAAACGCCGCGATATTTTTCGCGAGCAGCCCCGTTATGTTCGCTTCGGGAAGCGGGACCAGATCGGCATCCGTCGTATTGATTCCCACCAGAGCGCCTTGCCGGTCCAGGACGATCAGCGCGTCATACCCTTCGTGATTGAAACAGTAGTTGTTGAGAAGCAAGGAAAGGCTGTATCGATCGGCGCGCTTCAGTCCGGGATAGATGAGAGGAAGAGTCGCCGCCATGGAATGGATCTCCTCCTTCTTGCCCCTGAGGATGAGGTCTATTTTGTCCGCGGTGTCCTGGGCCATCTTCTCGAGGGAAAGGTTGATGCGCTCCTGGATCTGCTTTCTGCCGATAAAATAAGAGAACGCCGACATGCCGCCGAGCGGGAGAAGCGAAAGAGCGATCATCAGCACAAGCAGCTTGTTGCGCACGCTTCCCGGGAAGTTCAATCCCGATTCCCCCGCCATCGCGTCTTTCGTCCTTTGCAAGATCCGGCGCCCCCGACCATTGCCGGACGCAGAACCTGCCCAAACCGTTCATTTTCTGTTAATATGAACGGTGCGCTTTAATCCGCCCCATAGGATTGTCAAATTTATTTACAATTTTGTCAATCCTATGGTTATTTTATTGCCATTTCTCATCCTGAGTTGGCAGGATTATATACATTCGCGGCGATTTGGCAGCAGGGCGGTTAGCCAACCAGTATGGACACTTCAGCCGTAGAGCGGCCGGTTTCAGGCGGCCCCTCAATGAAGGCAGCGTCCTGACAGGGGTGAAGCCGTTTGCTCCGCCATTGGTATGGAAAGCGGCGCGCCTCGACCGGGTTGCGGCCGCAGGCTCCGCCGGGTATTATCTTGTGGCAGGAGGTCTATTGATGAGTATCACGGTGCGCATCCCCTCAACGCTGCGGCAATACACCGAACAAAAATCGGAAATCGCCCTGGAAGGCAAGACGGTCGGCGAAGTGCTGGACAATCTGAAGGCCCGCTTCCCGGAAATCGCCGACCGCTGTTTCTCGACGCGGATGTCGCGCTTCATGAACATCTACCTGAATGACCGCGACATCCGGTCCCTGAATGACAGGGACACGCCGGTGGCCGACCAGGATGTGCTTTCCATCGTTTTCGCCATTGCGGGGGGATAAGGCGCGCGCCGCGCGCTCTCAAGGGAGTCGCCCTGTTTTCCCCAAAGCCCAATCCACGGCCGCCTGGGCGAGGATTCGAGCGGGATTCAGAGTGGGGTAATCCACGGCATTTTCATCAAAGGACAGAGGGATTTCGGTGCAGGCCAGGATGACGGCTTGAGCTCCCGCGTCCAGCAGACGCCTGCCGGCGTATTCGAAAGTCTCCCGCGTCGACGGGCCGTATTTCCCTGCCTTGACCTGATCGATGGCATCCTGCACCATCCAGCATACGGCTTCGTCGGGTATCGCCGCTGCAACTCCCACCTTTTCCAGTGCCTCGTCGTATACCCGGCCCTTCAGGGTTCCTATTGTGGCGAGAAGCCCCGCGGTCCTGACCTCCGGCAGCCGGCGGCGCAAAGCCGCGCATGTCTCTTCCACCATATCCAGTATCGGGATCCGGACCTCCCTCCGCATATCCTCCAGGTAATAATGCGCCGCGTTGCAGGGCATGGCGATGATGCCGGCGCCGTCCTCCTCCAGAAGTCTGGCCCCCTCGATCAGATAAGGCAAAGGGCTTTCGCCCCCGGATATTATCGCCTGCGTACGGTCCGGTATTTTAGGATTTGAATAGATCAGAACGGCGATATGGTCCTGGTCCACGGCGGCCGGCGTAAGGCTCAAGATGTAGCGGTAGAAGTCCAGGGTCGCCTCGGGCCCCATGCCTCCCAGCACTCCGATGAGAGGCTCGCGTGTCCTGCCCTCGCCTGTTCGCGTCATTTTTTGATTATAAGGCGGTTTGGAAACGTTTCAAAAGAACGAATTGCCGGAACGGCCCGTCGGCCGGGCCTTCGCGCTCCGTCCGGCGGTCGGGAGCGCCGCCGTCGACAAAAAATCGCTCGTTTGCAGGTCGCGCCATTAGATAAACGGGCGCGACAGTGTGAAACCGGGATCGCCGACCGGGCGATAACTCGCTGGTCCTTTTCCCGCCGTTCGACGCACGGATGAAATATGGATAACTGCTTCATAAAATGCGCTCTTGTGTCGATAACTATAGGCGACGGACGGCCGAACACCGTCTGCGCACCCCGGCCGGCGCGGTCATGCAAACATGCGGCCGGCCGCCTTAAGGGCGAATCCGCGAACCCGGCGGCCTTAACACGAGCCATGATCCTTCCCAAGGACGGCCGATATCGGGACTCGGGTTACCGCGCTATTGTCGCAACAATAGGCGCGCCCCTATGGGGGCAGGGCCGGCATCGGGTGATTGGAATGGGATGCGCCGGCCGCGGCGGCATGGACAGAGGGGATCCGGAGCTGTCTCCGCTCAACGTCCGGACCAGCGGTCCCCATTTCATGCAACGGCAGCTTTTTTCTGCGGAACGGATTCAGGTGAAGGATGCCATCGCACATCGGCGAACTGCTTTTAAAAGAAAATTACATCACGGCCGAACAGCTGGAGATCGCGCTTGAGAACCAGCGCCTGCACGGCGGCCGGCTCGGATCCATCCTTATCAACCTCGGATTCGTGGAAGATGACGATATAACCTCCCTGCTCAGCAGGAAATACGGTGTCCCTTCCATTAACCTCGCCTATTTTGACATCGACCCCGAGGTCATCAAGCTTATTCCCCTCGAGGTGGCGCAGAAATACACGATTGTGCCGCTGAGCCGCGTCGGCAACACCCTGACGGTCGCCAGCGCGGATCCCACCAATGTCTTCGCCATGGACGACATCAAGTTCATGACGGGCTTCAACGTGGAGCCGGTGGTGGCCAGCGAGACTTCCATTGTCGAGGCCCTGGAGAAGTATTACGGTTCGCCCGCTTCCATTGAACTGCAGAAGGTCTATGAACAGATCGCCCAGGAGGACAAGGACGGCGTCGTTCTCGACCTGGAAACCGGTGCGGGCGAAGAGGAACTGTCCATCGACCAGCTGGAGCGTTCGAGCCAGGAAGCGCCCATCATCAAGCTGGTGAACCTCATCCTTTCCGATTGCCTGAAAAAGGGCGCGAGCGACATACACATCGAGCCTTACGAGCGGGACTTCAGGGTGCGCTTCCGCATTGACGGCATCCTCTACGAAGTGATGAATCCCCCCCTGCGTCTGAAGGACGCCATCACGTCCCGCATCAAGATCATGGCTAAACTGGACATCTCGGAAAAGAGGCTTCCGCAGGATGGACGAATCAAGATCCGCACCCAGGCCGCGGGCAAAAAGAAGGAAATCGATTACCGCGTCTCCACGCTTCCCACCCTGTTCGGCGAAAAGATCGTCCTGAGGATCCTCGACCGTGACATGCTGCCGCTCGACATGAGCAAGCTGGGTTTCGAGGAGAGCTCCCTCCGGAAGGTGGAGGCCGCCATCCTCAAGCCGTACGGGATGATGCTGGTCACCGGACCGACGGGCAGCGGGAAGACGTCCACCCTGTACGCGGCGCTGAGCCGTCTGAACACTCCCGAGACCAACATCATGACCGCCGAGGACCCTGTCGAATACAACTTCCAGGGGATCAACCAGGTTCAGATCAAGGAGCAGATCGGCTTGACCTTCGCCGCCGCCCTCCGGTCCTTCCTGCGACAGGACCCCAATATCATCCTGGTCGGCGAAATCCGCGACTTCGAGACGACGGAAATCGCAATCAAGGCGGCGCTGACGGGACATCTGGTCCTTTCCAGCGTCCATACCAACGACGCCCCTTCGACGATCTCCCGTCTTCTGAACATGGGGATCGAGCCGTTCCTGGTCGCCACCTCCGTTCATCTGATCTGCGCTCAGCGGCTGATCCGCAAGATCTGCCCGGAATGCAAAATCGAGGTCCGGGCTCCCCTGCAGACGCTCATCAACGCGGGTTTTTCGCCGGAGGAAGCCTGCGACATCCGCACCTACAAGGGAGAGGGATGCAAGATATGCAACGGCACGGGTTATAAGGGCCGGATCGGCATGTACGAGGTCATGGAGATCAGCGAAGGGATCCAGGAGCTGATCCTGGTCGGAGCGTCGGCGCGCGAAATCAGGCGCAAGGCCGTGGAGGAGGGGATGTTGACGCTCCGTCAAAGCGGGCTGGAAAAGATCCGAAGCGGCATCACGACGATCGACGAGGTCGTGCGCGAGACGGTTCTAAGCTGATTCGCCGGGAGGGTCCTGCGGAGCTTTGCGGCTTCCGCCCGATCCGAGACCGGTTTTCGGAGGAGGAGAAGGAACAAGAATGAAAACGTTGCCGGAAATGCTCCACAAAACTCTTCAGGCCGGAGCCAGCGACCTTCATCTGACGACGGCGTCTCCCGCGCAGATCCGCGTGGACGGCAGATTGTGTCCCCTTGACGAAACGATCCTGACGGCGGCCGACACCAAAAGGCTCGCCTACAGCGTCATGACCGACAGCCAGAAGCACGCCTTCGAGGAGAAATGGGAGATCGATTTTTCGTTCGGCATCAAGGACCTGTGCCGTTTCCGCGCCAACGTCTTCACCCAGCGGGGCTCGGTCGGGGCCGTTTTCCGCTTGATTCCCTTTGAGATCAAGGGATTCCAGAGCCTCAACCTGCCCCCCATCGTGGAGAAACTCTGCGAAAAGCCCCGCGGGCTGATCCTGGTGACCGGGCCCACGGGGAGCGGGAAATCCACCACGCTCGCCGCCATGATCGACAAGATCAACAGCGAGCGGCATGAGCACATTCTCACGATCGAGGACCCGATCGAGTTCATCCACCCGCATAAGAACTGCATCGTGAACCAGCGCGAGGTAAGTTCCGACACGCACTCCTTCGCCGACGCGCTGCGCGTCGCCCTGCGCGAGGATCCCGACGTGGTGCTGATCGGCGAGATGCGGGACCTGGAGACGGTGGAATCGGCCCTGCGCATCGCGGAAACCGGCCATTTGACTCTCGCAACGCTTCACACCAACAGCGCGGCGACCACCATCAACCGCATCGTGGACATTTTCCCCTCCAACCAGCAGCCGCAGATCCGGGCCCAGTTGAGCATGGTCCTCGAAGGAATACTCTGCCAGTCGCTGATCCGGAGAGCCAACGGGACCGGACGCTGCATGGCCATGGAGATACTCATTCCTACGACGGCCGTCCGCAATCTTATACGCGAAGACAAAATCCACCAGATCTACAGCCAGATGCAGACGGGCCAGGAAAAACACGGGATGCAGACTCTAAACCAATCGCTCTCGCACCTCGTCCTGACCAAACAGATCAGCCTGGAAGACGCGCTCGCCAAATCCTCCAATGTCGAGGAACTGCAGGACCTCATCCGCAGAGGAATCGGTCTTAATCTTCAGAGCGCCGCCTTGCGCTCGCCGCGCATGGAGCAGGTCGGCGGCCTGCGGCGCTGATCGGGAAAGGGATCCGCATGCCAGTCTACGTTTATCGGGGGCGCAACATCCGGACCAACGAGAGTATTTCCGGAGAAAGGTTTTCTGCAAGTCCGCAGGCTCTGACCGCCGTTCTGCGCCGGGAACAGATCGCCCCTCTCTCCATACGGGAAAAACCCTCCTCCAGGCGGGGGTTCTCGCTGCGGAGGAAGGTCTCGCAATCCGAGGTCGCGATATTCACCCGGCAGTTCTCGGTCATGCTGGACGCCGGGCTGCCCCTGGTCCAGGCGCTCGACGCCATCGCCCAGCAGCATACCAACGCGGCCTTCAAGAGCATTCTGGAACAGGTCCGCAACGATGTGGAGGCCGGCTCCACCCTGTCGGCCGCCATGGCCCGCCATCCCAAGGTGTTCGACGCCCTGTACACCAATATGGTCGCGGCCGGCGAAACCGGCGGCATCCTGGACACGATCCTCCAGCGCCTGACCGCCTTCATCGAGAAGATCGTCAAGCTGAAGCGTGCCCTGCGCTCCGCCATGATCTATCCCGCGACCATTCTCTCCGTGGCCGTCGGCGTGGTCATCGTCATCCTCTGGAAGGTCATCCCGGTCTTCCGAACCCTCTATCAGGGATTTAACGTGGAATTCCCGATGCTCACCCGAGCCGTGATGGCCCTTTCCGGCCTGGTGGAACGCTACATCCTGTTCGTAGCCGTCTTCGTCGCGCTCCTATTTTTCGGCCTGCGGAGCTTCTACAAGACCAACAAGGGGAAACACGTGATCGACCGGCTGCTGCTGAAGGCGCCCATCCTGGGGGATGTTTTCCGCAAAATCGGCGTCGCCCGCTTCACGCGCACCCTCGCGACCCTTCTGACAAGCGGCGTCCCCATCCTGGAAGGGCTGAACATAACGGCGAAGACGTCGGGCAACGCCATTCTGGAGGACGTCATTTACCAGTTGCGGCAGAGGATCGAGCAGGGCGGGACCATGGCCGATCCGATGCGGCAGTCGGGGTTCTTCCCTCCCATGGTGACCTCGATGGTCTCGGTGGGGGAGTCCACCGGAGAGATGGACGCGATGCTGGTGAAGGTCGCCGACTACTTTGAAGATGAAGTGGATGAGGTCATGAAAAACCTCCTCACCATCCTCGAGCCCGTGCTCATGGTTTTCCTGGGCATTGTCGTGGGAGGCATCGTCATCGCGATGTATCTGCCCCTGTTCAAGCTCATTCGAGTGCTGTCCGGCGGCTAGCGCCGGGTTTCAGAGTCTCCTGCCGTTGGGCGGCATGCCGCATCCCGGCAGAAAGGCTCGCGATTTGTAGGATAATGGACCAACAGCAACACAGGGAATTCCGCAGGCGGCTGCTCAAGCTCATTCTATTTCGGGCGTTGACTCTGCTCATCGGCCTGAACCTGGCCGACCGTCTCGGTCTTCTTCCGGCGCGTCTGGCCGGACACCCTTTTCTGCCGGTTTTCAGCGGGCTAGCCCTGGCGCTGACGGGGACGTTTTTCCTCCTCTGGTGCACCTGCCGGCGCGTCACCCTGCAGCTCTACCTTCAGATCGGAGCGGATCTGCTTCTCACGACGCTCCTGGTGGCCTACAGCCGCGGGCCGGAGAGTCCATTCGTCTCGTTCTATCTGCTCATCATCACGTATTGCAGTCTGACCCTCGGGCGCAGGGGGGGCCTGGCAAGCACGGCCCTCGCCACCATCCTGTACTCCGGTGTGGTCACGGCGGGATACTTCGGGCTGTTCCCGTTTTACAGTCCCGACGCCGACTCGCTCCAGGCCACTTTTCGCATCGCCGCGCACGCCCTCGGCTTCTGGGCTGTGGTCTGCCTGGCGAGCTATCTCCATCAGAGGCTTCAGCTCGTGGAAAAAGAGCTCCAGGAGAAGATCGATTCCCTGACCGAGCTCCGGCATCTCAACGACCATATCGTCCGAAGCATCCGCAGCGGCCTTATTACGACCGACCTTCAGGGACGCGTCACGCTCTTCAACGCCGCGGCCGGCGAACTCGTAGAGCGGGATCCCTCCGAGACGATCGGGACGCCGATCCAGGATTTCCTGGGAGAGGATTTCTGGAACCGCATTCTCCAAACCGACTTTATGACGAACGCCAGGCCCCTGCGCCATGAACAATGGATGACGCTTCCCGACGGGACGGCCCGCTACCTGGGATTCAGCGTGTCTCCCCTTCTCGACAGGGATCAGCGCCGGCTCGGTTACATCCTCTCCTTTCAGGATTTGACCGAGATCACGCGGCTGGAGGAACAGGTGCGCGTCAAAGACCGGATGGCGGCGGTCGGGCGCATGGCCGCAGGCATAGCCCACGAGATCCGCAACCCTCTGACCTCCATGCGGGGATCGGTCGAAATCCTGCGTTCCCGCGTCCATCTGCCGGAAACCGAGGAGCGCCTTCTCGACATCCTCATGAGGGAAAGCGACCGCCTGAATCAGTTCATCAAGAGTTTTCTGCTGTTCGCACACCCGAAAAAACACACGCTTCAGCCCGTGGACCTGGTTCCCGTCCTGAAGGATTCCGTCACGCTTCTGCGAAACAGCCCCGAAATGCGCGCCCGGCATTCGGTGGCGCTTCACTGCGACGTCCCGTCGCTTGAGATCCGCGGCAGCGCCGACCAGCTCGCCCAGGTTTTCTGGAACCTGGCGCAGAACGCCGTGCGGGCCATGCCGCACGGCGGCAAGCTCGAGATACGCGTCGGCAGGACCCGGGACGGCGCCGGGGAGGTCGTCTTCCGGGACACCGGCGTCGGCATGACCCGGGAAGAGATGGATCAGCTTTTTCAGCCCTTCAATTCGGGATTCGCCGGAGGGCTCGGCCTGGGGCTCACGATTGTCTTCCAGATCATGGAAGACCACCGGGGGAAGATATTTTTCAAGAGCGAAAAAGGAAAGGGGACCGAGGTCCGTCTCTGCTTCCCGCTGACGGACCGGGACGCCGCCCCGGTCCCCCTGGAGCCGCCCGGGATCGCGGTTCGGTGCGGATGAAGGGAGACGTCGCATGCCGGTTATTCTTATAGTCGATGACGAATCCGATATCCTCGAGGTTCTGGAAATAGTGCTGAGGGACGAGGGGCTGGAGGTCCTCAAGTCCGGTTCCGGGAAGGAGGCGCTCGCCCTCCTGCGCAAGCGCGACGTGGATGTCGTCCTATCCGACATCCGTATGCCGGATCTTTCCGGCGTGGACCTGCTGAGGGAGGTCAAGTCCTTCTCGCCCGACACGGCCTTCGTCCTGATCACCGCCTACGCCGGCACCGACACGGCGATCGAGGCGGTGCAGCACGGCGCGTACGATTACATCACCAAGCCGTTCCGCATGGATGAATTGCGCGCCGTCGTGCGCCGAGCACTCGAGAAGAGAAACAGCCGGAGGCCTGCGCCCGTCTCGACGGCGGACAGGAGCGAGGCTCTGCAGGGGCAAAAACTTTTTCAGGCGCTGCACGGGGTTCATATCGTGGGCAAGAGCCCCCAAATGCTGGAGGTCTACCGGACGATCGGCACCGTCGCCATGAGCGACAGCACGATCCTGATCACAGGTGAAAGCGGAACCGGCAAGGAACTGGTGGCGCGCGCCATTCACGAAGCGTCGCACAGGAAGGACAGACCCTTCGTCTCGATCAACTGCGGCGCGTTCCCGGAAACCCTGCTGGAGAGCGAGCTTTTCGGATATATGAAAGGGGCGTTTACGGGCGCCGTCGCGAACAAAAAGGGCCTTTTTGAAGCGGCCGCCGGCGGATCGATCTTTCTCGACGAGATCGGCGACATGACGACGGCCATGCAGGTGAAGCTTCTGCGCGCCCTTCAGGAACGGCGGCTGCGTCCCCTGGGCGGGACCCATGAAGTTCCCGTGGACGCCAGGGTGATCGCGGCGACCAACCAGGACCTGACCCGGCACATTCGGCAGGGGCTCTTTCGGGAGGACCTTTATTATCGAATCGCCGTCATCAACATCCACATCCCTCCCCTCCGGGAGCGCGCGGAGGATATCGGATTGCTGGCGGACTACTTTCTTCGGCATTACGCGGATAAGGCCGGCAAAAACATCCGCGGGATCTCCCCGGAAGCGATGCGTCGGCTCGAGACCTACCCGTGGCCCGGAAACGTCCGGCAGCTTGAGAACACCCTGGAGCGGGCCGTCGCGCTGGAAACGACGGATGAGATTCAGCCCGAACGCTTGCCGGACGCCGTCCGGCGCCCATGCGTTCCGGCGGATACCGGACCGTTCGCGCTTCCTGAAGGGCCTTTCGATCTCGAAGGATTCCTGGCGCGCGTCGAGAGTGATCTTATCCGCCAGGCCCTGGCGCAGTCCGATGGAAACCAGACCCTGACGGCCCAGCGCCTCATGATCACCAAGGGTTCGCTGCGCCATAAGCTCCAATCCCTTCAAATAAAAATCTAGCGGAAAAACTTGGCGATGGGCCCCGCACCGTCATTGATAGTTTGCGGCGCGCCCCAAGGGCTATCTATCGGGGAGGCAGGACGCTGATTTTCAGCCTCTGCAGTGCTGAAAATCAGCCTGTTCAGCCGATAGAGCGGCCGGCGAGCGTTTCGCTTTCGACCACAAATTATTGATTGTATTGATTTTTTAAATTCCAGAGGCTTTTGACGGAGTCTGGCACGCCTTTTGCTAAAGCCAACTGCGGCATGCAAGTCAACTCATTGGGAACAAGGAGAGGAGAACAGATTTTAATGAAGAACGAACAGGGCTTTTCACTTATTGAGCTTTTGATTGTCGTGGCGATCATCGCCATTATCGCTGCGATCGCGGTTCCGAACATGCTGACGGCGAGGATGGCCGCCAACGAGGCCAGCGCCGTGCAGAGCCTGCGCACCTACGGGTCGGCGCAGACCGCGTTCGCGGCCGTCAACAACCAGCAGTTCGGGAGCTTTGCGGAATTGACCGATACGAGCAACGGCGGCTATCTGGACAGCCGGTGGACCGGCTCCCTGACTTTTAACGGTTACACGTTCGCCGAGGACCAGACCATCACGGGCGCCCCGGCCGCGGCGACGGCTGCGGTGCCGGATGGTTTTGGCGTCACGGCCACTCCTAGCTCTCCGGATTCCTCGGGGCGCTACGATTATGGAATCGCCGCCGATCAGGTTGTGAGATTCCTGGCGGTATCCGGGTCGGCCAATCCTCCCAAATGCGGCGGATCGGATTGCGCGGCGGGCGACCCCATCGGGAAACAGTAGTACCTGATCCCGCGATGCAGTGGGGCCGAAACACGCCTCCCCGCATCGCGCATAGCGGGATAAAAAAAGCGGCTCCAATCCTTCGCGGAATGGAGCCGCCTTTGCTTTGAAACTCCCCGAATCCCGTTGCAGGCGTCGCCGGGACTCGAAGCATTTCCCGACATCCCGACTAATTGGCTTTAATAACCTCCAGGTCCGCCGCGCCTCCGGTCAGCTCGGATTCGAGTTCCCCTTCGCCTCCCGCCTCCGGAGCCTCCATCGGCACCACTTCCTCCGTGAGCCTGACGTTGCGGTAATATTCCATGCCGGTGCCGGCCGGAATGAGACGGCCCATGATGACGTTTTCCTTGAGCCCCCTCAGGTAATCGACCTTTCCGCTGATCGCGGCCTCGGTGAGCACCCGCGTGGTCTCCTGGAACGAGGCCGCCGAAATGAAGCTGTCGGTCGACAGGGACGCCTTGGTGATGCCGAGCAGCAGCGGGCGGCCCTTGGCGGGCGCTCCGCCCGCGCTTTCGACCCGCTCGTTTTCCTCGTAGAACCGGAACTTGTCGACCTGTTCATCCAGCAGGAAATCGGTGTCGCCGACATCTTCGACCTTGATCCAGCGCATCATCTGCCGCACGATCACCTCGATGTGCTTGTCGTTGATGTTGACCCCCTGCAGGCGGTAGACCTCCTGGATCTCATTGACGAGGTAGCTCTGCAGCTCCTTTTCACCCAATACCCTCAGGATGTCGTGCGGGTTGCGGGGGCCGTCCATCAGGGCCTCGCCGGCCCGGACGTACTCCCCTTCCTGCACGTTGATGTGCACGCCGCGGGGAAGCAGGTATTCCTTGACGATGCCGCTCTCGTTATGCACCTCGATCTTGCGCTGGCCCCGGACCAGCCCGGCGTACTTGACGATGCCGTCGATCTCGGTGATGACTGCGGTTTCCTTGGGCTTGCGGGCTTCAAAGAGCTCGACGATGCGCGGCAGGCCTCCGGTGATATCCTTGGTCTTGCGCGTCTCCCGCGGGATCTTGGCCAGGACGCTTCCCGGATATACCTCCTCCCCGTTGTCGACCCAGAGATGGGCCTTGGACGGGAGCAGATAGCTCTTCACAACCTTCCCCTTCTCGTTCCGGATGCCGATCTGGGGCTGGTATTTTTCATCCGGGGATTCGGTGATGACCTGGCGCACCAGGCCGGTGTTTTCGTCCCTTTCCTCCTTTACCGTGATGCCGTCGTGAATGTCCTTGAAAACGACCGTCCCGCCGAATTCGGTGAGGATGGCGAAAGAATAAGGATCCCACTCGAAAAGGATCTGTCCGGGCTTGATCCTTTGCCCTTCCTTGACCTTGAGAGTCGCGCCGTAGGCCACCGAATAGCGCTCCTTTTCGCGGCCGGTTTCGTCGGCGATGATCAGGGTGCCGTTGCGGTTCATGACGACCAGGTTGCCGTCCCTGTTGGTGACCGTCTGGATGTTCAGGAACTTGACGAGCCCCTCGTTTTTGGCTTCCTCGGTCGACTGCTCGTGGGTCCGGCTCGCCGTGCCGCCGATATGGAACGTCCGCATGGTCAGCTGGGTGCCGGGTTCGCCGATCGACTGCGCCGCGATCACGCCGACCGCCTCCCCGAGGTCCACCATCTGCCCGGTCGCCAGGTTGCGCCCGTAGCATTTGACGCAAACGCCCCGCTTGGCCTTGCAGGTCAGCACGGACCGTATCTTGACCTTCTCGATTCCGGCCGCCTGGATCTCGGCCGCCAGGGATTCGGTGATTTCCTGATTCACGCCGACGATCGTCTCCCCGGTGAGCGGGTCCTTGACGTTTTCAAGAGACACGCGTCCGACGATGCGGTCGCGCAAGGGCTCGATGGTTTCGCCCCCCTCGATAATGGACGTCACGTAAATGCCGTCCAGGGTGTTGCAGTCGAAGGTCGACACGATGACGTCCTGGGCGACATCGACCAGGCGCCGCGTCAGATAGCCCGAATCCGCCGTCTTGAGGGCGGTGTCGGCCAGACCCTTGCGGGCCCCGTGCGTCGAGATGAAGTACTGCAGAACGTCCAGGCCCTCGCGGAAATTGGCCGTGATCGGCGTTTCGATGATTTCCCCCGAAGGCTTCGCCATCAAACCGCGCATCCCGGCGAGCTGGCGGATCTGCTGTTTGCTTCCCCGGGCTCCGGAATCCGCCATGATGTAGATCGGATTGAATTCCTGGCCGCTTTCGTCCTGTTGCGCCATTTTGCCGAACATTTCATCCGACACCTTCTCGGTGACGTCGGACCAGATGTCGATGATCTTGTTGTAGCGTTCCCCGTCGGTGATGGCGCCGTCCTGGTACTGCTTTTCCACCTCGATGACGTTTCTGCGGGCGCCGTCCACAAGTTCCATCTTGTTGTCGGGCACGATCAGGTCGTCGATTCCGATGGAGATTCCGGCCTTGGTCGCATACAGGAACCCCAGGTCCTTCAGGTCGTCGAGCATCTGAACCGTCGTATCGAGGCCGAAATTCAGGTAGCAGTAATTGACCAGCTGCTGCAGTCCTTTCTTCTTCATGAGGCCGTTGATGAACGGCATCCCCTCGGGAAGGATGTCGTTGAAGATCAGGCGGCCGATCGTGGTGCTGATGAATTCGTCCTTCACGTCGCGGATTTCCGCCCGCATGACGGCCTGATCGTCATACAGAGAGGTCAAATCCATGAGCGGGCCGGTGTAGCGGTAGCGGATGGGCGTCAGCCGTTCCACCAGGTTGTTCTCCAGGGCGAACATCGCCTCGTCGAAGGTGCTGAAAACCCGTCCTTCGCCCCTGGTCCCCTTCTTCACCTTGGTGAGGTAGTAGCATCCCAGCACGATGTCCTGGCTGGGGATGGCGATCGGCTGCCCGTTGGCGGGGGACAGAATGTTGTGGCTGCTCAGCATGAGCACGGAGGCCTCAATTTGAGCCTCCGGCGACAGCGGGATGTGCACGGCCATCTGATCGCCGTCGAAGTCCGCGTTGAAGGCGGCGCATACCAGAGGCGGGATCTTGATGGCCTTTCCCTCGATAAGCACGGGCTCGAAGGCCTGGATCCCGAGCCGGTGCAGCGTCGGGGCGCGGTTGAGGAGCACCGGGTGATCCTTGATCACCTCTTCAAGGATGTCCCAGACCACGGGTTCCTGCCGCTCCACCATCTCCTTGGCGCCCTTGATAGTGGCCGCATGCCCCTCCTTCTCAAGACGGTTGTAGATGAAGGGCTTGAAGAGCTCCAGAGCCATCTTCTTGGGCAGCCCGCACTGGTGCAGTTTCATCTCGGGGCCCACCACGATCACCGAGCGGCCCGAATAGTCGACCCGCTTCCCCAGCAGATTCTGCCGGAACCGTCCCGATTTCCCCTTGAGCGTGTCGCTGAGCGACTTGAGCGGACGGTTGTTGGCTCCGCGCAGCACGCGCCCGCGGCGCCCGTTGTCGAACATCGCGTCCACCGCCTCCTGGAGCATCCTTTTCTCGTTCCGGATGATGACTTCGGGCGCGCGGAGCTCCATCAGCTTTTTCAGGCGGTTGTTCCGGTTGATGACCCGGCGGTAGAGATCGTTGAGATCGGACGTCGCGAAGCGTCCCCCGTCCAGAGGGACGAGAGGCCGGAGTTCCGGAGGGATGACGGGGATGACGTCCAGAATCATCCATTCGGGCTTGTTGCCCGACTTGCGGAACGCGTCCACGACCTTCAGGCGCTTGGCGTACTTGATGCGCTTCAGCTGCGATGTCTCCGTCTTCATGGCCGTGCGGAGCTCCTCGGCGACTTTCTCGACGTCCACCCGCTTCAGAAGCTCCTTGATGGCCTCCGCGCCCATCATGGCCCTGAACTTCCCGGGGTATTCCTGAACGAGCGCCCTGTATTTATCCTCGCTGAGAAGCTCCCCCTGCTTGACCGGGGCGTCCCCGGGGTCGATCACGGCATAGGCCTCGAAGTAAAGCACGCGCTCGAGGTCCCTCAGGCTGATATCCAGGAGATGCCCGATGCGGCTCGGCAGTCCCTTGAAAAACCAGACGTGCGAGCATGGGGAGGCGAGCTCGATGTGCCCGAGCCTCTCCCGCCGCACCTTGGAGAGGGTCACCTCCACGCCGCACTTGTCGCAGACGACGCCGCGGTACTTCATGCGCTTGTATTTGCCGCACAGGCACTCCCAGTCCGTCACCGGGCCGAAAATGCGGGCGCAGAAGAGCCCGTCCTTTTCCGGCTTGAACGTGCGATAGTTGATGGTCTCCGGCTTGGTGACTTCCCCCCGCGACCATGCGCGTATCTTCTCCGGCGACGCAAGGCTGATGCGGATGCTGTCGAAGTCGGTGCTTAAATCCGATTTTTCCATCACGTCTCTAAAACTTCTCAATGGTTCCCCCTGTCTCAAGAGGCTTTGTTGCGGTATTCGTTGCTTCGGCCGACCGGCGTTCCGATACCGAAATCCCCGTCATGGGATTTGCGCTCCGTCATGGACGACGGACGGCGCTTCCCGTCGCCGGCCGTCACTGGGCGACGGCGTCCGCCCGCCGCGCTTTCTGCTTTTGAATCAGCTCCACGTCGAGGCACAGGCTCTGCAGCTCGCGGATGAGCACGTTGA
Organism: uncultured Acidobacteriota bacterium; assembly: GCA_964481255.1. Lineage (GTDB taxonomy): Bacteria > Acidobacteriota > UBA6911 > UBA6911 > UBA6911 > UBA6911. Next base: position 8,778 of record CAYZTZ010000018.1, on the reverse strand, counting down.
AGGATTCGGGGATTCCCGGCGTGAAGTGGGACTCTCCCTTCACGATGGCCTCGTAAATCTTGGTCCGGCCCTGAATGTCATCCGACTTGGCGGTCAGGAGCTCCTGAAGGATATTGGCGGCCCCGTAAGCCTCCAGAGCCCACACCTCCATCTCCCCGAATCTCTGGCCGCCGAACTGGGCCTTGCCGCCCAGGGGCTGCTGGGTGATGAGGGAGTAAGGCCCGATGCTGCGGGCGTGGATCTTGTCGTCCACCAGGTGGGACAGCTTCAGCATATAGATGTATCCCACGGTGACTTTCTGGTCGAACCGTTCGCCCGTCATGCCGTCGTAGAGGTCGGTCTTGCCGCTTTCGGGCAGTCCGGCCCTCCGGAGCATTTCCTTGATTTCCGCTTCGGAGGCTCCGTCGAAGACGGGCGTCGAGAAATAAAGCCCCAGGGCCTTGGCCGCCCAGCCGAGGTGGGTCTCCAGGATCTGCCCCACGTTCATGCGCGAGGGCACGCCCAGGGGATTCAGCACGATCTCCACGGGGGTGCCGTCCGGAAGGTAGGGCATGTCCTCCTCCGGAAGGATGCGGGCGATCACGCCCTTGTTGCCGTGGCGTCCGGCCATTTTGTCGCCGACCGAGAGCTTCCGCTTCATGGCGACATAGACCTTCACCATCTTGATCACGCCGGGCGGGAGTTCGTCCCCCCGGCGCAGTTTCTGCAGCTGCTCTTCGTGGAGGTTTTTCAGGATCTGAATCTGCTTTTCTGTTTTCTCCTCGAGGCGCTTGATGCTCTCGTAAGCCTTCCCCTCCTTCTCCGCCTTGAAGTCGTTCTTGATCTTGTTCAATTCCGACGCGCTGAGATCCTGAAGCAGCGAACGCGTGAGTCTGGTCTTCTTTTTGATCACGACCTCGCCCGACCTGTTGAGGAGGTCGTCCGGAAGGGTTTCGCCGCTCAGGATCTCAATGAGGCGCTTGTTCCGCTCCTCCTTGATGATGCGGATCTCGTCGTTGAGATCCTTCTCCATCTTGTCGACCTGCTCCTTTTCGATCTGCTTGGCGCGCTCATCCTTGGGCACGCCCTTGCGCGAAAAGATCTTGACGTCGACGATCGTTCCCTCGATTCCCGGAGGCGTCACAAGCGACGCGTCCCGGACCTCTCCCGCCTTTTCGCCGAAAATGGCGCGCAGCAGCTTTTCTTCCGGCGAAAGCTGCGTTTCGCCCTTGGGGGTCACCTTTCCGACAAGCACGTCCCCGGGCCGGACTTTGGCTCCGATCCGGATGATGCCGCTTTCGTCGAGGTCGCGCAGGCTTGCGTCGCTGACGTTAGGGATGTCGCGCGTGATTTCCTCAGGCCCGAGCTTGGTGTCCCGGGCTTCTATTTCCAGCTCCTCGATGTGAATGGAGGTGTAGCTGTCCTCCTTGACAAGCTTCTCGCTCACCAGGATGGCATCCTCGAAGTTGTATCCGCGCCAGGGCATGAAGGCGGCCAGGACGTTGCGTCCCAGAGCGAGTTCCCCCTTGTCGGTGCAGGGTCCGTCGGCAAGGACCTGCCCGCGGAGGACGCGGTCCCCCTTCCGGACCACAGGCACCTGGTTGATGCAGGTGTTTTGATTCGAGCGCTTGAACTTCGTCAGCGTGTAGATGTCGACGCCGGCGTCCCGGGACGACGACGCCCCGTTCTCGCCCTCCCCCTCGACACGGACGATGATGCGCGTCGAGTCCACGCTGTCGACCACGCCCGGGCGTTTGCAGATGACGACGGCTCCGGAATCCTTGGCGGTGAGATACTCCATCCCGGTCCCGATATAGGGGGCTTCGGCCCGGAGCAGGGGAACCGCCTGGCGCTGCATGTTGGACCCCATGAGAGCCCTGTTCGCGTCGTCGTGTTCCAGGAAAGGAATCAGGCTGGCCGCGACGCTGACCAGCTGCTTGGGGGACACGTCGATGAATTGCACCTCATCCCTTGGGACCAGCACGAAATTGCCCGCCTTGCGGGCGTTGACGCGCTCCTGGAGGATTTCGCCGCGCTCGTTGAGCTCGACGTTGGCTTGCGCGATGGTGTACTCCTCGGCCTCCCACGCCGTCTGGTAAAAGGAGTACGGTTCATATTGCGCCGGCCTCTTGCCCGACGCCTCACACCGGCGGTTTTCCCTGTCCACCGCGTCCCTTTCGTACCGCTCGCCGACCTTGAAGCGCGTGTCGCCCGGGTAGACGATCTGAACGTAATCCAGGACTCTTCCCTCCTTGACCTTGCGATAGGGCGACTCGATGAAGCCGTAGTCGTTGATGCGCGCGTAGCAGCTCAGGGAGGAGATAAGGCCGATGTTCGGGCCCTCCGGGGTTTCGATCGGGCAAATGCGGCCGTAATGCGTCGTGTGCACGTCGCGGACCTCGAACCCCGCCCGTTCACGGCTCAAGCCGCCCGGGCCGAGGGCTGAAAGCCGGCGCTTGTGGGTGATTTCCGACAGCGGGTTGGTCTGATCCATAAACTGGGACAGCTGGCTGCTCCCGAAGAATTCCCTGATGGAAGCCATGACCGGCTTGGCATTGATCAGGTCATGCGGCATGGCGGTCGTCATTTCCTGGTGGACCGACATCTTCTCCTTGATGGCCCTCTCCATGCGGACCAGCCCGATGCGGAACTGGTTTTCCAGCAGCTCGCCGACGGCGCGAACCCTGCGGTTGCCCAGGTGGTCGATGTCGTCGACGCTGCCGATGTTCCGCATCAGTTTGAGCGCATACCGGATGACCGCGTAAAAGTCCTCCGGTTTCAGAGTGCGCTGTTCGAGAGGCGTGTCGAGGCCCAGTTTGATGTTGAACTTGAGCCGGCCGACCCTGGAGAAATCGTACTTGCGCGGGTCATAGAACATCCCCTCGAACAAAGCCGTGGCCGTTTCCAGCGTAGGCGGGTCTCCCGGACGCTGCTTCCGGTAAATCTCAATCAGCGCGTCCCCCTGCGTCTTGATGTGATCTTTGCCGAGCGTCTGGGAAATCGCGGGGCCGACGTCTTCGCGCTCCGGGAAAAACACTTCCAGGGAGCGGATGCCGGACTCGCTGAGGGTCGTGAGGGTGCGGGGCGTCACCTCCATGTTGGATTCGGCGAGGATTTCACCCGTCTCCTTGTTGATCACCTCGGAGATGGACAGGGCGCCGTCCAGATCCTCCAAGTCGATCTTGATCTCCTTGACGCCGGCCTTGAGGAGCTGGCCGTAAAGGCCCTCCGTGATCTTCTTCCCTTTCGGAACCAAAACCCCCTTCCCCTTGGGATCCTTGATGTCTTCGGCAGCCTTGGATCCTATAAGGTCTCGTCCGAGCGTGCGATAAAGGTTCTTGTCCTCCCAGCGCACCGTGACCGGTTCGTAAAAGGCGCGCAGAATGTCGGTGTCGCCGCCGAGCCCCAAGGCCCTTAAAAAAGTCGTGGCCAGGAACTTCCGTTTGCGATCGATGCGCACGTACAGGATGTTCTTCTGATCGAATTCGAATTCGACCCACGACCCCCTGTAGGGGATGATCTTGGCGAGGATGAAGCTGCGGCTCGGATCGGACTCGAAAAACACTCCCGGAGACCGGTGCAGCTGGCTGACGATGACGCGTTCCGTCCCGTTGATGATGAAGGTGCCGTTTTCCGTCATCAGCGGGATATCGCCGAAGTAGACTTCCTGCTCCTTGATGTCCCGCACGCTTTTGCCGTCGGTCTCCGAATCCTTTTCCCAGACGACCAGGCGCACCGTGACCTTCAGGGGGACCGCGAAGGTCATGCCCCGTTCCTGGCATTCCTCGACGGTGTATTTAACGTTCAATTCGACGGGGCCGCCGCAAAACTCGCACCGGGGATTTTCGACCTCGTTCCTGGCGCCGCAGTGCCGGCAGATGCCGCTCTCGGGATTATAGGGGCTGTTGACGATGGCCTTGCCGCACTCCGCGCAGGTGCCGCGGAGATAATCCAGTCCCTTCAGGTGGCCGCACTTGCATTGCCAGTTCCCGATCGAGTATTCCACGAACTCGAGGGAGGACGTCCCGCGGAAATCGTTGATCGGGAACACCGAATTGAAGACGGCCTGAAGCCCCACGTCCTCGCGCTCCGACGGGGGGACGTCCATCTGCAGGAAACGGTGGTAGGATTTCCTCTGGACTTCTATTAAATTGGGGATGGGGATGCTGGTATGGATTTTCGCGAAATCCATGCGGTCCCGATACACATTCGAAGTGCTGATAGTGGTCATGGAAAAATGTACCTCGGAAAAGCCTAGTTCGGTTTGGCCGCGCCTTGGGGGTAGCCTCGTTCACGGGAGCATCGGCGGACGGGCGCACCTCGCCCCTTTTCCGCCCGGGAGCGTGAGTATCGTTTCTGTTTCCCCGAATCGGAAGGCCCGTGCACGTTGACCTCAATTGGGGGCTGGCATGCCGGAATCCCGCCGGAGCCGGCCGGGCTCCGGCGGCATCCATGGAGGCGGCGCGCGGAACGGCCCGCGGCGCCGGTAGACCTAAGGTCCTATTTGATCTCGATGGTCGCGCCGGCTTCTTCAAACTTCTTTTTAATGCTTTCGGCCTCTTCCTTGGAGACGCCTTCCTTGATCGGCTTGGGGGCGCCTTCGACGAGGTCCTTGGCTTCTTTCAGGCCCAGGCTCGTGACCTCACGGACGGCCTTGATCACATTGATCTTCTTTTCTCCCACCGCGCTGAGAATGACCGTAAACTCGGTCTTCTCCTCCGCCGCGGGCTTGGCCTCCGCCGCTCCGGCGGGCGAGGCGCCCGCCATCACAGGCATGGCGGCCGCCGCGCTGATGCCGTATTTTTCCTCGAGGCTCTTCACCAGATCCGAAATCTCCAGCATCGTCGCCTGATCGATCCACTCCAAAACTTCGTTTTTCGTAATCGCCATCTTCAACTCCTATGGGATAAGGTAGGGATAATGTGCCGAACCCGCCCGGACTCCCTATTTCTGTATTTGTTTCAAAACCAGGCCCAAGTTTCTTACCGGCGCGGTCAGAACCGTGTGAAGTCTCTGCAGGGGCGCCTTGAGCAGGAAGACCAGTCTGCCCAGCATCACTTCCCTCGAAGGCATCGAGGCGATCGCCTGGATCTCGCTTGCAGGGACGACCTTGCCTTCCACGAGCGCGGCCTTGAACGTGACGTTCGGATTGCTCCTGCCGATTTCCGTCAGCAACTTGGCCAGGCCCACGACATCCTTGGGGTGGTACGCCAACGCCGTCGGGCCCTCGAAGTAGGGGTGGAGCTGCTCCAGTTTGGTTTCCCGGACGGCCCGCGACGCCAGGCTGTTTTTCACCACCACATAGCGCCCGTTGATCTGCCTGATCTTGCGGCGCAGCTCCGTCGCGTCGACCACCTTCAGGCCCCGGTAATTGATCAGAAAGGCGCTGTCAATCGACCGGAACTGTTCGTTCAGGGCTTTCACTGTCTGTTGCTTTTCTGCTCTGTTCATGTGAATGGACCTTCGGAGCGCCCGCCGCCGCGGCTCGGACACCGCATGCATTCCCGCGCCCAGCGGGCAACGGGAACTTTAACCACGGGCCTCCAGGGACGTTTCATCCACCCATATTCCGGGGCTCATGGTCGAGGAAATGGATATGCTTTTGACGTATTTGCCCTTGCTGCTCGCGGGTTTGGCCCGCAGGACAGCCTCGATCAGGGCTCTGGCGTTTTCATAAAGGCTCTTCTCTTCAAACCGGATCTTACCGCAGGGCGCATGCACAATACCGGTCTTGTCGACGCGGAATTCCACCTTGCCCGCCTTGATTTCGCGGACGGCCTTCGCGACGTCAAACGTCACGGTGCCCGTCTTGGGATTGGGCATCAGGCCCCGCGGGCCCAGCACCTTCCCCAGTTTTCCGACGCTGCGCATCATGTCGGGTGTCGCAACCACGGCGTCGAAATCCATCCAGCCGCCGGCGATACGCTCGACGATGTCTTCTCCCCCGACCTCGTCCGCTCCGGCATCCCGCGCCTCTTTCACCTTTTCCCCAGAGGCGATGACCACCACGCGCTTGCTCTTGCCCAGGCCGTTGGGAAGAACGACCGTGCCGCGCACCATCTGGTCCGCATGCTTCGGGTCGACTCCCAGTCTCATCGAAACCTCGACCGTTTCGTCGAAATCGGCGTAGGCGATCTTCTTAAGCAAAGGCACGGCTTCTTCCAGGCTGTAGCGCCTCTTCTCCCGGGACGCAGCGGCTTTCAGGTATTTTTTCCCCGCTTTAGGCATTGCATGACACCTCGCATTGAGACGGCCCGCTCCGGCGGGAGCCGGGCCCCGCTCTACCCCATGACTTCCACGCCCATACTGCGGGCCGTTCCCAAGATGATCCGTACGGCGGCATCCAGATCGGGGGCGTTCAGGTCCGGCATTTTGAGCTGCGCAATCTCCCGCACATCCTTCATGGTGACCTGGCCGACCTTGGTTCTGTTGGGCTCTCCCGATCCCTTGGCGATACTCGCCGCCTTCTTGAGCAGCACGGCGGCCGGAGGGGTCTTGGTGACAAAGGAATAGGTCCGGTCGGCATACACCGTCACGACCACCGGGATGATAAGCCCCTCCTGCTTGGCGGTCTTGGCGTTGAACGCCTTGCAAAAATCCATGATGTTCAGGCCGTGAGGCCCCAGGGCGGATCCCACGGGGGGCGCGGGCGTCGCCTTTCCCGCCGGAACCTGCAGCTTAATGTTCGCCACGATCTTTTTTGCCATCGAACCACTCCATGAGAATCGGCCCCTCGGCGCCGGTTACCCCTCGAACTAGGCCTTCTCCACCTGCTCGGTCTCCAGTTCGACCGGTGTCGCCCGGCCTAAAATGGTCAGCATCACCTTCAGGGTGTTGCGATCCGGATTGACGTCCTCCACGGTCCCCGTGAAGTCCTTAAAGGGTCCGTCCGTGATTTTGACCGAATCCCCGCGGTCAAACGTGAATTTCGGCTTGGGCTGCTCCGCCGTGACCGACACGCGGTTGACCACCTCGTTGATCTCCTCTTCCGTCAGAGGCGTGGGTTTTTTCCCCGTGCTGATGAATCCCGTGACCTTGGGCGTGTTGCGCACGACGTGCCATGCCTTGTCCGTCATATCCATCTCGACGAGGATGTACCCCGGGAAAGTCAGCTTGGTGGTGACGATCTTCTTCCCGCTCTTCGTCTCGACGACGTCTTCGGTCGGGATCAGGATCTGCCCGATGCAGTCCCCGAGGTCATAGGCCTCGATACGGTTCATCAGGCTCTCCGCGACCTTGCGTTCATACCCCGAGTAGGTATGAATGATGTACCATTTCTTCGAACTTTCCTTCGGATTTTCCTTCGAGCTTTCCATAGTCCCGCTTCAGGGTTTGGCCGACAAAGTACGGAAAATATAGTTCACGCCGAACTGCACGATAATGTCCGCGATAAAAAGGAAGAATCCGAAGAAAAACACCGCCGCGATCACCACCGCGGTTGTTCCCGTCACTTCCCGCCGCCCCGGCCAGGATACGTTGCGCAGTTCCTTGCGCGTATCCTTGAGAAAATCCATGATGCCGGCGAACCATTGTCCGAGCTTTTTCCAGAAATCTCTCATGCGCCTTGCTCCGCCGCCCTCCTTCGGTCCGCCGCACGGAACCGGGCCGGAACGGTTGAGGTATATTGGCAGGCCAGGAGGGACTCGAACCCCCAACATGCGGTTTTGGAGACCGCCGCTCTACCATTCGAGCTACTGGCCTGCAGATTCTTTCCCCGCATCGCCGCGCCCCCGGGATTCAGCGCGTCTCCTTGTGCGGGGTGTGCGCGCGGCAATGGTTGCAAAACTTCTTGAATTCCAACCGCTCCGTCGTCGTCTTCTTGTTCTTCATGGTCGTGTAGTTGCGGTTTTTACACTTGGTGCATTCCAACGTGATGATTTCTCGCATGGCCGCCCCGGTTTACTCCAGTATCTCCGAGATGGTTCCGGCGCCCACCGTCCGGCCCCCCTCGCGGATCGCAAAACGCAGCCCCTTCTCCATCGCGATCGGCGTGATCAGCTTGATCGTCAGATTCACGTTGTCGCCCGGCATCACCATCTCCGTCCCCTCCGGCAACTCCGCCACCCCCGTCACGTCCGTCGTCCGAAAGTAAAACTGCGGCCGATACCCGTTGAAAAACGGCGTGTGCCGCCCCCCCTCCTCCTTCGTCAAAATGTATACCTGCGCCCGAAAATGCGTGTGCGGCGTGATGCTCCCAGGCGCCGCGATCACCTGCCCGCGCTCCACCTCGTTCTTGTCCGTCCCCCGCAACAGCACCCCAATGTTGTCCCCGGCCATCCCTTCGTCCAACAGCTTCCGGAACATCTCCACGCCCGTCACCACCCGCTTCAGCGTCGGCCGGATCCCCACGATCTCCACCTCTTCCCCTACCCGTATCTTCCCACGCTCCACTCGACCCGTCGCCACCGTCCCCCGCCCCGAAATCGTAAAAATATCCTCCACCGGCATCAAAAACGGCTTGTCCACCTCCCGCTGCGGTATCGGAATGTACCCGTCCACCGCCTCCATCAACGCCAATATCTGCTTCTCCGCCTCCGCATCCCCCTGCATCGCCTTCAGCGCACTCCCCCGTACCACCGGTATCTCGTCCCCGGGAAATTCGTAAAACGTCAACAGCTCCCGCACCTCCAGCTCCACCAGATCCAGCAGCTCCGGATCATCCACCATGTCCACCTTGTTCATGAATACCACGATGTACGGCACCCCAACCTGCCGCGCCAGCAATATGTGCTCCCGCGTCTGCGGCATCGGCCCGTCCGCCGCCGATACCACCAGAATCGCCCCGTCCATCTGCGCCGC
>CAYZTZ010000017.1:32845-40779 GCA_964481255.1 uncultured Acidobacteriota bacterium | reverse complement strand
TCATTCTGCCGGGGGGATTTTTTGGGATTCACGCCGTAGGAGATATACTTGGTGAAATTCCGCTCGGCGGCCTTGTCCTGCCTGAACGGCGTCGGCGTCCTCCCGTATTTGGACTCCTTTCCCCCGAAGGACCCGGTAAAGAATAGAATCGGCGAGTCGATGCGCACAAACCGGACCGGGCAGTGTTTCACTCCAGCCGGAACATAGATAAGGCAACTCTTATCGAGCATGTATCTTTCGCCGCCCAGCCAAAACTCGATCTCTCCTCCCAGGCCGTGAGGGTTCTCCGGACCCAGCGTCCCGATAAAGCCGATATACTCGTCGAAATCGTGGATGTGCTCCTCCTCGGCGTAGGTCTTCGACGATCCCTTCCAAAGCCAGACGAAGTCGGCGTAGGGAGCCCCCTCCAGCCGCGTGCCGTCCATATTGATCAGGCGCATCCCCTCCACCCTGGACGGTTCCTGCTTCTGAGCCTCCTTCATCTTCGCCTCCGCTTCCGGAGGAATCTGAAGCGGAGTGGCGTCGAAGAAAAAGTATTTGCCGTATTTGCCCCCTTCGCTTTTGGCCTGCGGCGGCACCCCGACAGCCGGTCCTGGAGCCGGGGCCGAAGATACGACGGCGAAAAGCACAATCATCGCAACGCATATCCCATACAGATGGATCCTTTTCATGACGCAATCCCTCCAGGATTTGACGGCGTTCCCATTTTGCCCTACTTTAGCACGTCCGGTCGAAGCAGTTACGCGTTTTTCCGTCCTTTTCGGCACCGCTTCGGATCCGCGCTCGCCCTTGACGCCGCGTCCATAGGCGGGATCTTCCCGCCGTCCCCCGGCTTCCGGTTTTCCGTTTCGCGTTAAAGGTTGCGGTTGGACGGCGACCCGCAGAGTCCGGATGCGCATTGAACCAAACCGTGCGCTTAGCTGAATCGGTCGAAGGCTGTATTAAAGCCCCAGGAACAGCACCGCTGCGCCGGAGAGCGCAATGATTGCCCCGGCCATCGCGTGGGACCAGCGTTCCAGCCTCCCGAAATTCAGGCGGGTAAGCCCGGCGACCGCCAGGATCGTTACGGTTACCATGAGCGTTATGGTGAGGAGGCCGAAAACAAGGCCGGTCAGAATCGCGAGATCCCAGCGGCCGCGGCTGGCCGGCAGGACGAAAAGCGGGATGAGAGGCTCGCATGGGCCGAGCACAAAGATGATAAAAAGACTCCAGAACGTCAGGACGGAACGGCCTGAACCGGTCCCGCCGAGAGCGGACGCCGTGTCGGCGGGGTGCGCATGCACATGATCGCCGTGCGCGTGAATGTGAACGGCGATTCCATGCGAATGGGCTGCGATGCCCGAACGAGCCCGTATCGCCCGGCGAACGCCCCAGGCAAGATACGCGAGGCCGAAAGCGAACAGTGCCCATGCCGCCCAGTCGCCGCGCATTCCTTCCAGCCTCTCGATACGCCCGAACGCGCTTCCCGCGGCGAGCCCTACCGTCCCAAGCATCAGCGACGAGAGGATGTGACCAAAGCCGCAGAGCGCAGTCACCATTACAGTGCGCGGCCGGCTCCAGCGCCGCGCCCGCGCCAGCATGATGAACGGGAGGTAATGATCCGGCCCAAACAGCGTATGTGTGACCGCAATTCCGGCGGTGGCGAGAATCAAGCTCCAGGAGAAGGCATCGACGCGGGGCATGCCGCTTTTTTACTCCATATTGCAAAAACTCAGCTGCCCCTCTCCCAGGCGAGCTGAATTGTTCGCGCATTTTCCCCCATACATTACAGGATCCCTCGCGCAAGATAAAGCATTTGAGCTGCGCGGGACCGGCGTCATCGGCCGCGGCGCGAAACACCGGCACGAAAAAAGAATTCGGGCGATCCTGAACGCGGATGGCGGGGGCCGGACTTGACGACCGGCGATCCGGAGAACCTCAAGAGCCCTGATGGAAAGCGCCACCCATCCGTTCTCTATTGGGCGCCGCCGGTAATTCTGCGCCCTTACGGTGAAAATCCTCTCCCCGTCGCCGCGGGTTTGCATGATAATAGCCGACAATCCTTCCAAGGGGACAACATGAAACTGTCGTCGATTCAGCAGGCGTATCTGGAGGCGAGGCGGGCCGCTCGACGCTTCCCATTCGTCCTTGTTTGCTCGCTTGTCGCAGTCCTCGCCGCTCTGGTTCTATTCGAGACGGACGCACAGGGGAAACCCAGCGTTGCCTATCCGGTCCTGCCGGCCGCGGGACTCGGTCTTCCCCTGATGGCGGCGCTGGCGCTTGCCGGCGAAAAGCGCAAATGGGGCCGCAGCCGATCGGCGGGCGTTTCACTGCTCGGGCTGCTGCTCCTGGCCGCCTACGCGTTCACAGTGCCGACAAACCTCCCGAACGAACCGGCGACGCACATGATCCGGCTCGCGCTGCTGGCCGTCGGGCTCATTCTTTTTGCGATGACCGCGCCCTATTTGGAAAAAGGAGAGGTGAACGGCTTCTGGCATTACAACAAGACTCTCTGCTTCCGGTTGTTTGTGACCGCCGTCTTTTCCATCGTTCTGTACGCGGGGCTGGCGCTTGCCCTGGCGGCGCTTGACAATCTGTTCGGCATCGCCGTCCCCGGGAAACGGTATGGGGAGCTCTGGGTGCTGGTGGCGGGCTTGTTCGCGCCCTGGTTTTTCCTGGCGGGGATTCCGGAAAATCTCGATGCGCTGGAACAGGCCGAAGATTATCCCAAAGGCCTGAAAATCTTCGCGCAGTACATTCTCTTTACGCTCGTGATCGTCTATCTGGTGATCTTATACGCGTATCTGCTGAAGATTTTATTCCTGTGGGAGTGGCCGAAGGGATGGGTCAGCAGCCTGATCCTCGGATTCTCCGCAACAGCCATTCTTTCGCTCCTGCTGATGCATCCGATTCGGGACCGCTCCGGCAACGCCTGGATCCGATCCGCCGGAAAATGGCTTTACATTGTTCTTATCCCGCTCGTCATAGTCCTGTTTCTGGCGCTCCACGAAAGGATCGGCGATTACGGCATCACCGAGAGCCGCTACGCGGGAATCGCCCTGGGGACCTGGCTCTCCGCGCAAGTGCTCTATTTCTTGTTCAGCAGGGCCCAAAGCATTAAATTCACCTTGATCTCATTGTGCCTGACCAGTTTCTTCGTCAGTCTCGGGCCCTGGGGGATCCTGAGCGTGTCCGAGCGGAGCCAGGCGGGACGGCTCCAAATACTTCTTGCCAAAAACGGCATCCTGGTCGACGGCAAGGTTCGCAGGGAACACGGCAGGGTCACGCGGGAAGATGCCGGGGAAATCAGCTCCATCGTCAGCTATCTGCGGCGGGTTCACGGCTATGGCGCCATCCAACCCTGGTTTGCGGACAACCTGAAGACTGCGGCAACGGCCGGATTGGACCGATATCTGCCCGCCCCGGAGGTGCTCGAAAAAATGGGTGTGCAGTACGTGGGATCCCGGCCTGCAACAGGCGCAACGGCGTTCATTACTGATTCCGGGAAGCCGGCGGATATTTCCGGCTGCGATCGCATGCTCCGGCAGCTGTCGCTGGCTAAGAATCCGGTGAAAAAGGAACATCGCTTCAATGGCGAAGGCATATACTGCGTCGCAAGTGGAGACCTGGAAAAGCTTACCCTGCGGATCGGGCACGGTCCTGCATTCGATACGGTAGAACTCGATATCGGCGCTTTTGCGGAAAAGCTGTCTCTGGAATTCTGGGACGCCGACTTCGCAATCTCCGGCAAAATGCCTCCCGACTCCATGGCATTGACCGCCGAGCGAAACGGGCTCAGAGTGAAGGTGCTTTTCCAGCGCCTGTTTCTGACGCGCGAGGACGGCAAGACAGGCATATCGTCCTACGTCGCCGACATCGCCTACACGGTCAAAAGGGGACAGTCACCAGTGTCCCTCGACGAGGGACACTGGTGACTGTCCCCTTTCTCAATTCGGAGGAATAGCACATGAAGTCGCGTATCGCTGTGATTGCAGTCCTAAGCGCAGGCCTTGCCTGCGTTGTTTCCATGCCTGCCAACCGGACCTACGCACAGGGAAAGAAGGCCGGTTCGTCCGAAGGGCCGGCGGCTATGCCCAAGATTACGGTGCTGAACCCGATGGGCACCCCTCCGCCGATCACCTTGTCGCCGCAGGCGCCGCGCCCGGACACCCTGGACGGCAAGACCCTCTATTTCATCAATACCGGCTATATCGGAACCGATCGCCTCATGGAGGTCATGTCGGACTGGTTTAAAGCCAACTATCCCAAAACCAACCTCGTGTACAAGGATAATACGAGCGGAGCCGGGCTGTCCTCCATAAGCAAAGAGCTGTGGGCGGAGATTTCTGAAAAGGGGGACGCCGCGATCGTCGGACTGGGCCATTGAAGCCTCTGTGCCCCGGGGGCGGTTCGCCTCTCCGTCGATATCGAGTCCAAAATGAAGAAGCCCGCGGTCCCTCTCATCCTGACCGATTTTGAAAAACAGGAAAAGGAGGTGGCTTTGAACCTCGGCATGCCGGGTCTGCGCATTCAGTTTTTCCGCGGTCCGGTGTGGGGCAAGACGCACGAGCAGATCAAGAAACAGATTGTGGAAGGCGTCAACCCGATATCGGGAAAGCCGGTGATGAAGGAACTGGTGGAACTTCTGACGAAGCCTCTGACCGCCGAAGAACGCAAGACCGGGGAAATCCGACAGAATACAGGCCCCGAAACGTACACCGGAACTCCGGACGAACTCCAGAGGCTGTTTCTTGAAAAGAGATACACGGACTTCCTGCCCGTGGTATTGCCCACGGAGGACAAGGTGGCCGAGATGCTGAAGTTCACCAGCCGCAGCCCCGACGAAGTGCTCGGAAAAATGAATCCCGGGTCCGAGGCCGGCGAAACCTGGACCTACACCGTCAAGGACGCCGCCGTCAACGCGGTCATGGCGGGCGCCAAACCGGAATATTTCCCCGTGATTCTGGCCATCGGTTCGGCCGGCATGACGGCCGTCAATGTCTCCGACAACGGCTTCATGGCGGGCGCCGTTATCAATGGGAGGATCCGTGACGAAATCGGACTCAACTACGAGGAGGGCGCCGTGGGGCCTTATGCCCACGCCAACACGACCATCGGAAGAGCCTGGCACCTGCTGTCCATCAACGGCGGGAACTGCGGCAAAGTGGGGACAACCTACATGGGCACGATCGGCAATCCCATGAACCTGATCGGGATCATCATCGCCGAAAATGAAGAGAGGTCTCCCTTCAAGCCGCTGTCGGTGAGGCGCGGATTCAAGGAAGGGGAGAACGTCGTCACCCTATTCATGGGATGGGGCATCCTTTCCGCCAAGAACTGGGCCGCGACCGTTTGGGGGCCGAATATGAACTATCCCGAGATCATCAAGGAGATCTACAACACGCAGGATGGATGGTTGTTTGGGACCTGCGCGGTTCTGAGCCCGCCGATCGCCAACTTCGTCAGGGACGCCGGATTCGACACCGTGGAAAAGTTTACGGAATGGATCACGGGGCGGCCGCCCGGCGCCAAGCCCGCTGTGCGCGGGAATCTCAACACCGGCGTCCGCAACGCAGGCGGGGTATTTACCGTTATCGTCACCGGCGGATCCAACAACAACTATTTCAGCATGGGAGGCATGGTGCCCTCCCGCTCCATCCCGATTGACAAATGGAGGTAGCGAAAAGGGGACAGTCACCAGTGTCCCCCGACGGGGGACACTGGTGACTGTCCCCTTTATTTCCGGCGGGCCATCCAGACGTAACCGTATTCCTCCCAGACCTTCACGCCGTTCCGGTGCGCGCCTTTCTCCTGGAACTCTACAATCCAGACATCTCCGGGCCCTTTGCGGAACGTGCCGGGCGCTTTCAGGAAGGGCGACCAGCAGGGGAAGCTTTTCTCTTCCTTCACACGGTTGACCTCGTAGGCGGCGATAAGCTGATTGTCGGCCTTACCGTCGGGCCGGGTGAAGTCGCCGACCTGCTCCAAATGGATGCGGACCGGCTCCTCTATCTTCACTCCGCCCTGGAATTTCCCGGCCGTTTCCAGCCGACCCGTGAACCGGAAGTGCCTGAGCTCCGGCCCGTATTTCAAATGCGGCGCGTCATATTGCAGGCCCGGCAGTTCCAGCGCCTTGCCGGCCGCCTGGCCGGCCACAGCTCCAAGCGCTCCCGCGGGGGCGGCCGCGCCGACAAGCCCGCCGTAAAAGCCCAGAGCGCCGCGCACACCCGCGACAAGGCTGTCCAAACCTTCCGTGTTGCGCGTGAGATCGTAGGTGATCGTGCCTTCGCCTTCGACGCTGCCGTCTTCCTTCACCGCGAAGTAGAATTCCGTCGAGTGCTTGACGGTCAGGATCAGCAAGCCGTTTCGATCGCGGAAGCGCACTTCCTCACCGGCGCCCCGGCCCTGATAGGCGCCGACGAATCCGGGAGCCGCGGTCGCGCCGCCGCCGGCCCGCCCGCTGCGGCCGCCTCCGCCTCCCGTTCCGCCTGATCCTGCAGGACCTGCAGGGCCGGCTTGTCCGCGCCCTCCTCCGGAGCCCCCCGATCCGGAGCCTCCTTGGCCGCCTCGCAGTCCGCCGAGGTCGGCGGGCCTGTGCCAGGTCGAGCTGCCGGACCCGGCGGAGAAAACCATGAAGGGAAGCGTGAGTTCGTCCCCGCTCAGCTTGAACGGCTTGCCGGCGACCGACCTACCCAGGCGGGGCAACGATAGAGAGATCAGGTTTGCCCTGACACTGTAGCTGCCGCTGTCAGAGATGTTCTGGCCCGGCCCCGCGGCTTTCAGAGTCACGCCTCCCGCGCCGTTGAACGTGATAATGATGGATGCGCCGGTCGCCGGGACGCTGCCGTCGGAGTCCCGCACGAAATTCCACGTTCCCGTAAGCATGTCTTGCTGCCCGGCGGCTGACAGCGCCGCAGCGGCAGCCATGATCCACGAAAGGAAGATGAAAGGCAGCGATCTATCGTTGCGACTGAACATGCCGAACCTCCGCGAAATTGAAGGACTTCGCGCCCGCCGCGGCGCATACCGGGTTAATGCCGCCGCAACGGACCGCGAATGCAGCAGATTATACACAGGTTTTTGGGATGGCGAACCGCCGGTTTTAATTCCTGAAACTCCGGGCGTTGGACTTAATCCTATAAGGATGTATGGTATCAGGATCCGCCTTGAGGAGAGGGAATCGCGATGCGGCGTTTCTTCGGTCTTTTTCTCATGTCGGTGTTTATCGGGACCGTTTGCCCGCAGCCGGCACGCGGCGCCCGGTGTCAGGACGATATCGCGCGGGACCATCCGCCGAGCTATAAGCGGCTGATACTAAAGGATGGATCTTACGAGCTCATCGGCCGGTACGAAGTCCGGGGCGACCGGGTGCGCTATTTCAGTTCCGAGCGCCATGAGTGGGAAGAGCTGCCCTTTTCGATGATCGACTGGGCAGCGACCGAGCAGTACGCCGCCCGGGAATCCCGGGAGGCCGCGGGGCTGAGGCATGAGGCGCTCGACAGGGCGGCCAAGGAGCGCATGGAAGAAGAAGCGCGCGCCCCCTTGGTCGCGCCGGGCATGCGTTTGCCCTCACCGGATGGGGTCTTTCTGCTGGATGAGTACCGCGGACGGCCCGCGCTCAGCAAACTGGCCCAGAATGGCGCGGATCGGCAAAAGAACACCGGGAGCAACATACTGCGCGCAGTCATCAACCCCATTGCAGGCTCCAAACAGACGGTGGAGCTTCGAGGCCGCACGTCGCTCATCCAGTCCCATGTAAGGAACCCGTCCATCTACTTTGCCGTCGACGCCAGTGATCCCCTGACTGCTTACAGCAGTGAAACGGCCAAGGACCATCTGCGGATCGTCCGGTGCGAGAACAGGAAGGACAACCGGCTCGTGGCCTCCATCAGCATCGCCGTCTACGGCCAGGTGAAACAGAAGGCGAAATTCGTGGACGCGAAGGTCGAGCCGGT
>CAYZTZ010000017.1:9393-32745 GCA_964481255.1 uncultured Acidobacteriota bacterium | reverse complement strand
TCATCCCTATTCCCCCGGGGTACCCGGTTAGTTACGCCGGGCGAAGGCGCGAGTAACCGCGGGCCTACACCGACAAAACGCTGACCGATCCTGAAATGCGGCCGGTGCACAAAGGCAGCTCCTGTCAGTCCATGTCGGCAGTCATCGGTGGTCGATTTTTTCCCTGCGTAACTAACCGGGCACCCCCCGTTCGGAATTCCTATCGATTTCATGCGCTCCTCAAGCAGCGCAGGCGGGAATGTCAATGTCCAATGAAGCAATGAAATCCTTCGGAAGAGACGAGGCGGGTTAGGGTTATGGGGCCCCTCAACGCGATCGCAAAGACAGCGAAGGCCTCCAGGGGAAGCAGGTGCTTTGCGGTCCTGGAGGCCTTCGAGGTTTACCGAGAGATAATGCAACCCGAAGCCGTTTTTATTTCTTCGCACGGAAAGCGGCGGTTTCGGCCGCCATCTGCTTTTTCAGCCATTCGGGGTAAGGGAACTCCTTCGGGCTTTCCCATGTCTTGAGCGGGTGCATCCACGGCGCCCTCTCCACGAACTCGTCGTGGGCGTAAGGCACCGGCGGATGGCACACCCAGAGGGGATCGAACTCGTTTTTGATCTTGAGCATCCACTCGTGGTAGTTGGGCCCGTATTTCGGGCCCGTGAGATACATGGGCTGGTGCGGGCCGAGGAGCGACGTGTAGAACCGGTGCTCGATGTTCATCTTGGACGTTTCAAGATAGAAATGGTCGACGCCGGTCGTGTCCTCGTCCTGGTCCCAGTAAATCAGGAATTCCGAGTACCCGTGGTAGCCCAGCTCGAAGCTCTGGAACCATCCCGGGTCGCCGTGGTCCGGCATCAGGGGCGGCGTGTACTTCTTCTTCAGCTCGGCGTAGACCGATCCATGCTCGGTCGCCTGCGCGAGCGTCTCAATCACGTAGTCCACCGAGACATAGGAACCGCACATCAGCCACATGCCGGCAGAGTCCGCGTTCTTGATCCAGGACTCGTCGCTCGGCTTGGTCCGCCGGGGTTGCCCGCCCAGCTCCATCATGATGTCGTTCAGCACGTTCTCGTCGTACTCGAGCTGTTCCTCCGACGTGAAACCGATCAGAAGAACGCGCACGATGTGGAAATTCGCCACGGTCTCAGGCGTCTCCTTCAACCAGAGATCCCAGAATTCCTCCTTGCACTCCGCTTTCGCGATCGCGCGCCAGAACAGGGGGACCTTGGTCACGGCGCCGGCGATCTCGGCCTTGCCGATCTCGTACATCGCCCGGACCTGGGCCTCTTTGCTCGGCATGACGTAGTTGACCCACTTGACGCGCTTTTCCGGGAGAGCCAGGGCCGTATTGGGGGATATTCCGGTCGGCACGAGCTTCTCCGGCTGGAAGGGCAGCACTTTCACCGCCATCCTGGTGACGATACCCAGACAACCTCTCAAGCCGGTGTACCCCCGGAGCAGTCCCCTCAGGTCCGGCCCGATGCCGTCGCCCCAGAAGGGATCGTCCCCGACGGCCAGCGAACCCATCTTGACCACCTCGCCGTCGGGCAGGACGAGTTCCGTGCCCAGGATGCGGCGGTGGGGGAGACCGATG
Source organism: uncultured Acidobacteriota bacterium (assembly GCA_964481255.1). GTDB lineage: Bacteria > Acidobacteriota > UBA6911 > UBA6911 > UBA6911 > UBA6911. The sequence continues at coordinate 31,166 of CAYZTZ010000017.1, read as the reverse complement.
CGATGGCTCAAGGGGGACCACCCGTCCCCGAGCAGGTTCGCGATCACCGAAGCCTGCGCGCCGCCGCCGCCGATGACGACGTAGGCGCCGCGCTTCAGGCACTCCTCCTGCAGTTGCGCGTAGATGACGCCCGAGCCGACGACGACGTACCAGTGTTTCTCGTCGAACTCAAAATCGTTCATCCGCTTCAGGTCGACGAGCAGGGCGTTCTCGATGTGGGGGTGGGAGCGCGGCCCGTAGAATCCGGTGCTATAGGGCACATAGGGGACCATGTAGCGGTTGCAGATCTTGACGATCTTCTGAACCTCTTCGGTCGTTTTCGGCAGGATGACGGCGCCCGGTATCTTGGTCATGACTCTCTCGTAGCCCAGTCCCGCTTCATAACCCGCGGGGCCGGAGCGGTACCCTTCGCAAAGGACCGGATCGTCCGACAGGTATTTGGGGCCGACGACGTCCATCAACGCTTTATATGCTTCTTTCACTATGGCCATGATTCCTCCTTATACGTCCAGGGAAGCGAGAATGAGTTCCGAGAAATCCATCACCTTCAGGCTGTCGCCGTTGGCCGCGGCTGCCTGCGTGAAGTTGTTTTTGCACCAGGGACATGAGGAAACGAGGATTTCGGCTCCCACTTCCCTTACCTCCTCCAGGCGGTGTTTGGCCGAGAAGGAGGCGAGCTCCGGGAAAGCCTCCCGTGTTCCGCGTCCCGCGCCGCAGCAGAAGGCGTTTTCCCTGATCCGGATCATTTCCACGAAGTTGACGCCGGGGATGGCGCCGATCACGTTTCTCGGCTGCTCGTAGAGCCCCTGCGTGCCGCGCCGCCTCTGCAGGCGCGGGCTGACCGTCCCCATCCACCCGCGCTCGCCGCTCCACGGCGTCCACGGATCCGCGAGCCGGCTGATGCTGCAGGAGTCGTGGTAGGTCAGCCGCCCCTCGACCGGCTTCTTGAGCTTGAGGTCGCCCTTTCTCAGCGCCTCATCGGCGAACTCCACCAGGTGGATCACCTGGAAGCCGAGATCCGAGGTCGCGATGTTGAGGAGCTTGGGGTACTCGACCTTCCACATCCTGTAGCCTTCGGCGCAGGAGAGCAGCACCGTCTTGGCTCCCGTGCTCCGGACCATCTCAATATTCCGCTTCGCCAGCGCGCGAGCCTCCTCCAGCATGCCGACCGACTGAAGCGTGTTCCCGCAGCACCACTCGTCCGGCATCAGCATGAAGGGCGTCTTCGTCGCGTTCAGCACGCGCGCCGTCGCCTGGGCGATCTCCCTGTTCTGATACGAGGCGGTGCATCCCACGAAGTAGAGGATGTCCGCGCTCTTGGCCGCCTTGATGTCGCCCGTCACCCATTGCCTCCGGTTCGCGTGCGGCGCGCCGTAAACATTGCGGGACGACTCGATATTCTTGGCGATCTTCTTGTGGGCCGGCAGCGGACCCGCGCCGTCCTGGACCGCCCTCACCCTCAGGGCTTCCAGGGTCAACTCGATTTCGAGGTCGAGGTTCCTCTTGCACCCGACGTCGCAGGCGCCGCACAGGGGGTCGGCGTAAATCACCTCGAGCATTGTCGGGGTCCAGTTCAGTTTTCCTTCGGCCAGCGCGGTGCCGATGCGCATCTTGCCGAACGCCCCGTAGGCGTCGAAATCGTTCCACAGATTGCTGGGGCACCGGGTGCTGAATCTGATACCGGGCTGGTATGTGTGCTCGACCCAGTAGCATCCCTTGCACTTGATGCACCGGCTCATGTCGTAAACAAAATTATTCAGATCGGATATGTCTAAGCTGATTTTCTTTGTTGGCATCATCGCCTCCCTAGAAGCACAAATTGCCCGGATTCATGATGTTGTTGGGATCGAAGACCTTCTTCACCCGCTTGAGGGCCATCGTGTAGCCGGCCGCCCTCTCATAGACCATGCCCGCCAGCTCGCCGTACGGCCTGGTGAAAAGGGCGCCCTCGGCCATCAAAGCCCGCGCCGCGTCACGGTACAGCGCGGCGATACGGGCCCTGGCCGCGGCGTCGGCCGCGTCGTAAAAGAACATGAATTCGACCTGGCACGCGCGGTTGTGTTCGATCGGCTGGATGTAGCTCCCGATGTCGGCGATCGGGTATCCGTGTTTGGGAGCCACGGCTTCAACGATTGCGATATACTTCGGGGCCTTTTCCGGCCGCGCGATGAAGAAGAGGCTCTGGGACGCGCCCTGCCAGCGGTTTTTCCAGTAAGGGATATCCGCGGGCCAGGGATTGCGCAGCAGCGTCAGGATTTTCCCTCCCAGGCCGGGGAATCCAGGGAGCGCTTCCTCGAGCACCAGCTTCCGGAACTCGTTGCGGACGATTTCCTTCAGCAGCTTCACTTCGTAGTTGATCTTTTCCTCCGGACGTCGCGCCAGCCCGCTGACAATCATGATCAGTGTCCACGGCGGCAGGCCCGCGCGCAGCTTCTCGAAATCGGCCGGCCATTTCTCGGCGGCCATGGCGGCCAGGTCGTTGCGGTTGAGCAGAAGAACCTCCTGTCCGACCCTGCGCGGCAGAATGCGGTAGAGAAACTCCATGGCATACGCGAGATCGTTCACGGGGGCGAAAAAGACCTTGTCGATCTTTGTCGCGTGCATAATCTTGAGGTTCGTCCATGTCACGATGCCCATGGTCCCCTGCGCGCCCTGGACAAAGCGGTAGAAATCGATGCCGGGGCCCGAAGGGTTCCCGCCCTTGGATTTCGAATCCGGGTAGCCGTTGACGCTGGCGGAGCCGAGCCTGAAGACTTCGCCGGTCGGCCAGACCACTTCGAATCCCATCATCGGTTCCCCGTAATCGTAGACGGTGTTGGTCGGGACTTCCCTCTCCAGGAAGTCGGTCAGGACCGACCTGTTTGCGTGCGGCAGCAGCGGCATGATCACCCGCATCTCCTGTTTGGCCAGCTCCGCCGTCAGCTGTCCCCAAGTCACTCCCGCCTCAAAGCGGGCTTTTTTGAGATCCTTGTTGATTTCAAAGATCCTGTTCATTTTCGAAAGATCGCAGATGACGCCCCCCTGCCTCGGGACGGCGCCGCCGTTGAAGTGCTCCTTCGAGGACACCGGGATCACCGGCATGTTATTTTTATTGGCCCATTGGAGCACTTCGCCGACCTGTTCCGAGCTGGTCGGCCAGACCACATAGTCGGGCGTTCCCGGAGGAACCAGGCTGTGGTCGCGGGAATACTTGAGCAAAACCGTCGGGTCGTCGCTCACGTTCCCCTTGCCAACGATCTTCTCCAGATCATCCTTGTTTATCATCTTTCCTCCTTTAATGGATTCCACATGGGCTCGTCCAGCCATGAGAGGAGCCCGTGCCGGACAGGGTGCGGCGCATCGACCGCGGCCGGGCCTCGGTTTCGCAGCATCGACCGGTTCTCGTCTCCCATCCCATCCGGCCGCCGGCGCCGCGCCCCTATCCTTTTCAGATCACACCCGCCTTTTTCAGCTTCTTCAGCTTTTCCGGCCCGTAGGACAAGTGTTTCAGGTAGACAAAACCGTTGTCATACCCCACCGGACGGCACGCCCATTTTGTCCTCGGCGGGGTTTCAGTCAGTTTATATTGCGCCTGGGCGATGATGACGGGACCGAACACGGGGTCGTCCACCGGAGTGAAGAGCCCGCGGTCCTTCCAGTTCAGATCCTTCAATGTTTCCATGGGATCGACGACGGGGGCCACCACCGTTGTGATGGGCGCGAGACGCCCGTGTTTGGCGTACTCCACGGACATGTCCACCAGCTGCTGGTTCGTGTATTTGCGTGTTTCCGCGAACACCAGATCCGCCCATCTCAACTGCTCCTCCTCGGACATGAAGGGAGCCATGGTCGTCCATTGGTCGGCACCCCACTCCTCATATTTGCCGATCATGTCGACGAACGCCTTCCACTGCTCCAGACGGAGGGCACCGAGGAAGACGGCCCCGTCCTTGGTCGGGGCGAAACAGTACAGCCATCCCGCGATATCCAGGTTGCCGAAGCGCTCGCAGACTTTGCCCGTGCCCTGGTACCACAAATAGGCCCAATCGTCGAAGCTCGCGTACGCCTCCGAGGTGGCGCAATCAAGAGCCTGCCCTTCCCCGGAAACACCCCTCCAGTAAAGGGCCGCCAGAATGCCGACCGCCATGAACGTCCCGGCCGGAGCGGCGCCGATCCATGGCCCCGACTTCGTGGGCACCGCCCAAGGCATTTCGTCGTAAGTCTTGCCCTTGGGCAGGATCTCTCCCGTCGCGTACTGAATGGCGGCCCGGGCCTGGATGATGTTGTCGTAATCCGACATCTTGCTCCTGCTCTTGGGGCCGAACTGCCCGAAGGGCGTGATGGAGGCAAAGATAAGCCCCGGGTTGATCTTTTTCAGCTGTTCATAGCCGAGGCCCCATCGGTCCATGGTGCCGGGCGTGTACGTCTCCAAAAGCACGTCCGCCTTGACGGCCAGGTCCTTGAGTATTTTTCTCGCCGCCGCCTTTTTGAGATTCAGCGTGACATGAAACTTGTTTCTGCCCTCCGATAGGTAATTCAGCCCCTCGCCCTTGTACAAGACGCCGTGCGGGGTGCAGGTCCTGAGAAAGTCGCCCTCCGGAGGCTCGATCTTGATGACTTCCGCGCCGAACTCTGCCAGAAGGGAGGTGCAGAAACTGCCTGCGAAGCTGTTATAGCTCAAATCCAGGATGGTGATATCATCCAGGGCTTCCAGTTTGGTATGCGCGACTTTCGGATCGTCTCTTTCCCTGAACCATTCCGCCGAAGGTAGTTTCGCCATATTATTCCCCCCTTTCTTCCTTCTTTTCTGGCCTCGACATGATCAATCCGGTCCGGCCGTCCCAGGTGGACGGCGGTCTCCTGGAAATCATATCCGCCCATTTCCCCAACGCGCCGCATTCGTAATACTTCTGGATCTGTTCCTCGGTCTTTCCGAGTCTGGCCTTCATGACGTACTCGTTATCGAATCCTATGGCTCGGACCGACCATTTGACCTTGGGAGGCGTCTTGGACATCATGACCGGGAATTCGTATTCGTAAAACGGGCCGAGCATGGGATCATCGACATAGGCCATAAAGCCCCTCTGGCGGCAGTGCTTGTCGTCCACGATGTCCTTGACGCTGAGGACGCGCGTCGCCGCGAAGCCGAATTTCTCCGCGAGCCGTTCCACCTCTTCGGGGGTCTTCTTGCGCACCCAGTCGCCGATGATCTTGAGAAGCTCCAGGGTATTCTCGTCGCGAAGACGCGTCAGATGGTTCTTGAACCTTGGATCCTTGGCCAGGCCCGGACGTCCCATGGCCGCGCACAGACCCTTGAAATCCTCCGGCAGCCCCGCCGCGATCGCCACGAAACGGTCGTCGGCGCAGCGGAACGTGTCGGCCGGGCTGACGCAAAGGTCCCGGTTGCCCGCCGGCATGGCCGTCTTGCCGGTGACCTGCTGATACGGCCAGACCCACGACATCGCCCGCATGATGGCTTCGGTTTGGGAGAGTTCAATGTACTGTCCCTGCCCTGTTCTCTGCCGGTGATGGAGGGCGGCCAGGACCGCGACCTCGCCCATAAGGCCTCCGAAGTTGTCGCAGACATACAGCCGGCTTTTCAATGGTCTTTGTCCCGGGAAAGACGACAACCAGGCAAAGCCCGCCCAAGCCTGGGACGCCCCGTCATTGGAAGGCCTGTTTTCCTCGGCGTACTGGCCCCACTGGCCGTAGCCGTTTTTCGCGATGTAGATGATACGGGGGTTGACCTCCTTCAGCTGGGGATAACCCACGTTCCATTTTTCCAGGACTCCCGGCCGCATGTTTTCCTCGACGATGTCGGACTGCGCGACCAGTTGCTTGAATATCTCCTGGCCTTCCGGCTTGTGGAGATCCAAACCCATCCAGTATTTGTTCTCGTTGGCATGCACGAACCCGGTCCCCTGCTCGCGGAAGTAGTCGCCGAAAGGTATGAGGTTGCGCGAGGTATCGCCCAGAGGCGGGATTTCGCATTTGATGACCTCCGCGCCCAGTTTCGCCAGAAAGGACGGGCCTGAAGGCCCCAGAATGAGCGTGCATACCTCCAGCACCTTGATCCCCTTGAGCGGTGCCGGCCTGACATGCTTGTTCTCCAGATAATTGCGCCAAGTGACTTCAGCCATAGGCTAACCCTCTCCTCCTGTGTTACACGTTGCTGTCCAAGACGCCAAAACGCACGAACGAATAGGCTCGCGGCTGCGAAGCCCTGATTCCCGCCCGCGAATGCAAGCCGCGTCATGACCTGCGCCGGCAGGCTTGCGGCGCAGCGTGTTTCAGAGAGGGGCGGCATTCGCTCCGCCCCTCATGCAACCATCAATGGATCGACTCAATGATCAGGGCAATGCCCTGGCCGCCGCCGATGCACATCGTGACCAGGCCGTATCGCAGTTTCCTGCGGCGCAGTGCGTAGGCGCACGTCAGGAAAAGAACGGCTCCGGTGGCTCCGAGCGGATGGCCCAGAGCGATGGCGTTGCCCATGGGGTTGACCTTTTCCGGATCAATCCCCATCTTCTCCATATCGCGCAGACAAGCCAGGCTTTGCGGGGCAAAGGCTTCATTGAGCTCAATGATATCGATCTGCTCTCCCTTCAATCCGGCGCTCGCCAGAGCCTTGCGCGTCGCCGGAACCGGGCCGTAACCCATGATACGGGGATCCACGCCGGCGACGCCGTACCCGATGATGCGGCATAAGGGCTTCAAACCATAGCGCTCGGCGTCGCTTTCCAGACCGAGGACCATGGCCGCGGCGCCGTCCACCACGGCGCTCGCGTTTCCGGCCGTGATGACGCCGCCGGCCTCAAACGCCGGAGGCAACTTAGCCATCGCTTCCAGGGAGCAATGCTCCAGAATATGGGTGTCGTATTTGACCGTGATGGGCGGCTCGGAACCGCCGCGCTCCACCGTGACCGGAACCAGCTCTTCATCGAACCATCCGGCATCGCGCGCCTTCTTGGCGTTCACCTGCGAACGATAGCCGAACAGGTCGCATTCCTCGCGCGTGATGCCGAACATGCGCCCGAGCCTTTCCGCCGTGTTCGCCATCGCCAGCTTGGCGCCCGGGTCGTAGAGGCACATGAGGAGAGCGTCCTGCAGGGCCGTTCCCGCGGAAAGGGACTTGGTATCGACCGGCCCGTACTTCTGAACCGCGGTCCCGACCATTTTGCCGCGGTAGTTGTAAAGGCAGAATGGGTACTGCATGCTTTCGGCGCCGCCCACCAGATAGAAGGGGCGCGCCCCGTCATGCCGGAGTCCCGCGAGGGCCATTTCCGAGGCCACGGAAATCGCCTCCGCCCCGCTGCCGCAGATGCGGGCCACGGTGAGAGCCGGCACGTCATCCGGCAGGCCTCCGCGCCATCGCGCCCCCTGGGCTCCGTAAATGGAATCCCGATGACTGTGCGCCGCCATGCCCATGACCACATGGCCTATCAGTTTGGGGTCGATCGGCGTGTGCTCCAGCGTCGCCTTGACCGCCATGCCTCCAAGCTGCGTGGTGGTGAAACGCGAAAAGAGTCCCGGCGCCCTGTTGTTGTGCAGGATATCCGCGCGCGGCAGCCTGCGGCCGCCGTCCAGAACGACGATCGATTTTTCCTTCGCCATGATTGCTCTCACCTCCTATTCATTGATGAAGGCGGCCGGCGTGCGCGGGCCGTTCGTCATAAAATTCTTGATCCCTATGTCCGCGTCGACGGTGTTTCGGACTTTCGCGAAGGCTTCGGCTTCCACGCGAAGCCCCTCGTCCAGCGGCAGTTGGACTCCGCGCTTCACGGCGTCCACCAGGATCCTGTCCACGAGCAGGGAACGATGGCCGAGATCCACGTTCGGTATCGGGTCGGGCACCGCCATCGGCGCCGGGTTCACCGGAGCCAGCTTGATTCTGCCGGCCAGATGTTCGCGTATCAGATCCCTGGCCGCGCGCTCCGGGTCGGCCGTCGGCTTCCCGTGCGCCCAGCCCAGCTCGCACGCTTCCCCGGCCCCTATGGAGCGCCCGGTCCTCAGCAGCTCGAGGGCGCGCTCCACGCCTATCAGGCGGGGCAAACGCTGGGTGGCGCCGTAGCCCGGTATAATGCCGAGATTGACTTCAGGCTGGCCGAATACAAGATTCGGGCCGACGACGCGGGCGTGGCAGACCATCGCGAATTCCGCGCCGCCGCCCATTACCGGGCCGTCCAGCGCCGCAACCACTGGCTTTTTCATGCCGCTGATGAGCTTCTGCACCGGGTGAGCCTTGAGACAGATCCCCTCGGCCTCCTCCGCCGTCCCCAGGGCCGCCAGTTCGTTGACGTCGGCCCCCGAAAGCGCCCCGTCGTAGCTGGTGAAGATTATCCCCTTGATCCTGGGATCCGCGCCGAGCTCCTCGAAAGCGGCCCCGATCTCGCGCACGGTCTGCATGCAGAGCGCGTTCCTGACTTCGGGCCTGCGCACCCTCACAATCCCGATGTCGCCGTCCCGCTCTATCTTCACGTCCCGCAGATAGGCGGGCAGTTTCTTCTCGACGATGCACCTGGGGACCGGAAAGTCCGGATGGTCTTTCTGATAGCCCAGGCAGAGCTCCGCCACGCGTTCGGCGCCCAGCTTGTGGCCGTAGTCCAGCATGCCCTCGGTGAAGCCCAGAGCCATGCGGATCAGCCAGTTGAGATCGGAGGCTTCACACACGCCGTTTTCGGCCACGGCGAAGGAACGCGCGAGCAGCACCGCCAGGATGCGGTCGATCACCTGCTTTTTCTGGGCGTCCGTGGATTTCGAATCGGCGGGGGCTTTGGGATCATGCCACGGCGTGTTGCCCTGCTTGAGCAGCAGGGCGGGCGGCTCAAACCACGCCGTGCCCCCGGTTGAGTCGCGCATCAGCTCCTGAAGGTGCGCGACCAGCAGGTTGCCGCGCGTCAGGTCCATCACGTTAAAAGGGCCTCCGCCGCCGATGGCGTCGTTGACGATCTTGTCGATTTGAGCCGGCGTGGCGATCCCTTCCTGCGCGATGCGCACGGCTTCGCAAATATAGGCGGAAAAGATATCATCGGCCGCGAAACACGGAACATCGGCCGTGATAATGGGCACCTTGCCCAGCTTCTTAATCACATCAATCATGCGCGCGCCGAATTCCGGATCGCCGGACAGAACAACTTCGATAGGCAGCGCGCGCCAGGCGGGATAAAACGGGTGGTTCACGAAGCATCTCTTTGGATTCAGAGCCTCCGCCGCGATCCACGCCCTTGGAATTCCCGACGTCGCGAAACCGACAAGACAATCGGCCCGGACGACATTTTCGAGGTTTTTCAGAATGGCCTGCTTGGTCTTGAGCTCCTCCGTGGCGGCCTCGAGCACGTAATCACAATCTCGAAGATCCTTGATGTCCATGGTCGGGATAAGGGCCGCGCGCGTCGCTTCGGCGGCCTTCGCACTCATGCGCCCGCGCTCCACGGCTTTGCCGATATAGCCCTCGATGCGGCGGACTCCGGCGTCCAAAGCCTCCTTTTTAATATCCAGGAGGTATACCTTGCCGCCCTCCCCGGCCGCTAAAGCAGAGAGGAAGCCATAGGCCAGGTCAGGTCCGATGGATCCCGATCCTATCACTCCTACAATCATTGTCGACTCCTTCCCGCGTCAACTCTCCGCGTCTGTTATAAAACCATGTTGTCTCATTCGGGGCAGTCCCGATCATGATGCCGGACGGGCCTCCCAAGGCCCTATCGCGCAGATTAAAAAAAACCCCGCTTGGAAGGCGAGGAGATTCAACTATGTCCTCTGAAGGGGACCTCCTATTTCGCCCTCGCAGGGCTTCAATATGCGCCCAACTCATTGCCGAGGCTTAAAACCTCGGGCTGATCCCGACCGCCGCTCCGCGGCTGACAATGGCCGGCCTCGAAGGGAGGAAGCAGCAGAAACCCAAAGCGTAAGCCCTGAGACAAGTCCCAACAAGCGAAAAAAGCCCGTGAGGGCGAAGCATCCCGCGCTCGTCGGCTCTCGCCGACCTGGCGGTCCTTTTTTCACCTCAAGGCGAGCAGTTTTCATCATCCCCGGGGAAGGCGCTGAATCCGTCTTTGCCCGAAAACCGGGGAAAAAGAAACTTCAAAGGGCCGGCGGATGTTCCGGCACGGCGCATCGAGACTGATTCCGGAGTTTTTTCTTTCTCTGTTTCCCTGTTCTGATTGCCCCCAACTTAAATGGCTCTAATGCTGCCGGCTGATTCGCAGCCTTGCTGCAGCTATCGCTAAAAATTCCAAATACAACGCGGTATAAACTCTTATAGATGCAATAGGAAGTCAAGTGAAAACCGGATGCGAAAATGCGCCGATTCCCGGCATTCCACGGCCCGTCCGACCCCGTCCGCAACAGCCTCCGGAACCCTTGCTTCGGGCGCCGAAATCACCGCGGAAATGCAGCCCTGAGCGTGAAATTAATAACGGATTGGGTTAGACTGTGCCTTCGGCAAACAGGCCGGACCTGGAGGCGGTTTTTCAGCCGACAGAGCCGATAAAGGAAAGGACCGGCCGTCCGGCCTCGAAGCATTCGGCCTTCGGGCAGGCACGGCTTGACAGAGGACCTCAAGGGGCAGGCAATCGCAAAGCGGATTAATGATCCGGCACCGAGATAAATTCATTTTCTACAATGATTTGGCGCACTGCCTGCTCCCGGAGCCCGTTTTCTGACCCGAAATAGGGAAAAGAGAGGAAAGCATGGCTAAGTTATCTGGCAAAGCCCTGGTGGCCCAAGGCGGCGGGCCCACAGCGGTTATCAATCAAAGCTTGGCCGCCGTGGTACTGGAGGCGCGCAAGTTTCCGGAAATCACCAAAGTATACGGCGCCAGACACGGGGTGCGCGGCATTTTGAACGAGGATTTCTTCGACCTCACGCAGGCCACGACCCAGAACCTGGAACAGATCGCGGTGACGCCCGCCTCGGCTCTCGGATCGACGAGAGATAAGCCGGATATGGAATACTGCAGGAGAATGTTCAAGGTCATGCTGGCCCACGAAATCCGTTATTTCTTTTATATCGGCGGCAACGATTCCGCCGACACCTGCCTCATCATCAATGAGCAGGCCAAGGCTCAAGGCTATGAGTTGCGGACGATACACGTGCCCAAAACCATTGATAACGACCTTATGGGTACCGATCATTGCCCGGGGTACGGCTCCGCCGCCAGGTTCGTGGCGCAGGCATTTTCCGGGGCCAACCTCGACAACCGCGCCCTGCCCGGAGTTTACATCGCCGTGGTCATGGGCCGTCACGCGGGATTTCTCACGGCCGCTTCCATTTTCGCCAAGAAATTTCCGGACGACGGACCGCATCTGATCTACCTTCCCGAGAGAGTTTTCGATCCGGATAAGTTTGTCCGGGACGTGGAGGATGTCTACGCGCGATATGGACGCTGCGTGGCTGCCGTTTCCGAGGGGATCCAGGACAAAAACGGACAGACCATCCTGACCGCCCTCAAGCAGGGGGACGCCGAAAGGGACGCCCACGGCAACGTCCAGCTTTCCGGCACCGGAGCCCTTGGAGACCTGCTCGCGGACTTGATTAAAAGCAAGACGAAAATCAAGCGGGTGCGGGCCGACACCCTGGGTTATTTGCAGCGTTCTTTCCTGGGATGCATCAGCGCCGTAGACGCCAGCGAAGCCCGCGAGGTCGGGGAGAAGGCCGTGCAGTTTTCCGTCTGGCACAATGTGGACGGGTCCGTGGCCATCAAGCGCGTGGGGGACTACGCCGTGGAGTACGAGCTTGTGGACCTGGAAGAGGTGGCGGGCAAAAGCAAGCAGATGCCCGACGAGTTCATCAGCGGCGATAATATGGTCACCGAGGCCTTCAAGAATTACTGCCGGCCGCTGCTGGGCGTCCTCCCCCCCATGGACCGCCTCGCCGCCCCGGCCGTGCACAAGATCATGGGGCTGTGATTCCGAAAGGGCCGCGCCCGGCGTCCACCGTTTCGCGGAGGGCTTGCTCTTCCCGGCGTTGCGCCCCGCATCGGCTCCGCGGAATCCATGTTTTCGGCAAGCATGGCGTGCGGGGCGCGCCAAACAGGCCCGGGGGATCCGGTATCCGGCTTTCAAAAAGAGAGGAACAGACATGCCAGGCAAACGCGTCTTAGTGGTCACCGGCGGCGGGGATTGCCCGGGCTTGAACGCGGCCCTGCGCGCAATCGTGCGCAGGGCTTCCCATGAATACGACTGGGAAATCATAGGAAGCATCAACGCCTATAACGGTGTCCTGAAAGAGCCGATGGAACTCGTCACCCTGGATTACTCCAAGGTCGCGGGCATTCACGTTAAGGGCGGCACTATCATCGGCACCACCAACAAGGGCGGCCCTTTCGCCTGGCCCGTGAAAAACCCCGACGGGACGTGGACAACCGTGGACCGCTCCGACGATCTCCTGAGGCGTCTTCAATACCAGGGCATTGAGGCCGTCATCAGCATCGGAGGCGACGGCTCCCAGAAAATATCCCAGCAGCTTTTTGAAAAAGGCCTGAATATCGTCGGCGTTCCCAAGACCATTGATAATGACCTTTCCTCCACTGATTTCACGTTTGGCTACCAGACCGCTGTTGAAATCGCCACTGAGGCAGTCGATAGGCTGGTTACGACAGCCTCCAGCCACCACCGGGTTATGATCCTGGAGGTCATGGGGCGGGGGGCTGGATGGATCGCCTTGAGCGCGGCACTGGCGGGAGGCGCCGAGATCTGCCTGATACCTGAGATACCTTACGATGTCCGCAAGGTTGTGGAGATTCTGAAAGGAAGGATCAGCCGCGGCAAGGGTCACGCCATCATCGTGATTGCGGAGGGAGCCAGGCCTCAGGGCGGCTCCGTCGTCGCAGGCAAGAGCAAAGAAGCGGGGCGCATGGACGACGTGCTCGGGGGAGTAGGTTACGTCCTTCAGGAACAGATCAAGGAGCTCATCGACGTCGATATACGGGTTACGGTGCTCGGCCACATTCAGAGAGGCGGCATCCCCATCGCCTACGACCGCATCCTTGCCGCCCAGTTCGGGGTCAAGGCCGTGGAATTGGTCAAGGAAGGCAAATTCGGCTACATGGTCTCCTACCGGCACCCTTACATCGTCTCGGTGCCTCTGAAGGAAGCCGTCGCCAATTATAATTTCGTCAGCCTGGACCATCCTCTGGTGAAAACGGCGCAGGGGATAGGCATTTCCTTCGGAATCTGACGCTCGGCGCATGAGAGTTTGGGTTGTGCGGGACGTCCATTCATGATAGTCTTCAATTGCCCGGTGGAAGACGCACACTGCTCGCGCGGCGCGGAGAGTTCCAGAGAGAGTTCGGCGACCCCTCCCCTTCAAACCTGCATTGAGACGCGGCCCATCGCGTAAGACATCCCGGATGCGGAGGTCTTTATGGCATAAGATCCGCCGGCGCGCATTTCCCGGCCGGCGCTTTGGAGGAATTTTTTAATGGGCAAGAAAATATTCGTGGGCAACCTGCCGTTCTCCGTGGGAGAAACGGAATTAAGGGAATTGTTTTCGCAAAAGGGCTCTGTGGATTCGGTCACTGTCATGCGCGATTTGAATACCGGCAGGTCCCGGGGATTCGCATTTGTTGAAATGGCCGACGATGCCGAGGCCGCGAAGGCTATTGAGGAACTGAATTCCTATTCGGTGGAGGGGAGGAACCTGACGGTCAATGAAGCCCGCCCCAAGACGGAGCGCCGCGGCGGATTTGGAGGAGGCAGAGGAGGCGACCGGAACCGCTCGCGCGGACCGCGCTGGTAGGCTGGAATTCGGCCGAAAAGCGCCGCCCGGACGCGGAAACGGCCGGTCGGAACGGAAGGGGACCGTGAGGCTCCCCGCGCGATGTCCGTGTCCGCGCGGCGCCCGGCCTTTCAACCCGAACAGGGCTCAAGGCTTGAAGAGCTGAGGGGCGAACTCATGGAGATAGCTCCGCCAGTTCACCCAGGTGTGGCCCCCGCTTGTCTCTTTGTAAACGGGTGAGAACCCGTGCCTTTTCAGCATCTCCACGGTCGCCCGGGTGGTGTTCACCAGGAAATCCTCCGACCCGGTGGCGAACCAGAGCAGTTTCAGATCCTTCTTAAGGGCCGTATTTTCGAGCGCTTCTAGATGCTGCTTCTCCCAATCGGGTGCGGTCGCCGTTATGGCTGGCTTGGCGCCTTCCGCGGGCGCCGAAGGGGTTTTGGGGGCGAAACCGAATATGCCCGAGCTGAAAACCCCGATATAGGAGAACCTGCCGAGGTCCGACACCGCCACGTTCAGCGTCTGCATCCCTCCCATGGACAGGCCGGCCATCGCCCGGCTTCGGCGGTCCTTCAGCACCCGGTAATGCGATTCCACATAAGGGATGATGTCGTTCACGAAATCCCTGCCGAACTCGTCCAGCATGGACTCCATGCCTGCGCCCCCTCCGATGCGGAATGACGCGGACGTATGCCCGGCCGGCATGACGACGATCATGGGTTCGGCCTTTTTTTCGGTTATCAGGTTATCCATGATAAAGCCCGCGCGCCCTATGGAAGACCAGGAATCGTCGCAGTCGCCGGCGCCGTGAAGAAGGTACAGCACGGGATATTCCGCGCCGCCCTTTTCATAACCCGGCGGCGTGTAGATATGCATGCGTCGATGCCTGCCCAGGGCCGTCGAGTAGTAATGCACCTCCGAAACGGCGCCGTGAGGGACTTTCCGGGCTTCCATGAAATCCGCCCCGGGGACATAGACAAGGCTCCATACATTGTTGTTCGACTCGCTGACCGCCGGGTTGCGCGGATCCACGACCGATACCCCGTTCACTGCAAAAAGGTACCGGTAGGCTCCCGGCTCCAGCGGGCCGACGGCGGCTTCCCACACTCCGCTTTCATTTTTAGTGAACTGCGGACCGCGGGGTGCCATGCCCAGGATATCGCTGGCCTGCAGTTCGACGCTTTCGGCCCTGGGGGCCAAGATCCGGAAGACCACACGTCCGTCCGGAAGGACCTCCGGGGAGTTCACAACCGGACCTTTGGACAACAGCTCCGTCTTTTCCTGAGCAAACGCGTCCGCCCGCGCAAGCGGTCCAAAAACCAGCGCGGCGCATATGAAAAAGGCTGTCTTCAAAGAATGTTGAAGCATAAGGCTCCTCCCTTGTTTTCAGGCTCCATTCAGCGGTTCCTTTTTCTCCTTCGCCATCGGGCCAGCATCTCCCGGAAGCAGAACCCGCCTTATCCCCAGGCCTGCTGAACAGATCCTCCCGATCGCAAGGAGTTTTCGCGTGTCCTGCAGAACGGCCTCCGCAGGATCAACGCGGCAGGTTCACGATGACGGGGAGATCCTCCGTCAACGCCACCCACTTTATTTCCAGAAAGCGGTCGCCCTCTTCCCCGCCGTATCCGCCGGCCGCCAGTTTCCCGGATTCATACAGCCTCAACAGATGAACCTCGGCTTCGTCGGCGGGATCGGGACGGATGGCCCGCGCACGATAGAGCGCGTCCACCAGATCGATGAACCCGTTCTCAAGTTCGGACTTGTCGAAGGGGATCCCTTCCGACGCGAGAATCAAGCCCCTTTTCAGCCCTTCCCTGACGAGATCCGAAATGGAAACGGGGCGTCCCGCCCTCAGTATGTCGTTCATGAGCTCGCTCAGGTTCATGTAGTTGGCGATTCCCATAAGTCTTGATCCCTCTTGGCCGGCGAATTCGGGCGCGATCCCGAGGGCGTCTCAAGTTCCCATCCCGCCCTTTTCGCCTTCCGTGTCGAAGCACGAGCAGCCGAGGAGTTGTCCCCCGCATTTCGGGCATTCTTCCTGGTCGCAGTTCGCGTGATGGCGCCCGCCCGGCGCGATGTTGCAGTCGGGGCAGCGGAACCAGGCCGGGAAATGCATGCTTCTCGGGTTATACGAAACAGGCGGGAGAGTGCTTCCATCCGGGTATTCGACAGCGACGTTCGCTTCACATGTTGTAACGGAAGCGTCCGAAGTCTCTTTACCGCATCGTATGCAAACTCCCATGGTTTTCTCCGGTCGTGAGCAATGAGTCGGGCCGGACCGCGGGTATAAGCGGCTGCCCCCATTCGCCGCGGATGTTCTTTCGCCCCCGCTTTCGGCACTCCCTAATTACACCGGGGCGGCCCCGCGCCGCAATGCCAAATTGAAGCCGCTAACAGAAAACCCGCGGAATTCTTCCGCGCCGGCCGGGGTTCCATGGATGGTTTTTCTCTTCCCGGGGGTCTGCTGCGCTCGCCCCCGGCAAGACCCTTTCGCCCCTTTGGGGCATGCCGAATTCCAGCTACTGCCGAGGCTCCTTGTTTTTCCTTCTGATAAGAGCACCGAAGAACGGCGGCACGGGGATCCGGCACCGTTTATGAATCGTTCGAGCTTTGGGGAAGGTCTTCAGGCGGAAGGTCCGGATACAGACGCGGCACAGGCCGCGCCCGCATCCGGTCTAAGCAACAATGTCAAAAGCGGGAGCCGTCGCTAGGCGCTGAGCTTTTCCTGCAGATTCTTGGTGAATTCCTCGCTGAACTCCTTGGCCTTGGCCCGCATGACGCGCTCGCCGAAGGTGGCCAGCCGCCCGACGAGACTCATATTCGCCTTGTAAGCGAGATCGACGGTGTTGGGCGCGGTTTCGTTCAGATTGATATCCAGGCTCATGGTCACGTTGCCCAGCTTGGTCAGATCGGAGCCCGAGCCGGTCGCCTTGATGTAATTGGGCGGACGCACTTCGGTCAGTTTCATCGTGACTTTCATCTTGACCTTGAAGGGCCCCACTTTCTGCTTGTTCACCAACACATAGGTATCCTTGTCGACGGCCTCTATCATCTCGGTGCCGGGCACGCAGGCGCCGAGTATTTGAGGATCCAGCACGGAATCCCAAACCTTTTGAATGGGCGCCTTCAGCGTGATCTGCCCTTCCATTAACATTTCCAGACTCCTTTCTCTTTCAGGAACGCGGTGTATAAATCATGGTCGGTTTTCGTTTCCGTTTCGATTGCACGGAAGGCCCGGGCGGCTTTCCATGGGGGCGGTCCCGCCGGCAGAGACCGGGTCGATCGAATTCGGCGGGCCTTCCGTGATTCCCATTTGCCGATTACCTTCGATTGCTGTAGGAATGCCGGAGGGGACGGCCTCAGGCGCGGGAGATGGATCCGTCGCCCGAGACCGCCGCCCTTTCCCTCAGACCTGAACCTCCGCGGCGGTCTTCTTGAGGACCTCCGCCAGGGCTTCGTAGCCCTTGTTCCCGAATTCCGTAATCTGGTCCTTGATGAGCTTCGCGTAGGAGAGACCCTGCGTTTTCAGCCAATCCTTGTGTTTCCGGTCGGTTTGCCCGAGATAATGCCGGGCCAGATCCAGATGATCGGGACAAATTTTGCGACACATCGGACAACGGTAATAAATCATTTGCAGTCTCCTCCTTATTTGCCTTTCGCCTTGGGAGCGGCCTTTCCCTTGTTCTCTTTTTCGCGGATCGCCTTCAGGACCTTTTCAGGTTTCAGGACGTTGCTGTAAAACTCCGCTCCGACCGCCTGGTAGACGGCATTGGCCACCGCCGGAGCGGTCGGCGCGATTGTCGCCTCGGCGGCTTCCTTGGCGCCGAAAGGTCCGTTCGGCTCATACGTGGGGATTTCGACGCACTCAATCGTGGGCATGTCACGGTAGCGCAGGATCTTATAATCGACGAATTCAGGGTTGAGGAGCATGCCCTGATCCATGGGCATTTCCTCGCACAGGCCGTAACCCAGGCCCATGTGCACCGATCCCTCAACCTGCCCCCGGGCCCCCAGGGGGTTAATGATCTGGCCGCAGTCATGGACCACAAGGACGTCCTCGGGCGCCACGTGCCCCGTTTCCCTGTCCACCTTCGCCTTGATCGCCATGATCCCCATGCCGTAGGCGGGAGAGATCATGCCCTTATTGTGTGGGGTATAGTGGCCGGTTCCGGTCAGCGGCACCCCGTCGTTCGCCCGGACCGCGTCTCTCACGAGATCGTAATAGGAGATGCCTCTTTCCGGACGCAGTTCGAGGTAGATTCTCTTGTTCTTAGCCACGAAGTCGTAGGCGATGTTTTCGCCCAGCTTCATCCGAGCGATGTCGATGAGCTTCTGCTTCACCTGCGCCGCGGCATCCTTGATCGCGTTTCCGTTCATGAGGGTCTCACGGCTGCCCCAGGCTCCGAGATCGGTAAAGGCATGGGCGGTATCGCCCACGTGCAGGCGAATGTCCTCGATCCCGATGCCAAGTTCTTCGGCGCAGATCATGGCCGCAACCGTGTTGTGGCCCTGGCCGCAGTCGGCCGCCTGCGTGTACAGATCGACCGTTCCGTCGATGTTGACTTTGACATGGGCCGCCGAATAGGCGTACGGCGTGTCGATCCAGTTGAATATTCCGCCGGACATGTAAGCGAACGCTGCGTATCCGACGCCCTCGTCCTTCTCGAGCTTGGGCCATTTCTCCTTGACTCTCTCGCACATGATCTCGATGCAGGGCATGATGCCGCAGCTCTCAAACTTGTACTGACCGGGCGCTTCGTAGCCCGGCAGGACCGCGTTGATGCGCCGGATCTCCAGCGGATCGATCCCGAGGTCCTTGGCGGCCCTGTCCAGCTGCGTCTCGCGGCAGAACAGAGCCGGGACGGCGCCGAATCCGCGTATCGACGTTCCCCACACGATGTTCGTGTAGGTGCGGACGCCGTCATACCGGTAGTTGGGTATCTTGTACGGCATGGTGATAAAGGTGCCCGTGAGGTAGAGCGTCGTGGCCCCCAATCCGGTATAGGCGCCTCCATTGGCGATCGCCTTGACCTCGAAGGCGACGATCGTGCCGTCCTTCTTGAAGCCGATCTTGAGGGCTATGTGCTGAGCCGTGCGATGCTCCGTGGTGGTGAACTCCTCGTCCCTGTTGAATACGATCTTGACCGGCCTTCCTGTCTTCATGGAAAGAATGGCCGCGTTGACGGAATCGGGCATGGTCGAGTTCTTGCCGCCGTAGTGTCCGCCGACGTGGGGCTTGATCACGCGGATGTCGCCTTCCCGCATCTTCAGAGCTTCCGCAAGGTTCACCTGCACGAAGTAGGGAGACGCGGTGGAACACCACACCGTCAGCCTGCCGGTTCCCTTGTCATAGCTGGCCAGGGAATTGTGCACTTCCATCGCGGCGGGATGCGCGGCCTCAAGGACGTATCTGTCTTCACGGATATAATCGGCTTCCGCGAACGCCTTGTCCACGTCGCCCCACTCAATATGGCGCGTCGCGTTGATATTGCTCGGGAAATCCTCGTGAACCATGGGCGCGTCGTCCTTGATGGCCTCCAGGGGATCAAACACGGCCGGCAGCTGCTCGTACTCCACCTCGATCAGATCCAGAGCCCTCTCGGCGATCTCTTCCGTCGTCGCCGCCACCGCCGCCACCGGGTCCCCGATGAAGCGGACCTTGTCCGTGGCCAGAGCCTGCTGATCGGAAAGCTCCCGGAAGCGTCTCCATAGACCCCACTTGCCTCCCGGCGTATCCTTGCCGGTAATCACGGCTTTGACCCCCGGCAGTTGTTCCGCCTTGCTGGTGTCTATCGAAATGATCCTTGCGTGCGGATATGGACTTCTTAAAAGTTTGCCGTAAAGCATGTTGGGCAAAGTCATGTCGAAGGTGTATACCGCTTCGCCCGTGACCTTGGCCGGTCCATCCACATTCGGTGTCGGTTTGCCTATTATGGAATATTCTTTCATTATGCCCCCTTCCCTGACTTTTGCGCCTGCAATCTCTTGGAGGCGTCTTGTATGGCCTCGATGATCATGTTGTACCCGGTGCAGCGGCAGAGATGGCCGTCCATGGCCATCTGTATCTGTTCCCGTGTCGGGTCGGGATTTTCATCCAGCAGCGCTTTGGCCGCCATAATTTGCCCCGAGGTACAGAATCCGCATTGAAAAGCCCAGTTGTCGATAAAGGCCTGCTGGATCGGATGCAGCTTGGTGCCCTGTGCAAGGCCCTCGATCGTCAAGACCGATTTCCCGTTCGCCTGCAGAGCGAGCACGGAGCAGGATTTGACGACTTTTCCATCCAGAATAACAGAGCAGGCCGCGCAGGAACTGCTGTCGCAGGCCTGGTGGGTTCCCCTCAATCCCAGCATTTCCCTTATGACCTGAACGAGGAGGGTCTTGGGTTCGATCCAGAGGTCATAGGATTCTCCATTCACGACTATGTTCAACTGCCGTTTCATAACGTTCCCCCATTCTTCATAAGATTAGGCCTTCCGAGCCGTTTCCAGGGCCTGTTTTCCAACGCGCTTCACCAAAACGGCGGCCAGTTCCCTTTTGTATTCCGCCGACGCCTCGATGCCGGACACGGGGCTCGTCTCTTCCGAGGCCGCCTTCCCCGCTTCCGCGAGCAGTTCATCGGTTACCTTCTTCCCTTTTAAGATTTCCTCGGCTTTTTTGGCTCGTATGGGCGTCGATCCCACGCCGCCGAGGCCGATTCTGGCGTTGGTGCATATCTCCTTCTTTTTATCGAGAGTGATCAGCACCGCGGCGGACGCGTTGGCGTAATCCCCCAGCAACTGGGAATATTTTGCGAACTTGACGCCGGTGCTGGGCGGCAGCGACGGAATTTGAATCTCCGTGACCATCTCGCCGGGCTGAATCACCGTCTCATAGAAATCCAGGGCGAATTCCTCGGCGTCCACCGTCCTCTCCCCTTCCGAGCTCGCTATCTTCAACTTCGCGTCCAGGGCGATCATGACCGGCGACGGATCCGCGGCCGGATCGGCATGGCAGACATCGCCGACCAGGGTCCCCCAGTTCCGCGTTTCCACGGAAGCCACGTTTTCTTCCATCTCGCAAAGAACCGGGCATTTGTCCCGGATGACGGCCGATTTCTCGATGGAACGGTGCGTGGTCAGAGCCCCGATTCTCAAGCCTCTTTGAGCGTCGAAATCGATGTAATCGAGATCCGAAAGGCCTTTGATATCAATCACATACTCGGGCGAAATCAACCTGTGCTTCATCAATGTCAGCAGAGATTGTCCCCCCGCGATGATCTTGTAATCATCTTCCTTGTGCTGAGAAAGCATCTCAAGCGCTTCCTGAACATTCGTGGCGACTAAATATTCAAAGTCATTAATAATGGTCTTCATTGAGCTTGGACCCCCTTGTTTTTACGTTTTTGTTCTCCCCACCCCCGGGCCGGCTAAGGACGCAACGGCCGCCGATCATGCTAAAAATGGGAGGGTTGAACCGCGTATCCCTTCGGTCTTCCGGCAGGATTCCTCCTAGCTCCGTTTCTCCACATGCCGGATTAACGCCGATCTCTCCGATAATCTATCCTTGATTTAGAATACGCGGATTCCTATGTCACAGAGAAATACTCATGCTGCGGGCATCGACTCGCGTCTTTCGTTTCGGCAGGCGTCGATTCTGAGGCCTCCCCCTGTGCGGACAAATCGCTTATGATGATGCCACAGGTGTGATCAGGCGCGGTTGAGCCATCAAAAAATGACGTTTCTCCGGTTATGGGCTAACCGCCAGATATCCCGCGGAGCGGATCTCGCATTTAACGATGCGCGCCGAAGCCGGATAACCCATGCTAAATAATGGACCAGTGCCCTTTGTGCTATCCCCTCGATAATGATCCTGAAAACAGAGATTAAAATGCTTGCCCCTATAGAGCGAGCAATTGATGCAAACGCTTCCCGATATCGGGCATTTCAAGTTCATGTTGATCGTCCTGCTCCTTCGTATCATTTTTCAACCTAAAGTAAAACAGACCATGTTAAAAAATGCAATTATGCCTGTCAATGCAATAATTCAGGCCGGGAAACGCGTTGTTAAACCGTTGCAATAAATGAGCATTCCGCGCCGGG
>CAYZTZ010000017.1:0-9293 GCA_964481255.1 uncultured Acidobacteriota bacterium | reverse complement strand
AGGGATTCCGACGGCGCCTACCTGGTCCGGCCCTGCCGCGGCCGCAGCCGCCTCCATGCGGCATTTGCACAGGCGGGCCGAATATAGTAGCATTCGTGCCTTTTGGATTGGATCTATGTCTTATTCCGGCGCACGTGCAATGGGTACAATCCTGCACACACTGAAACGCGGCATCCTTCCCTTCCGCCGGATTGCATGCGCGGGATTCATTTTCCTCGCTGCTCCTATCGCTTTTCTTCCCTCCCTACTCGCCTCCGATCTTCCTGAAGTCCGCATCAGGCAGGTTCCCGACAGGATCCGGATCGACGGAATCCTGAATGATCCTGAATGGCAACGGCCGCCCGACGCCATAAAGCTGACTCAAGTGGAGCCCCGCCCCGGAGCGGCGCCTTCGGAAACAACGCTGGTATGGCTCGCCTACAATCGGGACTCTCTGTATATCGCGGTGCGATGCGAGGATCATCACCCCGGACAGATCGTCGCGACCGGCATGCAGCGTGACGCGGCACTGATGAACAACGACAACATCGAGATCGTTCTCGACACCTATAACGACAATCGCAACGCCTATTATTTCTCCACAAACGCCGCCGGCGCTTTGGTCGACGGCCGCATCACCGAAAACCAGAACGCCGCGCTGGAATGGGATGGGATCTGGAATGTCCGAACGCAGGTGGACGGCTCCGGCTGGACGGCGGAATTCGATATCCCGTTCAAGACCATCGGATTCGCTCCCGGCTCGACCCAATGGGGATTCAACATATCCCGATACATTGCGCGAGGCCGCGAGACGTCGAGATGGGCGTCCCCGTCGCTGGACGTTGAGTTCTATCACGTCAACCAGGCCGGCCACATTCTTGGCATCGAGAATCCTTCCCAGGGCGTCGGGCTTGATATCAAGCCTTACGGCATCATGGGAGTCAGCCGGGACATCTCGCGCGAGGATGTCGTGCAGATTGATCCGGATGCGGGAGCGGACATGTTTTACCGGGTGACCGCCAATCTGGTCTCCAGCACCACCTTCAACACGGATTTCGCGGAAACCGAAGTCGACACGCGCCAGGTCAACCTGACCCGGTTCAAACTTTTTTATCCGGAAAAGCGATCCTTTTTCCTGGAGGACGCCGGTATCTTTGAATTTGCCAAAGTACCCCCCTATGGTCCGCCGGATCAGCAGAGAGGGGGAGACCTCCTCCCCTTTTTTTCGCGCCGCATCGGACTGGTCGGCGACAACGAAATCCCGATACTCGTCGGCGAAAAACTAACCGGCAAAATCGGCAGGTTCGATGTCGGTATCCTGGATGTTCAGACCGGACGGTTTGATGAAGAGGCAAGCCCCGGACAGACGGCCCTCCATGTGGCGAGCAGAAACCTCGCCGTCGGGCGGGTGAAAGCGAACTTCATGAGCCAGTCCTATGTCGGAGCCATATTTACCAACGGGGATCCCACGGGGGAAACCAGTAACCAGCTCGGCGGCGTGGATCTGAAGCTGGCGACCTCCAACTTTATGAATCGCCGCAAGAATATAAGCCTGATGCTTTTCGGATCCAGGACACGTACGACAGGCCTTCAGGGCAAGGATGCCGCCTACGGCGGCATCATCGCCTATCCCAACGACCTGCTGAAGCTCCACTATAAATGGATGAAAATCGAGCAGAACTACAACGCCGCGCTCGGTTTCGTCCCCCGCCCCGGAGTCCGCATATCCTCGGTCAACGCCGAAATCGGCCCGCGACCCCGTTTCCGGGGCATTCGCCAGATGTATTTCGAGTTCGGATATGACGACTACTTTAAACTCGATCGGGGGGATTGGGAGTCCAGGAGGGGACACATCAACCCCTTCCGGCTGCAGTTCAATTCGGGAGACTTTACGGGCTACGAATGGAGGTGGGAGCACGAGCAGCTATTTGAACCGTGGCCCATCAGTCCGAAAAACGGCATCGTTATTCCCCCCGGCAAATACAAGTCCTATACCCACAATTTCTTTTTAAAGAGCTCGGAAAGCAGGGTCCTATCCCTCCAGAGCCATTTCACGACCGGCTCCTTCTATTCCGGCACCATCCGCGGAATTGAAAGTAATCTCGTCTGGAGGCAAAGCAGCCGCCTGACCGCGTCGCTGATGTGGGAGCAGAACTGGATCCGTCTGAAGGAGGGGGATTTCATCACGCGTCTCGTCATCGGCCGCCTTGATTATTCCTTCTCGCCTTTTATCGCCCTCGCCAACTTCATCCAGTACGACACGGATTCGCGCAACATAGGAATGCAAAGCCGTTTGCGATGGATATTGAAACCCGGAAACGAGTTCTTCGTGGTGTTCAATCACAGCTGGCAGGAAGATGAGACGGACCGGTTCGAATCCGCAGAGACGCGCTTCCGGCTAAAACTCAACTACGTCTTCCGCTTTTAAAGAGGGGACAGTCACCGGTGTCCCCGAACGGGGACACCGGTGACTGTCCCCCTTTTTACGAAGCCGAGAAATTCGCCCCACGCGCGAGCCAGAAGGCCCAGAAGAACAATCGGCAAGGCAAGCAGGAAATGGCCCAGCAGACGCTCCGACCGGGCCACGCGCCAGGCGATGACGGGTACCAGCAAGAGGGGCAAGAACCCCGTGGCCAGCGCCGCCACGAAACGTTTCAGCACGGAAAATTCCTTCCGATCCACCATGACGCCTGCAAATGCCCGGCGGTGGGCCGCGATATGCCGCAGGAATCCACTCAACCGATAATGCGCCGTGTGGGCGACGCGGATGGAGGGAACGAAAAGGACCTTGTGGCCGTCGCGGGCCAGCTCCCAGTGAAAGGAGGTATCGGAGCAATAAGTGCCCGGCAGGAAAGGCCCGTATTCCTCGAAGGCGCGGCGCTTGATTGAAAGACCGCAAGCGGCCATCTCCGCCATCTCGCTGGTCCCGCGGCGGGGCAGCCACAGGTTGAACTCGCAGAAATAGTAGGCCCACGCGACGAGGCTCTCGGGACTGCCGTTGATGATTGCGCTGCCAACCGCGAGGTGGGGTGATTGATGCGCCCGCGCCACGGCTTCGATCCAGTCGTTCTCGACGAAACAGTCCGCGTCGAGAAACGCGATGATGTCGCCGCGGGCGAGGGCCATGCCCGCGTTGCGCGCGTCGCCGGGGTATTTACGTTCCGGGAAGTGTTGCACTTGGACGAAGGGAAACCGGCGGACAAGAGTGTCGGTGCCGTCGGTGGAACTGTCTATCAGGATGACCTCGTAGGGCCGGCTCGTCTGTTGCCGTTTCAGTGAAGCAAGGCAGCGCTCGATCGCATGCCTTTCGTTGTAGGCCACAACGATAACTGACAGCTCCGGGCGGTCTACGGACGCGTTCATACCGGATCCCGCTTCGGTTTCGGGAAGAACACAACCTCTATGATGGTCTCATGGGAGCAGGAGCCGCCTTCGTAGGCGTAGCTGCACTCGTTGCAGAGGGACAGCTGATTCCAGTCCTTGCGAAATTGCCGCCGCTGCCGGCGATAGGGCTCGCCGCTCCATATCTCACTGAAACTCTGCTCGCGAAGGTCGCCCAAGGGGAACTTTTCATGGGGGTCGTAGGTGCAGGAACAAATGACGCCGTTCCAATGGATGCTGGGATGATACCAGAGATGCTTGCAGGGGTTGCGCTTGCGGCGCACGCGGCCGCGCATGGAGTCGCCGCGGAAACGCCAGAAGCGGCGGTCCTGCGGCAGATAATCGTCGCGCTTCTCGATTTCGACGCCGGCGTCGTAAGGATCCCGGGAGGCCGGGTTGAGCGTCTTGAGCGTCAAGGCGTCCACGCCGAGCGAACGGGCGAATGCCTCAAGGCGCGGGACTTCGTGTTCGTTGTGACGCATGACGATGAAGCGGAAGTTGACCAGCGGACGCTCCGAATCGAGCGCCCGCTTGCGCGCCACGACCTGCCGGATGCCGTCGAGAGCCGATTCAAGTTTCCCGCCTTCGCGATACCGCTGGTAGGTTTCCTGGGTAATGCCGTCCACGGCACAAATGAGCGTGTCGAGGCCGGAGCGGATGACCTTGTCGGCGTTCTCCTGGCGGGCAAACACGTGCGCGTTGGTGCTGGAGATGGTCTTGATGTCTTTCAGGGCGGCGTAGGCGATCATGTCGTAGACGGCAGGGTTCAAGAACGGCTCGCCCCAGTCCCAGAGCAGCAGCGTGAAGATATAGTCGCCGATTTCATCAATGACCTTCTTGAACGTCGCGAACTCCATCAGTCCCTGAGCTCGCTCCAAGCCCGCCGTCACCGGACAGAGTGCGCATGCAAGGTTGCAGAGCGAGGACGGCTCCACCATCAGGTGCGTGGGCCAGCCCCACGGACGCGACGGCTTGACGAGGATCGAGGCCTCCACGCGGCAAGCGTTGAGAATTTTCTTCAACGGCAGCCGCTTGAAGTCATACGGGATGCCGTCCGCGTAAATCCTCATGCGGCCGGCGGCCAACGCCCGGACGGCCTGCGAGACGAGTGAGAGAGTATGATGGCGCATGAGCCAGTCCCCCTTACCGGCCCATCAGGGGCGCGAGCGCCAGGAAGAACGGGTGCAGGCGGCGATTGGCCGACAGGTGGCAGCAATATTCGCAGTCACATTGCCCGTCGAGCGAGCGCAGTCCCTGCGGCGTCCGTGCCCGCCGCCGGAATTCACGGAACCCCGGCCCGTTCCAGATTTCCCGCAGGCTGTTTTGCCCCAGGTTTCCCAGCGATAATTCGCAGAGATTGCACGGCGCCACATCCCCGTTGACCCTCACCCGCGCGTCAATCCAGCCGATGTAACATCCATACTTTTGCCAAATCGCGCCGCCGTCCCTGTAACGGCCCAGCACATCGTCAATATTGTGCGACAGCCCCGTCCCGCGAAGACGTGCGCGCAATTGCTCCAACACGCGGCAAACCGCCGTCACTTCACCGGCCGACAACGCGTGCGCGTTCATCATGCCGTGATAAGTGATCAACGGGGCGAGCGAAATGGCGTCGCACCCGGTAGACACCGCCAGATCGGCAAAGCGCCCGATGTTCCCGTAGTCATAACGGGTAATGGCTTGGTGCAGGACGATGCGGGGACGCGCCCTGCCCTGGGCCGACTTCTCCTTCGCGAGCCGTTCCACCCCATGGACCACCTGTTCGAACATTGCAGGAGGAGTCCCGGGATGATTGCGCACGTAGTCTTCCGGGGAGTTGGCCCAGAGGCTGACCTGTATCTTGTCGAGACCCGATGCCAGCAGCGAGCGGATCCGCTCCTCGTCGAGCAGCGTCCCGTTGGTCGTCAGGAACACCTCCAGCCCGGCGGCCTTGCCCGCGGCGATGATGTCGCCGATCCGCGGATGCAACAAAGGCTCGCCGTGGCCGATCAACAACAACCGCCATCCGCCCATGGCCCTCATCTCATCACAAACCCGGAGCACCAGTTCATAGGGAATGTCTTGGGGGCGGCAATTGTCGGCAGCGGGCGCCGGGTCCAGCGAATGATACGGACACGCCCGACAACGGAGGTTGCAGCGCTCCGTCACGTCAAGGGTGACGAAGAACGGCCCGGCATGAGCCGTGTCCCCGCTCAAGATCCCCCGCACAAACCGGGCCGCCTGAAACAATTTCCGAATCTTCAGCGGCGAGGCCCGAACATGCCGGGCGCCGATCCGAGTGTCCATCAGCCAATGACCACGGCTTTGGCCATGCGAAGCTGATAAGTGCAATGATGGGACTTTTTCAAAAATGGGGACTCTGGCCACATGCGCTCCGCCGCGTCTGCCTTATGTAAACAGCGCGTGTTCTCCGGTGGTTTCCCATGATAGAGGCATTATATCACAGCTTTGGCGCGTCGGATTTTCGCGAGCGGGCGCACTGGGCTGTTTCAGGCGGCTCTTGCGGCCGCGACGGACAAGTTCGCAGGATAGTCTCTGCACCTGAATTTGAACCGACCGACGGATCCGTTCCTCTGATGCATTTCGCATTACCTATCTATGATTTGTGGCGCGTACAGCCGAATCCAGGGGGGCAATATGTAATAGGCATCTTCCGTTGCTTTGTTGTTTCTCATGATGATTCTCCATGTATGGGCGGACAGTTCCGATGTTGTGCTGCTATCAGCAACAATGCGGCCGCCGGCGGTCGGGCAACGGGAAAGCGCTGTTCGTTGCCCGGCTTCAGGGAAGAATTCCATGAAACTTCAGCAGGTTTTAACGCCCGCCCCTGCCATAAAAATCGGCAGACATGCTATCCTACTTCTGCCGGGAAAAACTAAATTGCTATCAACCATAGGCAACTCAATTTATAATAACGGCAATCGAGGCGCTTCCGATCGCAGTGCACGCGTCTCTACAGGGGAGGAGGCCGGCCATGAAGCAGGAGCTTTGGCGGCGGGCAGAGAAACTTTTCCACGCCGCGTTGGAGCGGCCGGCCGAAGATCGCCCGGCATTTCTCGATGAAGCATGCAGCGAAGACGCCGAACTGCGGCGGCAGGTCGAGCGGCTCCTTTCGAAGGATGAACAGGCCGGCAACTTTCTGGAGAAGCCCGTGCTTGCGGATGTCACGGAAACGCAGGGCGCCGCCGGTTCGCATAGCGGCAGGCAATATGGGCCCTACCGCATCCTCTCCCCGTTGGGCGCCGGCGGCATGGGTGAAGTGTATCGCGCGCACGACAGCAGGCTTCGCCGCGATGTCGCCGTGAAAGTATTGTCGGAGGCATTCGCAGCGGATGCCGAACGCATGGCGCGTTTCGAGCAGGAAGCCCGCGTACTCGCGTCGCTCAACCATCCCAACATCGCTTCCATTTACGGCCTCGAAGAATCAGGCAGCGTGCGCGCGCTGGTCATGGAGCTTGTGCCGGGGCACACGCTGGCGGAGCGCATCGCGGCAGGGCCGATCCAAACAGGGGAAGCGCTGTCGATCGCCCGGCAGATCGGCGAGGCGGTGGCATGCGCGCACGAGCGGGGCGTCATTCATCGCGACCTGAAGCCGGCCAACATCATGATTACCGGAAGCGGCCTGGTGAAGGTCCTCGATTTCGGGCTGGCCAAGCTAGCAGAGAAAACTGAGGATGCCGGCGGGGAGACCGCTTCGTTGCCCCGCACCGAAACAGGGGCGGTTCTCGGCACAAGCGGCTACATGTCGCCCGAGCAGCTGCGCGGACTGCCCGTCGATCACAGGACGGACCTCTTCTCGTTCGGTGTAGTCCTCTACGAGATGGTGACGCGGGAACGCGCGTTCACCGGAAGCTCGCCCATGGCCGTCGCCGACGCGATCCTGCACGCGCAACCCCGCGACTTCGGCGACAGGCCTGTGCCCGCAAAGCTCAAGGCCATCATCTGGAAGCTCCTCGAGAAGGAGCCTGCGAACCGGTACTCAAGCGCCGAAGAAGTCAACCGTGAGTTAAAAGATCTGGAAATCTCGCTGGCGCCCCCGCGGCCGGTGAGGCTGTCGCGGAATGCATGGATCGCCGTTGGGGCCGCGGTCATTCTGGCCGGCGTCATTTTGGTCTGGTACTGGCGCACATCGTCGCGTGAGCGCTGGGCGCTCCAAAAGGCGATGCCGGAGATTGCGCGGCTGATCGACGCGGGAGAGTATGTCAAGGCGGCGGCCTTGACGCGCAAGGCCAGGGCAGCGCTCCCAAAGGATCCGACACTTGAGAAACTCTGGATGCGCGCGACGGGCGAGGTGTCCGTCACCAGTGTGCCTTTGGACGCCGTGGTCTCGATTCGGCCCTACCGGGGAGATCCGAATGCCTGGGAGACTCTCGGGAATACGCCTATCCAGAAGCTTCGCTTGCCTCAGGCCCCTTACGTCTGGCGGCTCGTCAAGCCCGGATACGCCTCCGCATTTTTCATAGCCGCGCCCCTGGGCCAACCTCCACCGGGGTTCCCTTCCTACCCGAATATTAATATGGCCTTTCTTACCGCCCCCAATATAGAAATGAAATTGAAGCTTCGCCCCGAGGGGAGCGTTCCCCCGGGAATGGTTGCCGTCCCCGGAGGGGGCGTCGGCATCGGGTATCCTCTTTCACAAGTCCCCGCGGCCAATGTTGACGACTTTCTCATCGACCGGCACGAGGTCACCAACGACGAGTACAAGAAGTTCGTCGACGCAGGGGGGTACGGAAGGCGCGAATTCTGGAAGCAGCCCTTCATAAAAGACGGGCGCACTATTCCATGGGAAATTGCAATCGCTCTTTTTCACGATGCTACCGGGAGTCCCGGCCCCGCGACCTGGGAACTGGGCGGCTATCCCAAGGGGCACGAGAAATACCCGGTGGCCGGAGTGAGCTGGTACGAGGCGGCGGCATACGCGGAGTTCGCGGGCAAGAGCCTTCCCACAGCGTACCACTGGATACGTGCATCGCAATCGATAGCCTATACACCTCTGATCACTTCCGGAAGCAACTTCGGACGCGAAGGACTCCGGCCGGTTGGGAGTGCGGGCGCCCTGAGCGGATACGGCACAACGGACATGGCCGGAAATGTGAAGGAATGGTGCTTGAATGAGGCTCGGGACGCCAAGAGACTAATCCTGGGCGGAGGCTTCGGCGAGCCGAACTACATGTTTAATTACACGGACGCGCAATCGCCATGGGAACGCCAGGGGAACTTCGGTTTTCGGTGCGTCAAACTCGACTCGCCGCCCGCCGCTTCCGCGGCAGCGCGTCTGGAGGTCACTACTCACGATTACTGGAAAGAGAAACCGGTCGCGAACGATATCTTCAAGGCCTATACCGCGCTATACAGCTACGACAAAGGGGATCTGAACGCGCAGGTGGAGGCCTCGATATCAATGGAGGTCTCATCGCTTGAGAAGGTGACCTTCGATGCCGCGTACGGCCCAGAGCGTGTGACTGCCTACCTCTTTCTGCCGGAGAATGCGTCTCCGCCATTCCAGACGGTTGTGTATTTTCCGGGCGTGATGGCCTTTATGGACGACAAGCTCGATCTGTCGGGCGTCGAGGAAACCCGCGGATTTCTTTTAAAAAGCGGGCGGGCGCTGATCTTCCCGATATATAAGGGGACATACGAGAGGCGCGACGGCTTCGTGCCCGGCGCCGGTACGCCGGCCATTCGCCGTGACCACTGGATCGCATGGGCAAAAGACGCGGGCCGATCGCTCGATTACCTGGAAACGCGAAATGATATCGACAGCACAAAGGTGGCCTTCTTTGGCGACAGCCTGGGTGCGACGTATGGAGCGCTCTTGCCGGCGGTAGAGAAGCGGATCAAGGCAGCCATTCTGGCCTCCGGCGGCTTTATTCTCTCAATTCAAAATCCTCCTGAGGCTTACGCGATCAACTTTGCGCCGCATGTGACTATTC
>CAYZTZ010000016.1:0-43478 GCA_964481255.1 uncultured Acidobacteriota bacterium | reverse complement strand
TCCGCCTGGATCACATCGAACCCCTGACGGAGGCAGGCCAGGACTTCTTCCTGGCCGATTTCGATTCCCATGAGCTTCCTGCGGCCGCAGGAACGCAGTCTCGCCAGAAGAGTCCCGCGGCCGCATCCGAGATCCAGGACTGCGGCGTCGGGCTCAATAAGATCCGCTATCTGATCGATGTCAAGCCTGGGGATGCGCTGCATCCCGAATATGCTTGCGGGACCGTGGGGGCGCACATCCTCCTCGCCCGACTCCGCGGGAGCCGCATTATGGACATTGTTGAGGAATGCGCGGATCAATTCCCCGTAGACCGCCAGATCGTTCGGCAGAAGGAAGGCGTCATGCCCGCATTTGCTGGCGACGTTGCAGTAGCTGACCGGCTTCCCCAGTGCAAGGAGCGCGTGGGTCAATTCCAGGGACTGTTCGGGCGGGAACAGCCAATCACTGCTGAAGCTCGCAATAAGCCAGCGGCATTGCGAACGGCGCAGGTTTTCCGTCAACTCTACTGCGGTTTCACCAAGATTGAACAGATCCATGGCCAGCGATAGCCGGATGTAGCTGTTGGCATCGAACCGCTCCACGAATTTATCCCCCTGGTGGGCCAGATAGGAACCGACGCTGAACATCCTCTCGAACGCGGTCTCGATTTCGCGGGGCCGCAGCCGATCGGCGTCAAACTTATCGCGCATGATTTCCGGAGACAGATACGTGATATGGCCCAACATGCGCGCCAGCGCCAGCCCGGACGCTGGAACCACGCCGCTGTCCGCGTATCGGCCGCCGTTGAAATTGGGGTCATGCCGGATGGCATTGCGCGCAACCACATCGAAAGCCAGCGCCTGCGCCGTCAAACGGGCGGAGGTTGCAAGGGCGACCGCCCCGGCCGCCCCCTTGGGATATCGCGTCGCCCACGTCAAAACCTGTTGGCCGCCCATGGATCCGCCGACCACCGCGAGGAGCCGCTCCAACCCCAGATGGCGAATAAGCCGTCTCTGCGTTCTGACGATATCCAGCGTCGTGATCGTGGGAAAGTCGGAGCCGTAGGGCCGCCCCGTCTCGGGATTCGTGCTGTTCGGTCCGGTGGTTCCCCGGCAGCCTCCCAGGGCGTTGGGGCAAATAACGAAATATCGGTCCGTGTCAATGGCTTTGCCGGGACCGACGACGATATCCCACCAGCCGGGATCGTCGGCTTCATCGTGGCGCGCGACATGGGAATCGCCGCTTAGAGCATGGCAGATCAGTATGGCGTTGTCCTTTTCCGAATTAAGCCGACCGTAGGTCTCATAAGCGACCGTTATCTCGGGGAGCCTGCCGCCAAGTTCCAAATCCAGGGGCTCCCGGAATGTGACATGCAGGGCATGCCTGAGGGGACGCGAAGAGCGCATGCTGTCGCTGCTCTGAAAAACTCCCTGGTGGATTGTATTGTTCGCCGTGCGCATGGATTAAGCCTGCGACGCCCTCAGCGCCTGATCGAAATCCTCCAGGATGTCCGCGATGTCCTCGATGCCGACGGAGACACGGATATATTCCTGATTGACTCCCGTCCTCCGCTGCTCTTCCTCGGTGAGCTGGGAATGGGTCGTCGAAGCGGGGTGAATGACAAGAGTTCTGGCGTCCCCGATATTCGCCAGGTGGGTGGCGAGGCGGACATGGTTTATGAACTTTATCCCCGCCTCACGACCTCCTCGAATTCCGAATCCCAGGATGGCGCCCGCGCCGTTTCTCAGATAGCGCTGTGCAAGGCCGTAGTGCGTGTGGCTGGGCAGGCCGGGATAGTTCACCCACTCGACCGCGGGATGCTTTTCCAGCCACTGCGCGAGCGACAGAGCATTAGCGACATGCCGCTCCATTCGCACCGCGAGGGTTTCCAGGCCCAGCAGGAACAGGAAGGCGGCGAAAGGGCTCATGCACGCCCCCGTATCCCTCAGCCAGTGAGTGCGGATGTGAAGGATATAGGCCAGATTTCCGACGGGTTTCACCGCCTCCGTAAAAACCATTCCGTGGTACGCTTCATCCGGGGCCGTGAACTCCGGCCACTTTTCAGGAACATCCTCCCAGGGGAAAAGGCCGCTGTCCACAATCGCTCCGCCCACGTGCACGCCGTGGCCGCCGATGAATTTTGTCGTGGAGTAGACGACAATATCGGCGCCGTGCTCCATGGGGAGAAACAGCGACGGCGTGAGGACCGTGTTGTCCACGATGACAGGAAGCCCGTGCCGGTGCGAGATATCCGAGATCCTCTGGAAATCAGGAATGTCGTTTTTGGGATTGCCGATGGATTCAAGGTAGACCAGGCGCGTCTTCTCATCGATCAGCCCGCCGATTCGATCCGGTTGATCGGGATCGAAAAACCTCACTTCAACGCCCAGCTTCCGGAAGGTCTGGGTGAAAAGCGTCCATGTACCCCCATACAGACTGGATGACGAGAGGAAATTCTGCCCCGAATGGGTGATCGTAAGGATAGCGGCCGTAATGGCCGCCTGGCCGCTTGAGAATGCCAGCCCTCCGATTCCCCCGTCAAGCGCCGCCAGGCGTTTTTCGAGCACATCGTTGGTGGGATTCATGATACGGGAATAGATATTGCCGGATTCCCTGAGCGCAAACAGGTCCGCGGCGTGCTCCGGGCTCTCAAAAACGTAGCTGCTGGTCGCATAAATCGGCACGGCGCAGGCTGTTGTGGACGGATCCGGTCTCTGTCCGGCGTGCAGTGCCAGGGTCGCCAGCCCGTACTTCCTGTTTTTGCCAACCATTTCACCATCCTTTTTTGCTTTACGCTATCCCCTGAAAAATCATAACAGCCCCTATTGTCTACTATTTCGATCGAGATTGTCAATATAAAAGGGGACAGTCACCAGTGTCCCCTAATAAACGGTTGGTAAAAAAGTTTTATTGATGGGGACACTGGTGACTGTCCCCTTTTATATTGGCTCCAGGTTGCCCATGAGCCTGTGCACCAGAAACCAGGCAATCAAATAGAAGCAGCTCATGGTCACAAGAACCGGAATATAACCGGCCAGAGGGATTACATAGCCCGGCACCAGGCCCGAAAACAGAGCTCCCCCCAGCGCCCCCATGCAAATGCCGACACCGTTTGCGCTGCCGACCGCCTGCTTGGGAAACACATCGGCGGGAGTGGTAAAGAGGTTCGTCATCCAGGCCGCATGGGCGGTGAGCCCCATGCTGAATAGGGCGACAGCCAGCCCGGAACTTTCGACCACGACACCCAGGGCGGACAGGGGCATGATAAGCGCGCAGATCCCCATGACCGTCTTGCGCGCTTTGCCCACGCTCCAACCCCTCTGGACCATGTAACTCGAAATCACTCCCCCCAGCAGTGCGCCGACGCAGGAAACTGTGTAGATGGTGGTCAGAGCGGTCGCTCGTTGCGCCGCAGTGAAATGCCGGACGTCATTCAGATAGGTGGGGATCCAGAACAGGTAGAACCACCACACCGGGTCGGTCAGGAACTTGGCCCACGCATATCCCCATGTCTGTCGATAATGAAGCACAGCCTTCATGGAAAGCTTGCCTGTCTCCCGCTCCGGCGCCTTCGATCTTGCCGGAGTACGATAGGCGTACAGCCAGGCCGGCACCCAAAGGAATCCTATTCCGCCTACTACGGCAAAGCATGTCCGCCAGTCGTAAATCAGGGCCAGCCAGATGAACAACGGAGGGCCGATTATATTGGCAATATTGGCGCCGGCATGCACCACGCCCATGACCATGGCGCGCTGACCCGGCGAAAACCTCTCTGCCGCAACTTTGTTGCACGCTGGAAAGTTGGTCGCCTCGCCCAGCCCCAGCACTGCTCTCAGCAGACCGAACTGTAAGATACCGGCAGCAAATGCGCTCAATGTCGCGGCCGCAGACCAGAGTATCGCGGCTGCGCCGAAACCGATTCGCGTGCCGATCTTGTCGAGCAGCCTGCCGCCTATCAGGGAGCCGGCGGCATAAGCGATCTGGAATACGAAGGTAATGGTCCCATAGGCGTTCGAGCTTATGTCGAATTCTCTCCGGACTTCAGGCAAAAGCACGCCCAGAATAGCGCGGTCCAGATAGTTGATGGTCGATGCGACAAACAGCAGGCTCAGAATGAACCACTGCATATTTTTCTATTGAATCCCATCCGACTTTGCCGGTTCTTGTCGACAGCGTCTTCTGAAATTTCTTTTCTGCTCCGTTCCTGTTCCGCTGGCCAATCGGCGGTAGTTCTTATTGTGCCGCCCTTATAGCACAGATAACGATCAAGAACACAGACAAAAGCACAGGCACGTCAATGTCCGGGCCCTTTGAATGCCGGACAACGAAGGCACGAACAGAGGATAGGCGAACAGGCAAATGATGAAGCGGCGGAGTATGTGCCTTTGGCATGCCTTGCCGGACCAGCTCCATTCCTCCCAGTGGCCGTAGCGGGCGGCCTTTTTGCGCAGCGCCAGGTCCAACAGCTCCGGAGTAACCCCTTGGATGAGGACCTTCGATCCCTCCCAGTCAGCCCATCCCTGCTCATACCATCCGATGTCTTCCGATGAAGGGCGCAGGGGCGGAGCGAGCGCATTGCAGACACGAATCAATCTCCGGCCCTCCGAATCGAGTGATTCAACAGGGATCATAGCTGCTCCGCAGACCATTCCGAGAATCGGCCCTCTTATGGGAGATGATGATTCCACACCGTGAAGAGTGGAAGCGACCATAGAATACACGGGCGGAGCTTGTACCGATCTCCTCCACGTCCTCCCTTCCGCTCTCGCGCTCCGGAATAGAAAGGTCTGCGGGGACAGGATCAACAACGCATCCTGTCACAGCCCGGTCGCATTGGCTATAATGGTTCGGTTGAACATGCCATCAATGCAGGAGACCCGCTGGAGTTTGAGGTCTATGGTTTCACCGGCGCGGGCATCGGTCATAAGCCGCCTTCTGGAGCGTCTCAATCTGCGCTTCCCGACTCTATTCCTGCTTTTTGGGATTCTTACGCTGCTGGACTTTCTGGTACCGGATCTTATTCCCTTTGTCGACGAGATCATGCTGGCGTTGACGACGGCATTGTTCGGAACCTGGAAAAAGAAAAAAGGTGAGGGGGTCCGGGAACCCTAGCACCTTTCCCCCCGGCTTCTTATGGCCGGGCACGACCAAGCCCGTCGGATCGGCACCGTCGTTGATATTGGCGAGCGCATCCTCCGGGATCACGTCCACAATGATCTCGATGAACCGCGACCCTTCCAGGGCCGATAGGACCTGGATACAGGCGGAGCGCCCGCGGGAATCTCGCCGTCATGCAGCCGGCGCGAGCGCCGGGCCGGCCCGAATACAGCCCGCCGGCCCCGATGGGAACGCCCATTGGGACAAATCCTCATTCCCGGGGCTTCAAACAGCCCGCTCGGAGGCTCGATTATTCATCACGGACCTAGCGGACTAGCGATAGCTGCTGCCGGGAGCCTTGTAGGAACGGGTCAGAGAGATCTCAAGGAAAACGATCGGCTTGTCCACTTTCCGTATGTGGAGCGGGCAATGCGGCAGATTGGCCGGGATTGAGACACACGCGGTCTGAGTGATGCGATGTTTCTCCTTTTCAGGCCCGAGCGTTATCTCGACCTCCGCTCCGAAGTCGGTGATATCCCGAGGATCCCCGCCGATGAAGCACAGGATCTCCTCATTGTTGTGCGTGTGCGTCTCGCTGAAAAGGATCGGCTTCGTCACGCAATGGTACCCCATGCTCAGATCGGCTTTCAGCTCGCCGTTGTGTGAAAGCAGGGATGTCCCGGTGTATTCCTCCGGTATTTTCAAATAGATGTCCTTGGAAATGATGTATTTCCCGTACTTTGTCTGATCCGGAGCCCGGGAGGACGCTCCCATGCCGCCCCAAGCCGGCAGGCCGGTTATGAACGAAGCCAGCAATGCTATTCGTATCCCCCGTCTCATCATCCTCTCCTTTTCTCGCCCCGCGGACAGCCCCTGTACCCGGCCCCACGGGTGCGAATGATTTTGCTCGAAAGCGCCGTTCCCCCAAAAAGCCCCAAATGATGGCAACCGGTAAGCGAAGCAGCGTTAGGGACGTGTCAATGATTTTGAGACTCCTCCATTGCGCCCTTGGTGCCGCTTTCTGGAAGTTGAGAAGGCGGCTCGCAACAACCGCTCTCCAGGATTTTCGGGATCGACGATCTGCGGCCGGATCCCGAAAACGCCCAACGCATTCTTCCAGCTCCGGCGGCATTTGGATTCCAGTCTCCGGATCTCCTTGCGGATGATTTTCAAGATCCCGACAGGGTCGTGCAGCTTGGGGTGCCCCCGGTCTGCATCGATCTGCCGACATCCGCCAAGGGCGTTCCATCGGAGGAAGCCGCTGCCCCCATGGAATCCGGCTATCTCGGCGCGGTGCCGGTCCATTCCATCGGGCGCGCCACGGGCCGAAAAAAGGACCTGGCCGATATCGAACGCTCGGCGAATGATAAACCATATCCTCCTTTGCGTCCGTATCTTCACATCGAAAACAAACGCCGTTACCCGATTTCCCGGCGGGACGACAGCACGAACTTCTGCAATGCCAGCGCGACCAGGGCAAGACAAACGGCGAGCCCGATAAAGGAAGCGACCCGATAGAGCCCGCCCAGTCGCGCCAGGTCGTGGATAAAGCATTTTAAAATGGTGACGACCAGGAGCGCCAGGGAGGCGATCCGCGCCGCCTGGCTGCGGATGACGATGCCCGCGGCCAGAAGCGCCACCGCGAACAGCGCCCACCCCAGCGTGTAGGTCAGATCCTGTGCCAGAGTCGCCGAAAAATTAAACGTGACCGTTCTCCCCCTGGAGTAGAAGTCGGCGATTTCTATATTCAGCAGCAGGAAAAGGAGAACAACCCCGGCACCGGGCAAGAGCCTCGACGCGCGCAACAACGGCGAAAGCAGACTGTCCTTCGTCTTTGAAAAGAACCTTCCGCCGAGAATCATGGCCGCCGCCGAAACAAAATAGGTATAGAGGTACCAGTTCCAGATCCTGGGGCCTTGGCGAAGCCGGTAAACCAAGACCGGGGGATTCAGCGCCAGCCTGACAAACACCGCTGCGAACAGAGCGTTGGAGAAATAGAGAAGGCCCCTGTGCGGGATCTTGCCGTAGAGCCAGGCCAGAGCCGCCCCTTCAAGGGCCCAGCCGATCGTGATCCATTCCTTCTCAAGCTGAAGCGGAATCGCAAGCGTGACGAAGGCGAGCGCCGCGCCCGCGACCAGAGCCAGGCGGCCCGGCGAACGCTTGGCAGGAGGCTCGATCCTGAGAAGCCTCAGCAGCAGCAACGCCATCAGCAGCGCCTGCGTCAGAGGCAGTATCCCGATAGCCCCGCCCAGACCGGCCTGAATGATCGAGTGCCTTGCCTGGAAGAAAAAGGGGATGCCGGCGAGGACCGCGCTTAGATAGGGTGTGATGGAGCGGCCGCAGCGTCTTCCCAATAGGAGCGGATATCCCACAAACGCCAGATATACCGGTCCTGCAAAAACCAGCTGATCCGACCAGAACTCCCTCCCCGAATGAAGGATATACCAATTGGAGACGGCGACGGTCGCGGGAATCAACGCCGAAGCCGCGAACAGATAGGTTCCTCCGGACCACCCCAGTCCCATGAGGGCGGCCAGGAAAACCAGATGAGCGGCGAGAAGGAACAGGACGCCGGGCGAGCCCCTCTGCGCGCCCGCGAAAACGGCGACACATTGAGCCAGAAGACACGTGATCTCCGCGGTCCGGACGAAAGCTGCGGCTCCGATACCCGCGCGTTTCGCCAGATGAATCCAGGCAAGGGCGAAAAGCACGAGCGCCCCGGCCAATAGAACGGCGGTGCGCGGCCATGGGACCGCCCCCGCGGCCGCGACCCACAGCATCAGAATCAAGCCGGAGGCCGCCATGGAAGCCTGGTATACGCCGCTGCGTCGCAAATAGAGAGCGGCGGCGCCCGTCGCCAGATCCAGGACCAGAAGAACTGCAAGAAACGGCCAGGGGGGAACGGACAGGGATTTCTGAACCGCGACCGCTATCAGAAAAAGATGAGCGGTCAGCCCCAGGAAAACACCGCGCGCCATAAAATAATCCCGCGTCTCCCGAGCCTGCTGCAGGGCCGCGCCGCCGCTTCCCGGCCGCAGGGCATTGCGCCATCGGCGCGCCGCCGCCGGAACGCCGATGAAGAAAAGGCCGAAAATGGCATAGATCGCCAATCCCGAGTCAAGGCGTCCGGGCGTAAGATATTTGATCGACCACACGGCCTCGGCCAGTATCGCAAAAACCGCCGCGATATAGTACAGGGCCCTCTCTTCAAAGAATAGCGCGTAGGCCGAAACTCCGAGCAGAATCAGGAACAGCGTGCTGAAAATCAGCCAGGGAGCCGCGCAGGCGCGCTCCATGGCGACCAGGCACGGCAAAATAAAAAGAAGCAACGATGCGGCATAGACGCCGTATCTTCCCACCCCTTGAAAGCCGCGGCCGAAATGCCGGGCGATCAAAGGAGACGCCAGATAAAAAAAGGCAAACAGCGCCGCGAACATTTGAACGGCCGGCCAGGCGCCGCTTTCATAGGACGCGGCCAGCCAGAGAGCCCAGACCAGGATCGTGGACACTCCCCCAAAAACATGAAGAGCTTCAGGTCCGCGCGCAACCGCGATAGCGAAAAGACCTGCGTCCAGAAGGAAGAGGAAGCCGAAAAGCATTCCGAAATGCCGGCCGTATCCGGGAACCGCCGACATGTACAGCGCGAAAATAAGGGGGAACAAGGCGCTCAAATTGGCCGTCTGACCGTAGAGCGAGATCCGGCTTTTTCCAGGTTCCTGCTTCCGGCCGATCGCCGGAACTGCAAACGCGAGAATGGGAAAGGCCAGAAATATCCCAAGGGCGAGAGGCAACTGGGGAGCGGTCAGAAAACGGATCACCCAGCTCCACTGATAGAGCAACGTGAAGATAAAACTGAGTGTGGAAAGTGCACTCCACCCCTTCTTAAGGGCGACCCAGGCCAGTCCGGCATTGAGAAGAAGCAGGTACGAAAAAAGCGTGACCGGCCTGTTCTCGCCCGTCGAGAGAAGCGCCGGCGTCGCGAAACCTCCCGCCAGCCCGAGAAGCGCGATGAACACGGAATCGCGCCGCACCGAAAGCAGGACCGCCAGCACGGTTACCAGGACCATGAAGACAAACGCCGGAATCACGCCGATCAGGTTCCAGAGAGTGTGCGCCGCATAAAACGTCGAGAACAAAATGGCGACGGCGGACGCGTCCATGGCGTTGGCGGTGACCGGATACCGGCGCGCCGCCCGCATCTCGCAGAGGATCAGCGTCCCGACCCCCACGAGGAGGCCTATGGCCATGCGCACGGGGGGATTCAACCATCCCCGGCTCATGGAATAACGCAGGAAAAACACCGCGGCCAGCAAAAGAGCGACGCCCGCGATCCAGGAAAAGAGCTCGACGCCGACAAGGCTCTCCCAATCGAATGCCGGCGAAACAACAGGTGGAGGGCCGGATGGTTTCGCTGGAGGCGGCCCAGGAGCGGCGGAAGGCTCCGCCGGAATCGGCGCAGGCCCGGTGACGGGAGGCGTCGTCACGACAGCGCCGGGACCGCCGACGGACGTCCCTTTCCCCGCGGCCGTCTCAACAGGCGGAACTTCAACGGAAAAAGCCGTAACCCACGGCATCTCAGCCTGAGGCGGCATCCCGGGGACCGCCGGCTGCATAGGCTGCGGCTGCTCCGGAGGCGCCGTCGGAGCCGCCTGCGTCGGTGCTGTGGGGGCTCCGCG
The DNA here is from genome assembly GCA_964481255.1 of uncultured Acidobacteriota bacterium. GTDB lineage: Bacteria > Acidobacteriota > UBA6911 > UBA6911 > UBA6911 > UBA6911. The sequence continues at coordinate 33,726 of CAYZTZ010000016.1, read as the reverse complement.
CAGCCCGCCAAGCTCCCGCTCAAAGTCCTCCAGGCGCTTCCTCTGCCAATGGATGCGGTCCTCGAGATCCTTCAGGCGCCGGGAATGCTGATGCACCCAAAGCAGCAGGCCGATCAAAGCCAGAAACAGGATAATGGACATCATGGGCGACGCTCCCGATCTGTCTGCTTCAGGGAATACTGGGAAAAATTATATCAGCGATCCGGGCTGTAAGATATCGTACATTACTCTTTCGAATGCGGAGCCCCGCTTCATGTTTATCTTTTTCAATTCAAAATCCGGCGTCCTATTCGACACCATGGGCATAGGACCCTGGAAGAATGCGGAAAGATCAAAGACCGGACGGCTGCATTGCCTTTATCTTCGGGATGTCCGGCTTTCTGCGGCCGTTCTCCGGAAACGGCTGCCCGGCGCAAAAATTCTGCAATAGGACGTTGGATCGGGATTATAATACCCCTCGGTTCTATGACCCTGGGAGGGTGCGGTTATGATGAAGGTTTCGGATCTCTTTAAAGTGGAAGGCTACGGCGTCGTCGTCACGGGCGGGGCCAGCGGCATCGGCCTCGGCTATGCGGAAGCGCTCGGGGCCAACGGGGCGCGCGTCACCATTCTCGATATCCACGCCCGGCGCGTCGAGAACGAAACGAAAAGGCTCCGCGACGCGGGCCTGGACGTCCGCGGCCGTGTCGTCGACGTCACCGATCACCCGGCGCTCGATGCCGCGATCGACGAAGCCGCCCGCGTCTATGGAAAGCTGGACGTCCTTTTCGCCAACGCCGGAATCGACCCGGGGGTCGGCTTCCTCGGGGGCTGGCCGGGAACGGAAAGACCGCGCGTCCCGGAAGGGGCCCTGGAAAACTACACGGATGAACGCTGGAACCGCGTGATCGAAGTCAACATGAACGGCATCTTCGCGACCGTGCGCGCGGCCGTCCGCCACATGAAACCGAGGAAATCGGGCCGCATCATCCTGACCACATCCCTGGCCGCGACCCGCGTCGAACCCGCCATCGGCGCCGCTTACATGGCGGCGAAGGCCGGCATAGCCCACCTCATGAGGACCGCCGCGATGGAGCTCGCCGCCTACAACATTACCGTCAACGCCGTTGCGCCCGGCTACATCGTCACCAATATCGGCGACGGGCACGCGCTCAACCCGCTCGAGCAGAAAGCGGTGGCCAGAACGATTCCCATGCACCGCGTCGGCTTCCCCGCGGATATGTACGGCGTGGCCCTCTTTCTCGCCTCGCCGGCATCGGACTATATCACCGGACAGCAAATCCTCGTCGACGGCGGGCAGGGCCTCGGCGAAGCGGATTAGCAGGAAGGCGCCGCTCCCGTGAGCGCGGGTCTCCAGAGGCTGTCTCATAACCGGGAAATTAAAAAGACCGCTTTAATAGAATCCGTTATTTACGGCCGCCGAATGATCGGGCATGCGAGTCTTGAGACAGCCTCTCCGGCCCCGTGCGATGCGTCTTTTCTCCCGCCGACGGAAAGACTCCGGAGACCCGTCCGCGCATGTCCAGGAAAGATTCACATCAATCTCGTGGAACGGCCCGTCAGCGCTTGAGCGCACGCCCGATATACACACGAAGAAGCAGGATATGCAGGGCCGTCAGTACCGTCCCGACAATGATTGGGCCGGCCATCCCATGGCGCACCGCGATCAACGAAAAAAATAGAAGGACGCTCAGGCCGACACAGGCCGTCTTGCGCTCCCGGGAAGGCGGCTCCTGAAAAATCAGAAAAAGGATGAGGCCGACCAGAAACCAGCCGGCGAAATTGCCCGCGGGAACTCCGTAATACCGGCCCTTATCGGACCAGGTCCAGTATCCCAAAGGTCCCGCCGCCAAAGGATCGATCAAAAGGTCGGTCGCCGTCAGCCAGAGGGCGCCGGCAAGAGCGCGCAGACGCGGGGAAAGTCTGAGCCATGCAAGCATCTGCGTGACGTAGTCGAACAGAATCAGCCAGGCGCAACCGATGGCGACCGGAACTCCCAGAACCGACGGGTCCAGAACACCCGTATAGGCATACGAGCCGAAAGGCCATCCCCATCTCAGTCCCGCGAATTCGGCCGCCATCCCGACAAACCCGGCGCCCAGCAACGGCAGGCGTCCGCCCGAAGGCGCGAGCAGGAGCGACAGAGCCGCGGCCAGGAATAAAAAGGCGGGCGGCGTCCATCCGCCGCCGGACGGCGGGCCGTCCAGAAACAGATAGCTTGCCGCGCCCCCGCACCAGAGCACGGCGTAACAGCCCGCCAGCACCCAGAGGGCGATTTTATAGGCCTTCATAGCGGCGAATCAGATCGCTGACGATTCTGGCGGACAGAAGCACCGTCGGCGTTCCGCCTCCCGGGTGCGTGCTTCCGCCGACACAATAAAGGCCGGCGATCTTCTCATGTTTGTTGGGCGGACGAAAGAAGGCGTTGCGCCAGCCGTGGGAGTTGGTCCCGTAGATCGCGCCGCCGGGCATCAGATAGCGCTCGGCCATCCGACGCGGCGTCACCGCGCTCTCCACCACGATGTCCCTGTCGAATTCCGGGAAGCCGCTCGCAGCCAGACGCTCCAGGACACGCGATCTGGCCGCCTGAACCATTGTCTCATCCCATGAATCGGAGTCGTTGGCCGGGGCGTTTGCCATGACAAAAAGCGTTTCACAGCCTGGCGGGGCGAGGCAGGGATCGTCACGGCTGGGGATGCTGACGTAGACCGTAGGGTCCCGCGGAAATTCCCTCTGCGTAAACAGCTCCTCAAACTCTCTGTCGTAATCCTCGGAAAAGCAGACCGTGTGGTGCGCGCACCCGGGAAGCCTTTTCCGAAGTCCGAAGAGCAGGATAAACCCGGAAAGCGAGCGGTCCTTCTCCGCAAGCGCGGCGGCTTGCGACAGGCCCAGAAGGACCGGCAGCAGCGAGGCGTCGCCGTTCATAACGGCGATGGAACAGGGATGCGTCGAGCCGTCGGCCGACACCACTTCTTCGACGCGCCCGGCCCGCGTCCCGATGCGCACGACGCGCCTTTCCGTCAGGAAACGGACGCCTCGCCTTTCGCACAGATCCCGAAGCCGCTCGATGATCGTGTAAAGCCCGCCCGAGACATGCCAGGCGCCGCAGGCATGCTCGAGATAGGGTATCACCAGGAGCGTCGCCGGGACACGGCCCGGCGACGAACCGACATAGGTCGGGAAGCGTTCATAGATCCGCCGCAGACGGGGATCGTGGAAAAAGCCGCGGACCGTTTTCCGATAGCTTCCCCACGCCCGGCGGAACGGCAAATGGCGCAAGGCCGCGAACGTTTCCCAATCGGGCGGCTCGGAGGGGGCTCGGCGGAAGAACGTGTGTCTGGACAGCTCAAAGAGTCTCGCGCCGAGACGCATCATCTCCAGAAAGCGGATGTCGCCCTGCGGCTCGGTCTCGCGCAGAGTCGCCAGCCACCGCGGCAGCGACGCCGAAACTTCCAGCCGGCCGCCGTCGGGGAAGAAATAGCGCGCCGCCGGATCCAGCTGCCGCAGCCGCAGGTGATCCGCCATCCTTTCGCCCGCCGCGTCAAACAACTCTTCAAGCGCCCAGGGCATGGTTATCAGAGACGGCCCCGTGTCGAAGCGGAACCCGCCGCGTTCCCAAAGGTTCATCTTCCCGCCCAGGGACGGGCTGTTTTCGAACACCTTCACCCGCCAGCCGCGAACCGCCAGGCGCAAGGCTATCGCCATCCCTGCCAGCCCCGCGCCGATGACGCATGCCGACGGCCCGGATGAATTCATGCCCTGGGCCTCCTCTCGGCCGAAGCAGCAGCCCGATAGACTCTTCCCTTCCATTCCACCCCGCGCCCCGCGCGGCAACTTCTCCAGGAGAAGATCCCCAGGACCAGCAGGGTCAGCTCGGCGAGCGGATGGAGAAGCACGGCCCATAGGGGATGCCTGAACCGCAGGGCCAGGGAAGCCCTCATCAATAAGACCGAAATCAGGGACAGCCCAGCCGACAGAGGCCGCATCCCTGCGGCAGCAAGGCCGAAAAACAGCACGAAAGGAAGAAAGAAGCAGACGAGGTGCAGAAGCAGAAACAGCCAGAAACTGAGAGGGCGCCGGAAGGAGGGGAAAAAGTTCTTTCGAAAGCCGTTCCAGATCCCCCGCAATGAATCGTACATCCGGACGCGAACGATGTCCTGCCCGTCGAGGCATAGCCCCCGTTCTCCCCGGGCGCGCCACATTCTCGCCAGCGACGTGTCCTCGAAAATCTCGCCGCGCACCGCTTCATGTCCGCCCGTTCTCTTATATTCATCGCGCCGCGCCAGGATGCATGCGCCGTGCGCAAGGCCGAGGGAGGCGTCCCCCCGTTTCAATGAAAGCGGCGCGGGGAAAAGCGTCAGCACGACGAAGTTCAGCATCGGCATCAGAGCCTTTTCCCAAAATCCCACGAGATCGAGCCCGGGCCAACAGGATAGAAACGACACATTCCGCGCGGCCGCCTCATTCAGCATCCGATCCACGGCCCGGTCGCGCAACCGGGCGTCGGCGTCCAGGAATAAGAGCCATTCTCCGGCCGCTTCGCCGGCCAGCGTCGCGCAGGCGAATGTCTTGCCGCACCACCCCGCCGGGAGCTCCGCGGCGGCGATCAGACGGACGCGCGGATCCGCGCCTGCAAAGCGCTGAACCATCGAGGCCGTCCCGTCCGTGGAGTGGTCGTCGCACACGATTATCTCCAGGACCGCGTCCCCCTGACGCAGAACGCTATCGAGACAGGCGGCGATATTGCCCTCTTCATCCCGCGCCGGGATCAGGACTGAACAGGCGCGGTCAAGGCGTTTCCCGGCCGCTCCCGGCTTGGGCCAACGAAGGACGTTCCACAAAACAAGCGATAGGATCGCAAGGTTGACGACCAGACCTGCAGTCAGGATTAGTTCCATCGCGGTCATACACTCTCCGGCAAGGCGGGCCGGTGGAGGTCTGTCGGGGACCTTATTCCTTTACCCCGTTGAGACCCGATTCTGTGGATATTACCCGCATGCTTCGCCTGTTTGAACGAAATCACCAGGGCCGCGGGCCGTATTCACAAATCCGGCCGGCCGTTTACGCCCGGCCGGTTTCCCGGCTGAAGACAACGGCCGCGATCTGCCGCGACCCCCTGACCAGGGGCAGGTGCCCGACTCCGCGCAATTCAAATTTCCTGGCATGCGGCCACAACTCGCAGAGGCGTTCGACCGACCGGCGTACTTCGGCGAACGTCCTTTCGCCGTAAAGGATGTCGGTGGCGACTGCCAGATCCCTGAACCGTCCCACGTCGAAGCGGTTGAACAAACACAGATATCTCCGCACGGCTTCATGGTCGATGTCGCGGAACGCGGACGTGAAGCTCTCATCCTGTCTCTGGATGTGTCGGACGACCCAATCGGTCACGGCCCGGCCCGCCTGCGATTGAAAAGTCGCGGAATAGGCCCGACGGCCGAATTCGCCCCGAAGGAAAATGCGGAAATACCAGGGCACGGACGCGAAGGGGTCGATCATGACGACGCGCCCGACCGTCTCCGGCATGCGCCGGGCAAGGATCAACGGGAAAACGGCGCCGCTGCAGAAACCGATGAGCGTGCGGGGTTGCATGCCGAGACGCAGTTCCAGCTCTCTTCCCATATCCGCGGCGATCGCGTCCAGGTCCCAGGCACCGGGCCCGGGGGAAGCCCCGTAGCCTGGCAAATCAGGACACAGGAGCCGCGTGTCTTGCGGCAGAAAGCGCGCCAGCGGGGCGAATTCCCTGTGGGTGCCGCCCCATCCGTGGAATGCCGCGAAGATCCTGTCGCCCCGGCCGTACTCCTTAACGTACATCGGAGGCGATCCTTTCCGCCGTCAACCGGCCCCCCAGCGTGACCATGGGAAGGCCCGTGCCCGGCACCGTGCTCGCCCCGACATAATAGAGACCGCGCACGTTTGGATCGCGGTTCGGCTGCCTGAAGGAGCCCATCTGAAAGAGAGTATGCGCCGCGCCGAAAGCCGAACCCTGGAACAGGCCGCAGCGGGCGGCCCAATCGCGGGGGAGCAGCACCCGTTCCACCGCGATGGCGGATGGCTCGAGCCGTATCCCATGCCTTCGAAGGCGTTCGATCACCCTGCCTCTTAATTCAGACGCCAGGCTCATGCGGTCCCCGCGATGGGACATGACCGACAAAGGCAGGGGAATCAGCACAAAAACCGCCGCATCGCCCGGAGGCGCCAGCGACGGGTCCGTCTCCGATGCGACGCTGACATAGAACGGCAGCTCCTCCGGGATCTCGCCCGTCCGGATTAGCTGCCTGTAAGCGCAACGGGCGTCGGCGGGCAAAAAGATCATGTGGTGTCCGGCTCCCTCGACCCTGCCGCGAATGCCCCAATAAAACGTGCAAACCGCCGGGGTCATCCGCGGCGCGCGAAAGGATCTGGGAGGATCCGATAAAAGCCCTCTTTGCGTCAGGGGCGCGTCGACATTGGACACGGCCAGCGGGCAAACGAGATCGGATGCGTCGTCGAATTCCAGCGCCGCGACGCGCCCGTCCCTGACCCGAATCCTGCGGACTCTTCTTCCCGTTTCGATCCGCACCCCAAGCTCGCGCGCGAGCTTTTCGACGGCGCGGACCAGCCCGTAGATCCCTCCCTGCGGCAGCCAGAGCCCCCCGGCCAGCTCTCCATAGGGCAGGAGAGTGAAGATTCCCGGGAGCTGATGCGGCGAACCGCCCAGATACATCGCGTAGGAGCCCAGAGCGTCGCGGAGACGGGGGCTTCGGAAAAAGCGCCTCAGCTCGCGGTCCAGACTTCTCCAGACGCCGGTGCGCGCCCACTGAATCGGCGTCAGCGCCCCGATCCATTGACCGACATGATCAAAATTGCGGCAGATAAGGCGCCCAAAGGATAAACGGAATTTTTCGGCTCCGTCGGCCAGGAACGCGAACAGTCCCGGACCCGATCCGGGCTCGACGCGCTCGAATTCCGCTACCAGAGCGGCCAGGTTCGAGCTCAGGGCCAGCGTTTCGCCATCGGGCCAGAAATAGCGGATCGAGGGATCGACGGGTATCAGTTCGACATAGTCCGACAGCCTGCGCCCCGCCGCCTGGAACAATTCTTCAAACACCCATGGGTAATTGAGAAGAGTAGGGCCGGTGTCGAAGGCGAAGCCGTCCGCCAGGATCTGTCCTGCGCGCCCGCCGACCTGCTCGTTGGCTTCATAGATCACGACTTCAAAGCCGCGGACCCGCAGGTGGACGGCCGCGGACAGCCCCCCCAGGCCGGCGCCGATAACAGCGACGCGAGAACCCTCTCCAGCGGTTTCCAACGACATTATTTCATACCGAAAGCGTAAAGCGGCAGATGCCAGTATTTGCGAGTCGGGAGCGCCATGAACTTCTGCCAGCCCGGAACGGTCTGCCGCCGCGCGACACAGTCGTCGCTTGCGAGGATGCGCCGGTTCAGTTTGCCGTAGACATCGACGCAGGCCTTGATGGCGACCCTGCAATCCGGCGCGAAGACGTTCAGGCCCTCCCCCGCCCTGCGATAGGCGTCCTCCGCGAAAGCGCCGACCTGATGAATCACGGCGACCACCCTCCGGCGATTGGCCGGGTCCTCAAGCCGGTCCATGTCCGCGCCGGCCGAGCGGAGAAGGTCTTGAGGGAGATAGACGCGGCCCCGCCGCCTATCCTCCCGGACGTCGCGGACGAAATTGGTGAGCTGCAGGGCGATCGCCAGTTCGCGCGCGCAGGCCAGCGCTTCCGGCATTCTTTCAGGCCTGTCCGGCCCGTAGACGTGAGTTAAAAAGCAGCCCACAACGATCGCGCTGCCGTATATGTAACTTTCAATCAGGTCCTCCAGCGTCTCAAAGGGCCGCGGTGCGACGTCCATCCGCATCGCGCCCAGAAAGGCCCGATAGTGCTCCGGCGGGATCCGCGCCTCGCGGACCACATGGGCGAACGCGGCGAGAATGGGCGTCACGCCTTCGGCGACGGCGCGGCGCCAGTCCCCGTTTCCCAGGGCTTTTTCATAATGCGCCGACCACTCGTCCAGCCGCCGCAGCCGCTCCTCATTCGGGATATCAAACGTATCCACCACTTCATCCGGGTAGCGGACCGAGGCGTAAATCACTTCCACGCGTTCGCGTTTGGCCGGAGGCAGGAAGCGGCTCACGATATAAAAACTTGTGGAGTATTGAGACATGATCCGCAGGGCGGCGCGTGTGACGCGCTTCCACGCGGCCCTTTCGCCCCGCGCGCCGAGCAGATCACCGCGCAGGGCGGCTTCGAATTGTGTCCACTGCTTGGGGGTCCACGGGCGGGCCATTCAACACCTGTTCACCAAGCAAGATAACGGCAACGGAAAACTCATCCGGGGCATAGATAAAATGCTCCACGGCGAGGAGGGCATGCCGGGACCTATTTCCGTCCTGCGGAAGGCTGCCGGGTCGTGCGGCCCATGGAAGGCCTCCCGCATTCCTCCGGCCGTCCTTCAACGCTTAAAAATCAATACTGCTCGATATCGAGATCTTACTACCAAACAGCGTCTTGAAAACAGACATTCGTCGGGACCGTGCGACGACATTAAGGTCTCTTTGGAATCCTCAGAGCCTGAAACGATACCGCCGCTCTGCCGCAATAACAACATTGGTGTTGTTTTGGGAGCACGGGTTTCCGGACCCGTGCGTTCTGCGCCTTGTCCAGGACCCGGCCGCCGGATCAAAATGCCTTGACAATTGAATCCGGCGAATAATTAATACGCCCGAATGACTGATCAAGGGGCTTCGCCCCTTGAAAAACCCGCGCGCCGGATCGGGCGATAGAATTCGGGACATTATCTTGAGCGCGGGGATTTGAGGAGCCGGGAGCCGGAATGGATCCAGCCTTCTTGCTTCCAAAACGGGAACAAGATTCCCGATACGCTCCAAATAACGGCATAAAAACAAGCAGAAGGTATTTGACACCGCGCAGCGCCTTTCCGCGGTCCCGCAGCGCTGAAGAAAGGAATTGAGGTGAAACCATGAGGCACCATTGGCTGCTGCTCTTCTTTCTCGCGTCGTCCGCCGCCATGGCCCAGACTCCCGAGCCGAAGCGGCTTGTATTGAGCCTGAAGCGCGCCGTGGAACTGGCGGTCGCGCCGGAGGGGAGCGCGCAGCTTCAGCTTTCCTCGGAGGCTTTGACGCAGGCACGGGCGCGGTCCGGCCAGGCCAGGGCGGCCCTGCTCCCGGATATATCCTCTTCGCTTAGCTATCGCGAACAGACCGTCAACCTGAGGGCCAACGGACTGCGCTTCACCATCCCCGTCCCCGGCGTCACATTTTCATTCCCGAGAACCATCGGGCCCTTCAACGTAATGGACGCGCGAATCAGCGGGTCGCAGAGCATCTTCGATATCAGCTCCATCCGGAGATTCCAGGCCTCGCGTTCCGGCGTTTCAGCCGCCGAAGCGGAATTAGCGGCCGCGGAAGAAGAGGTGGCGGCGAGGGTTGCAAGGGCCTATCTTGCAGGCATCCGGTCAGACGCCGAGGTCGAGGCGGCGCGCGCCAACGTGGTCTTGTCTCAAGCCGTGCTGGAGCAGGCGGAGTCTCAGAAGGGGGCGGGGACGGGAACGGGCATTGAAATCACCCGCGCAAAGGTGCAGCTGGCCGACGGCCGGCAGCGCCTCCTGGTGGCCGAAAACGCCAGGCGCAGCGCGCATCTGCAGCTCCTGCGCGCGATCAACCTTCCGCTGGACATGGAGCTCGAGCTATCCGACAAGCTCGGCTACGTGCCGGCGGATAAAACCACCCTGGAGGAAGCGGAGGCCGTGGCTCTCGCGACAAGGCCGGATCTGAAGGCGCAGCAGCTGCGCGAAAACAGCGCGAGGCTCTCGGCCAACGCGACGACGCTGGAACGCCTGCCGTCCCTCGGATTTTTCGGCGACTACGGAGCCATCGGCAGCGGCCCGGAGGACTTGCTCCCCACGCACGTCTATGGAGTCGTCCTGCGTGTTCCCGTCTTCGACGGAGGCCGCCGGGACGCGCGACGGGCGGAGGCCGCGTCGCAGTATCGTGTCGAGAGCGTGCGCACGCACGATCTGAAACAGCAGATCGCGCTGGACGTCAGGCTCGCCCTGGACGCCCTGCGCTCCGCCGAAGAACAAATCTCGGTGGCCCGCGAGGGATTGGAGCTGGCGGAGAACGAACTGGCGCAGGCGAGGCGCCGCCACGAGGCGGGGATCGCCATCGGCCTCGAGGTGACGGACGCCCAGACCCGTCTGGAAAGGGCCCGCGAAAATCAGATCCGGGCTCTTTACAACTATAATATCGCCCGGATAGATCTTGCTCAGGCCGTCGGGAAAGTCCGCGCCAGCGTGCAATAATGGGGAGCCGCGCCTTCCGAAGCTTTCCGGCGGGGAGCGAGGGAACATTCAAAAGGAATCGAGCGAAGCGTATGCGAAAAAGAATCGTGGTCGTTATCGTTCTGGCGCTGTTGATCGGCGCGGGATGCCTGTTTTTCCTAAAACGCGAAGCCCGCAATTCCGCAAGCAGCATCACCGTGTCGGGGAATATCGAGCTCACGGAGGTCCACATCGCGTTCAAGATCCCGGGCAAGCTGATCGAGCGCGCCGTCGACGAGGGGGATGCCGTGCGAAAGGGTCAGGTGATCGCCCGGCTGGACCAGGACCAGCTGCTGGCTCAGAAGCAGCGGGAAACCGCGGCCCTTCATTCCGCCATGTCCCAGCTTGCCCAGGCGGAAACTTCGCTTGCGTGGCAGAAAGGCACTTGGGCCGCCGACATGGAACAGCGGAAGGCGGACCTGGAAGCCTATGAGGCGCGCCTCAGGGAACTAAAAAACGGCGCCCGCCCGCAGGAGATACAGGAGGTCGAGGCCGCCGTGAAAGCGGCTCAGGCGGAATACGACCGCGCGAAACGGGATTGGGACCGTGCGCAGACGCTGTATAAAAACGATGATATTTCGACGGCCCAGTACGACCAGTACCGCAGCCGGTGGGAAGGCTCCGAGGCGGCGCTGAAACAGGCCAGGGAGCGCCGGGACCTGGTATTGGCCGGTACGCGGGTGGAACAGATCGAGGCGGCTTCGGCCCAGGTGCAGCGCGCCCGGGCGGCCCTTAAAATGTCGGAGTCCAACGCGCTCGAAATAAAGCGCCGGGAGCAGGAAATCACCTTCCGCAAATCCGAGATCGAGCGGGCGAAGGCCAATCTGGCCATGATCGAGACGCAGCTCGCCGATACCGTTGCCGTTTCTCCCGTGGACGGCGTCGTCCTGGTGAAATCGGCCGATGTCGGCGAAGTGCTGGCCGCAGGCACCACGGTCGTTACGGTGGGGGACATCGCGCACCCATGGCTGCGCGCCTACATCAACCAGACCGACCTGGGCCGGGTCAAGCTCGGAAGCCGGGCGAGGGTTATGACCGATTCGTATCCGGGGAAAATTTACGAGGGGAGAATAAGCTTTATCGCCTCGGAAGCGGAATTCACCCCCAAGCAGATCCAGACGCAGGAGGAGCGCGTCAAGCTCGTTTACCGGATCAAGATCGACCTGGAGAATCCTCATCAGGAACTGAAATCCAATATGCCGGCCGATGCCGTCATCCCCCTGGAGTAGAGGATGGACCCCGTCATTTGGACGCAGGACTTAACGCGCCGATTCGCGGGTCTCACGGCCGTGGACCGCCTGAATCTCTCCATAGACGGGGGCGAGATCTTCGGTCTGGTCGGACCGGACGGCGCCGGCAAGACCACGACCCTGCGCATGCTTTGCGGCCTGATCGATCCCACCGAAGGAAGCGCCCGGGTGGCGGGGCACGACGTGCGGCGCGAGCCGCAGGCGGTCAAGGACCGTATCGGATACATGGCCCAGAGATTCGGGCTGTATCACGACCTCACGGTCCGGGAGAACATGGATTTCTACGCGGACCTGTTCGGCATCATCGGCGCGGAACGCGGGCGGCTCGCGGAACGGCTGCTCCGCATGACCCGCATGGAGCCCTTCCGGGACAGGAAGGCGGGACAGCTGTCGGGCGGAATGAAACAAAAGCTCGCCCTCATGTGCACGCTGCTGCACCGTCCTCAGATCCTGTTTCTTGACGAGCCCACCAACGGCGTCGATCCCGTTTCGCGCCGCGACTTCTGGACGATTCTGTATGAGCTTCTCAAGGACGGGATCACGATCCTGCTGGCCACCGCCTACCTGGACGAAGCTGAGCGGTGCAACCGCGTCGGTTTGATGCACCGGGGGAAGCTGATTCGCTGCGGCACTCCCGAAGACCTGAAAAAAGCGGAAGGCGCCGGAACGATGGAGGCGGTTTTCATCCGGAGCATCCGCTCCGCAGAAGCCCTGGAGGAAAAGTGAACGGCTGGGCTGTGGAGGTCGAGGACCTGGTCAGGAAATTCGGATCGTTCACGGCGGTGGACCACATCTCCCTGCGCGTCGGGAAAGGGGAGATATTCGGATTCCTCGGACCGAACGGGGCCGGCAAATCGACCACGATCCGGATACTGTGCGGCCTTCTGACGCCCACCGCCGGACGCGCCTTCGTCGGCGGCCTGGACGTCGCCGCCGAACCCGAAAAGGTCCGCGGCATCATCGGCTACATGTCCCAGAAATTCTCCCTTTACGACGATCTCACGGTGCAGCAGAACATCGACTTCTTCGCCGGTTTGTACGGGGTGCCGCGGAAGCTTCGCCGGGAGCGCAGGGAATATGCGCTTGAAACGGCGGGCCTGTTGGAGCGCCGGGACGCCCTGACGGGCACATTGGCCGGCGGCCTGAAACAGCGCCTCGCCCTTGTCTGCGCCATCCTGCACGATCCCCCCGTGCTCTTCCTGGACGAGCCCACGTCCGGGGTGGACCCGATCGCGCGCGCGGCCTTTTGGGACCTGATCCGCGACATGGCCGGCTCGGGCCACACGATTTTCGTCAGCACGCACTACATGGACGAGGCCGAGTATTGCCACAGGCTTGCGTTGATGTATCAGGGAAGGGTGATCGCCCTTGGGGCCCCGTTCGAACTTCGGGCGGCTTTGAGCAGCCGCACTTTGTTGCAGCTCGACACCTCCGCGCCACTGGAAACCATGCGCGCTCTCGAGGACGCGCCGGGGATACAGGATGTCGCCGTTTTCGGCGGCGGTCTCCACGTCATGGTCGCGGAAGGGGCTTCCGGCATGGGAACCATCCGTGAACGCCTGGCGGATAAAAGGATCGAGATATACCGCCTTGAAAGGATTCAGCCGTCGCTCGAGGACGTCTTCGTCAGCCTGATCGAAGCGGAGGAGAAAAAGACGGCGTGAGGCGCGCGCCGCTGCTCCTAAAAATAGACTCCGCCGGAGGCGGCGGTTCAGCCTGATGATAATTCCATCCGTTCCACAGGCCGTTCTGCGGATCCGGAAAACGTGCAACCTGTCCCTTTATAGGAACCGGCGGGAGAGCCGGTCGATTTGCTCTAGCTCGTGGGAAGACAGGGTCAGCTCCAGCGCGCCGCAATTCTCCGCGGCCTGCTCGACGCGGCTGGCGCCGGGCATCCGAAATGCGGAAGAACGGGGAATGTGCCACCGTCACGGCGCACGCGGCAAGTTCCACTCTTGTCCAGCGAGTCCGCAGGCACGACAGGCCTTATTAAATCCCGGGGTAGAGGAAGAGCCGGCGCTTTTTGAACCCCGCCACGGCGCTCGCCAGGATGCACGTCACATTGATCAGGTATGCAAAACGGGCATAAAGCCACAGCTCGCGCCAAGACAGCTTCCGGAGCGGGCTGCGAAAATAGAGGACCACGGGCAGGACGCATGCCGCGAGACACAGAAACAGGGCCGCATTCAAAAACCCACTCCACCACGCCAGCAGGCCCAACGCCGCGACCGCATGTCCGGCAAGAAATGCAGAGACAAAAAGCATGGCCGGAAACGGGAAGCGGCGCACCGACAGCACGCGCCGGTAGCGGTACATTTTGGGAACCAGTTCCATATTCAGGTATATCTCCAGGCGCTGCTGCTGTTGTTTAAAAAAGAAATGGCTGCCGCCCCGGCCGTACCAAATCCATTGGCGTACAAGCGACCGAAGATCCGGCCGCGGTTCGTGAAAGGCATGGGCCTTTTTTTCAAAAAACAGAAGCCAGCCTGCGCGCGCGGCGCGCATACATAAATCCGCATCCTCCCCCGCCTCGCATTGTTCGTCATAACCCCCGGATCGCTCGAAGAACTCCCGACGCATCGCCAGGTTTACGTTGGGGAAATAGGGAGGCAGGGCTCCCGCTTCGGGGCCGGGGAGGTAGCCCTCGGAATAATAATCCTTGAGAATAGGGATCATCATAGAATCAGAGCTTCTCCATCACTTGCATGAACTTCCAAATGGAGTCCCGTCGGCCGCAGCGCAGATTCAGAACGGCACCGGATACGAGGCCGATCCGGGAATCGCGCAGGAAAGCCCTTTCCACGAGATCCAGCCAATCCGGCGAGACACAGGCGTCGTCATCGATGAAAACAATGAGGTCTCCCTTCGCGGCGCGCGCCGCCATGTTGCGCGCCGCCCCTATCCGAAGGCGGTCGCCGGCCAGAAACCGCATGGGAAAGGGGAACCGCAGGTTTTCGACTATTTCTCGCGAAGCGGTATCGGAGCTTTCGGCGACTATTATCAGTTCGCTCGGGGTCCTCGTGAGCCGGGCGATGGAATTCAAACAGCGCTCAAGGGGCTTCGGCCGATAAAAGGTGACCACAGCGGCGGATATTCCAAGGCGCGCTTCATCCGCCATGGCGTTGAGCTTTTCCAGGTCGTTCCAGGGTCGCCGATGGAGCGTGACTTCAAGCGTCTCCGAAAGCAACGCGCGGCTTTTAGGAAGCAGCCTTTCATCGAAGGAGCCGCCGTCCCCCGCCGCGGCGGCATACTGCTGCGCCAGCTTCCGGACGAAGGCGGGATCCAAGGGCGTGCGCCGGAAAAGAAAATCGGCGACGGCGTCGGCGTCCGGCAGCCAACACCATTTCCCGATACCGAACTCATGATCAAAATTGAGGGCGCGCAAGGCGTTGAAAAGAAACGCGGGGAAAAAACGGAGGCTTATCCTGCCCGATTCGGGATCGTCGAGAAGCGCGGCTAATTGCTCCCGGAATGCGGCCGTTCGACGCCGGATCCTGCGGTCCTCGTCCTGAGTCATGGGTCTCGCCGCATCCTCCAGGAGCAGGGGTTGCATCAGATCGGAAGACCCCGAAAAACCGCCCCAGTGTTCGACGAAATCCGCATCCACCGTGCTCAGCCAACCCTCATATTCCATCAGAACCACTCTGGCCGCATTGCGAAGCACCTTCCGGCAGTAGGATCTCAGGGCTTGGAACTCCGGCAGCGTCAGGGGGGCGGAGCATTTCAAGACATAAACCGGACAGCCGAAAAGCTGAAAATCCAGAGGATGGATCGGCAGTTGAGCCCACGGGACAACGGTCACTTCCCGGATGCTTGAAGAAAAGCTTCGCAGTCTGTCCGCGACGGGATCCTGCCCGTTGCAGCGGGGTGAAAAACTTCGCTCCGTTTTCAGGGGAACGGGAGGGCTGTTATTGCGGCCGGATATCCTTTCCAGGCAACAGGACACGACTTTCTTGAACAGCCTGAAATTCTCATCGTCGCTATTGTACTGTTTGCGGTAACGAAGCCGGTTTTCCACCAGGAGATTCCTGATCCAGCGGCTGTAAGGCTCCTCCATTTCATGGGCTATGGTATGCAGAATCTCGGAACGCCGGGAAAAACTGAAATCCGGATTTCCAGCCCGGATCGCGAGCAGAGCGACATCGCTGACCGCCTTAAAATACAGATGCTGTTTATGGGGAGCGCTCCATCCATCCCGATTCGTGATAAGGTAGACTCTCTCGATCCAGTCCTTCAACCGGGCAAAGGCGCACTCATCCTGATCCAGGGCTTCCCATGGCTGCAGGGGAAGACTCGGAATCAGGTCCTCTCCCCATAGCCGCCGATGCTTGAAATATCGAGGATCGAAAAGGTGCTGCACCAGCGGATAACGACGGTAGTCCGCTTCAAAGGAATCAAGAAAATACACGCCCTTCTCATCCGGATTGCCCAATATGGGGAAAAAGCGGCGCAGCCATGAGAAACGTCGTCGAATGGAATCGTGAGTTTCCCGGTTTTTATCGCCGGACACAAATACCTTAAAATCGACGTCGCTCAATCCGTAAATCAGATCCCGGCGAACCCACGAGCCGGTCAGGTAGAGGCTGCGAACCCCAGCCACGCGGCTGAGGAGCATCCGACTGAGCTGAATCGCCAACCAGTAGTAAAAGTGATAAACCCAAACGAAGGGGGGCAGATACAAACGCAGGACCCATCGTATGACGAACGATCGAATCATGATGCGGAAGCTCTTATCGTAAAAACTTCGGCAACCTGTTCCGCCAGTGGAACCGATTCAGTCGGACATTCGTTTCCAGGTGCTGGCAGTAACTGGGACAGCCGTCGGGATCTACTTGCGCCTTATCCGAAAACAGCTGCTTTTTTCGAAAAGCCGCGTATTCAGGCCCGAACCAGATGTCCCGGAACGGAGTATCAAAAACATTTCCCAGCGGTTGCCCCCCGGAGGATTCCGGCAGACAACCGTAGACGCTCCCGTCTTTTTCGATAACGGTCAGAACGTATCCGATATAACAGCCGCGCGAGATATAAAAATCCCGGGAAGACGCGCGACCCAGCTCCGGATCATAGCGGTTTCTTTCAAAGGGAACCGATTGGATCCTGATCCGTCTTCCGAATTCCTGCCGACACCGGGCAAGAATGTCCGCGGCTTCCCGGTACTGTTGCGCGTTGAGCTGCAGGGAATCGTTCATATAGCGGCCGTCCCTGCCCTTGAATAACCGCATGGGCCGGAACAGTACTTTCCGGACGCCGCATTTTAAAGCGAAAACCAGCATTTCCGGGATTTTTCTGAAATTCAGATTGCATAGCACATAGAGCACCTCCACCCGATCCGGGGCCGCCGCGGCAAGGCGATGCAGGTTATCCCCGGCCTGCCGGAAAAACCGGGGATCATCCCGGGGGTGCATCTGTTGCCAGGTCCATTCATCCCCTGCATGCAGGCTAAATCGAACCGCGACCCGCCCTCGGATCAAGGCCGCGTCCAGGGCCGGCGAATTCCATGTTCCGTTGGTAATAAGATGCTGACGCAGTTTCGGATAATGGGACCGGACGTGGAGAATCATCCCGGGCAATTGGGGATGGCACGCGGGCTCGCCGAATCCGTGAAAAAAAATCTCTTGGGTTCCGAGAGCGTAGAGTTCGTCGATCAGGGCCCGCACTCGATGTTCCGGCATCAACCCTCCGACACCCATGCAGGAACGATTGCAGATGGCGCAATCAAGATTGCAGTCATCGGAAATGTCTATTTGGGCGATGCGGGGACCGCACCACGGCTGCCTGCTCCATAAGATCCCCTGCAGGGCGAGCAGGTCAAGATACAGGTCGCGCAGGTACACGGAATATCTCCTTGACTTGGAGCGAGAAAAAGGGATGTCCCCGATTCGGCCTCCAAGCATGGCCTGTCCATTCACGCGATCCCGACCTTCAGCGGGACAGGAAATCGCGCAGGCATTCGCAATTCCGATCCGGATCCCTCCCTATTGTAAATTGAAAGACGCGAGCATATCTCAAAAGAACCGCATTGTTATAGCTTCGTGAAAAAAACAGCCCCATGTGCCGCACGGATTCGCTGAGGCTTTTTTGGAGGACATATTCCAAGCCTTGGTACAAACCGATGCCGATAATCGAGTTTGCGAGGATATGGCGCACGACGGCGTATCTGGAGACGGGGATAATCTGAGCGCGCCGTCCGGTGGACCGCACGCCCAGAAGGAGATATTTCACGGGAACGGCTCCCCGGGCAATACGGTTTTCAAAGCAGCGTATATCGATACTGGTTTTGGAACTGAACTCGATGCGCTTATCCGCGCGCAAAAATCGCGGATCAATATCGGCGGGAACATTCGCGGGATGTACGCCGATGCGCAGGGGGAAGGGGAGCATATGTCCATCGGGACGCAGGAGAGGTGAATCTTCCGAAACCAGGCGGACTCGGTTTTCGTTGCGCAGCAGGGAAAGGGCAAGGGTCGATTTGCCACCGCCGCTGGGCAGGAGGATGATGGCGCCTTGGCCCTCGCTTTCGATTCCGAGGCCGTGGACTCTGTGCAGGTGCCTGCCTTCCAAAGCTTCGGATATTCTCGAGAGGATGGTTAGATAGGCGATTTCATGCGCCAATTCCAGGTCCTGAGTCATAATCCGGCAGGAATTCGACTGTCGGTCATAGACGTTGAGGGCCTGGCCGAAGTAATCGATATACATAAGGCGCCCGTCGCTGAAGCAGATGTTGCGGGGCGTTGCAAAGGAGCAGGAAAGATCGGGCAGACCGTCATAGTCCGGTCTGGATTTGTCAAAGGCGACATGGAGCACGGGACGGCTTGCCGGACCCAGGAAATAGGAGAAATCATGTTCCACGGACCGCTGGAACTCGTCCTCGGCGCTTTCAACAAGGACCCCGCAACCATAAAAATCCAATTGAAGCGTCGACATGAGGAAATCCCGGCCTCTACCCTGCCACGACGAGCCGCACAACACCTTTTCAGGATCAGGGACTTATTCTACAAGAACGGCGGTATCGGATGCCATGTTTCCCTGCTTTCAGGTACGCCGGCGCACCGCGCTGCAAATGATTTAAAAAAAGCGCCTGCCGGAAGCGGCTGTCCCGGACAGGCGATGAAAAAGATTCGTCCGTGGAATCAGGCTGTAACCGCGGCCGTCTCCAGACCGGCTTCGTTCCAACGGCGGATACCTACTCCATCAGAGCCTGGTAGGTCATTGTGATGAATTCGTTGTAGTAAACGCGATCGTCCATCATCCTCTGGGTCAGGAAGATTCCGACGATGTCCTTCTCGGGGTCGATGATCACGTGGGTGGTCGCGGCGCCCGACCAGCCGAACTCACCCTTCGATCCGAGATTGCCGCGGCGGACCGGATCGACCAGAACTGAAACTCCAAGTCCGTAGCCGGTGCCGGTATTCATCGCCGGGTCGCCCATTCCCATCCAGACACCGTCGGGCAGATGGTTGGATCTCATCAGCCGGACCGTCCCGGGAGCGAGCAGCCGCACGCCGTCGAGCTCGCCGCCGTTTAAAAGCATCTGCGCAAAGCGCAGATAGTCGCGCGCACTTGAGGTGAGGCTCGAGCCGCCGCCGACTCCTTTGTAATTGCTGGTGGCGGGCTTGTCCACCGGCACGAGTTTCCCCTGTTTCAGCGAATAGCTCGTCGTCAGGCGCGAGATGTCGATCGCGGGAATCCCGAGAGTGCTGTCCTTCATATCCAGGGGCTTGAAGACGCGCGCGCTCATGAAATCTTCGAAGTTCATGCCCGACAGACGCTCGACCAGGGCCGCCTGCACGTCGTGCGAAACGCTGTATACCCAGCGCGTTCCCGGCTGATACAGAAGCGGCAGCTTCGCAAGCCTCGCGGGAAGCTCCTTGAGTCCGCCCGCGGTCACTTTGGCTTCCTGGTAGAGCTTGTCGACGGGCGACTGGCCCATGCCATAGCTGAAGCCGGCCGTGTGACGGAAAATGTCGCGCACGGTGGGCTTGCGTTTCGGCGGCTCGAGCTGAATCCGGTCTCCGCTGCCCGAGACATAGACCTTGAGATCCTTGAATTCGGGAAAATATTTCTCCAGCGGGTCGTCGAGCTGAAACCTGCCTTCCTCATAAAGCATGAGAAGCGCCGCGCTCGTGATGGGTTTGGTCATCGAGTACATGCGGAACAGGCTGTCTGCCCTGAGCGGCGTGCCGGCTTCTATGTCGGCCTTGCCGTAAACGTCGAAGTGCACCATCCTGCCGTGGCGGGCGACCAGAGTAATGATGCCGGCGGCGCCGCCGCTGTCCACGTAGGAATGAGTCCTGGCGACAAGCCGGCCGAGCCGCTCCTTCGAGAATCCCTCCTTTTCAGGCTCCACGGACGGAATCTCCCGGGCCGCCGCCGCAGACACGGCCAGTATCACGATGACTCCAATGAATCCAAGTTTCGATGAGATTCTCAAAAACAGGCTGTGATGCGATTCCATACTCTCCTCTCCCCGATGCAATGGCGATTACTATGCCATGAACCGCCCGCCCGCGCCACTTCCGAAAAGACGGATCCGCTTCAACCCATGGCAATTTTGCTTGACAAGATACGCCCCGGGATTGCCTGATGTCTTCGGTGAAGGAATCAGCGTTTTGTCCGGAGCATAGGGGGAATGAAAACACATATGAAGCGTCTGTGCATCGCAATCGGGATGGCTGCCGTTGCCGTTTTGGGAACCACCCGTTTTCTTGAAGCGGCCCCAACCTGCGACCGGGAGTGCCTGGTCACTCTCATGAAAAACTATCTCGCGGCCCTGGTGAAACACGACCCGACGCTGGTGCCGCTCGACAAGGAAGTCAAGTTCACTGAGAATACGGCGAACATACCGGTCGGGGACGGCCTTTGGGTCACGGCGTCAGGCGGGCCCTCGGAGTTCCAGATTTATGCGGCCGATCCGGTGGCGCAGCAGGTCGCCTGCCTCGTCATGATGAAGGAAAACCGTAACCGGGACGTCCTGTTCGGCGCGCGCCTGGCTTTGCGGCGCGGCAAGATTGCCGAGGCGGAACATCACGTGGTCCGGGAAAACCTGGCTTACGCGATGCCGAACCTCCAAAAACCGCGTCCCGGGCTCGTCGAGGATCTGGCGCCCGAAGACAGGACTCCGCGAGACCGGATGATCGACATCGGGCTTTCCTACTATGACGCTTTGACGGGAGAAGACGGGACCCTGGCCCCGTTCGCCCAAGAGTGTGAACGCCGTGAAAACGGATCGACTTCGGTCGGCGGGAAGCGGGCGCCCAAACCCGTCAAAGATGCGCCGCAGTTCCCCGCCGAAGGCTCCATCGATCCTGAAATGGCGAACCTGGCCAGGGCTCTGGCGGCCGCGCCGAATACCTGCGAAGGGCAGATCAGCGCGGGCGTCTGGGCCTATATAAGCGACATCAAGAACCGCCGTTTGCTCATTGCCGATGAACAGAAAGGGCTGGCCGTGGGCTTCTCCGTTCTTGTTCACGACAGCAAACTCAAGGTCATGAAACTGAAGGGGGTGCCGGGATTGGACAGCGTGCCGTCCTACCAGGGACTTTTCAACATGCCGGCGATCCACTTCTTTAAAATCAAGAAGGGCAGGATTTACGACATCGAGGCCACCGGCCTGGTCCTGCCCTACGGAAGCAAGACCGGCTGGGAAT
Source organism: uncultured Acidobacteriota bacterium (assembly GCA_964481255.1). Classification (GTDB taxonomy): domain Bacteria; phylum Acidobacteriota; class UBA6911; order UBA6911; family UBA6911; genus UBA6911. The sequence continues at coordinate 12,491 of CAYZTZ010000016.1, read as the reverse complement.
AAGAAGCCCGCCGCTCCGGCCGCTGCATGCCGCCACCCGCCGGGCGGCCGGGATCCAGACCGCCGGAGGATGCCCCTTCCGGAGCCGGGGCTGGCTTCGAAATAAGAATTATATTGAAACAGGTGTAATGGACGGTGGCATTCGGCAGTCCGGCGACGATAGGGGAGACTTATCCCTATCGCATACGGACTAGGATATCGGACGTCGAAAAAAGGAGACTTGCGATGAAAAGATTATTCATGTCCTTGTGTGTTCTGGTTGCATTCACATTTTCTTATGCCTATGCCCAGGGGACAAAGGCCGCGGACAAAGATCTCCGCCAAAAAATCCAGGGTGTCTGGACTCTTCAATCCATGGACGTGGGAATCGGTGAGAACAAAAGGACCCGGGAAGACGCGCAGTTCATGATCTATATCGCCAAAAAGCATTACAGCGCCATCCGTGATTTTACGCCTAAACAGGCGATGGGCGAGGCTCCGGCGGCCAACCGGTCCTTCATGGCCGACGCCGGCACCTATGAATTTGACGGCAAAGAGATGGTCGTTCACCATATGCTTGCGGCTTTCCCCGTTCTGGGATCCATGACCTTCAAATGTCATATGGAGGGGGATGACATCCTCATACTGGAACCCCAGTACGACAAAATGGTCATGCCGGGAATGGCGAAGTTCAAACCTTCGCAGGACGGCAAAATGGGCTACGGGGATATGGCCGTACGCTATGTATTCAAGCGGTTGGAGTGATAGGGATATTGATAGGAACTGGGGCCTCGGCCTTTCACCGCCGGACGACGATCCCGATTCGGATATACGCGTTGCCCGCGCGATCAATGTTTGAAGAACTGCTTGAGCGCGTCGCCTGAAGTCTCGATAAGGCCGCCCGCGGATCCGTCCTATCCGCAACCCGCAAAAGCGGAACGCAGGGCCGCAGCCGCCTGCTCGATCGCCTTCCTGCCTTGATCGATCACCGCGCCCATGGCGAAGAAACCGTGAATCATGCCTTCATAGCGTGTGAGTTGCACCGGGACGCCGGCATCCCGCAGCCTCTCGGCGTACCGTTCCCCCTCGTCGCGCAGCGGGTCATATTCGGCCGTGATCACCAGCGCCTCCGGCAATCCCCTGAAATCTCGCGCGCGCAGCGGCGAAGCGTAGGGATTGGTTCGGTCAGCCTCCCGGGGGAGATAGTGATTCCAGAACCAAAGAATGGCGTCCCGGGTCAGGAAATAGCCGTCGGCGTTTTCGCTGCAGGATGGGGTGTCGCAAGCGGCATCCGTGGCGGGATAAACGAGCAGTTGAAACTTCAGCGCAGGCCTGCCGCGATCGCGCGCCATCAGAGCGACGACGGCCGCGAGATTGCCTCCGGCGCTGTCGCCGCCCACGGCGATCCGCGCCGGGTCCCCATCGAAGCCGGCGGCATTGTCCGCGACCCATAATGCCGCGCCATAAGCGTCGTCGGCCGCAGCCGGGAAAGGGGGCTCCGGGGCCAGCCGATAATCGACCGAAACAACGATGCAGCCGGAAGCGTTGGCGAGTGACCGGCACAGCCCATCGACCATCTCGATGCTGCCGATGACCCATTCGCCGCCGTGAAAAAACACCAGCACCGGGAGCGGCCCCTGGAAGGCCGGAGTGTAAATCCGGACCGGGATCTCGCGCGCCGGGCCGGGCAGCGTGCGGTCTTCAACCTTCGCAACATCCTCCGGCGCGCCCTGCATCGCCGCCATCTTGATGCTGTCGCGGCGGACGTCGCTGACTGTCATCTCATTAATCGGCGGGCCTCCCATCGCGGCGAGCCGATCGAGAACAGCACGCGCTTGTGGATCGAGAGCCATAATAGCCTCCAAAGGGGGAACACGGTAAATCAAGGGCGGACCGGCATATAAATCCATACATCAATGGGTGGAGCCCAAAGCGCCCTCCGAAAGGGTGCAGTCCAACCCTTTGCGCCGTCTTTTCACAATAGCCAAATGAGCCTTTTTTTATTATGTTGGTCCGAGCCCTAAACGACTCAAAGGTTTATCGAAGACGGGGATGTGTGGAACGGATGGATAACACGAACACTGCCGAATTTCTGTCCCTCTTGAAAGTCCTCTGACAGAAGGTATCGACAGCCGCCTATCTGGGCTGTAGCCACAATCAGGGCGTCCCACCATGAGAGCCGGAACCGATCCCGGATCGACCACGCTCCTTCCATGACACGGATATCCAGGGGAATGGGGCGCCAGGCCTCCAGAGATCGAACATCGGCTCGCGCGCCGGCGGCATCCAGTCCCGGCTTAAGCTTTTCGGTGACCGTTACATAAAACTCCTGCAACACCTGAGAGCTCAAACGCCCCGCCCCGGAGCTCCACAGACTTTCCATCCAGGCCATAGCCTTCTTCTGCTTCCCGGGTTCGGACGCGTCCCGCGCGCAAACCAGCACATTGGAATCCACAAACACCTCAGCGGTCATGGAGATCCTCTCGTTTGGGATATTTCGCCCCTGCGCGTTTCAATCGCTTCGCTTGACGCGAAAGGTATTGCTGCATCGCGGCCTGGTAGCTCCGCTCGCCGAGCATCTTCTCCCGGAGCATCTCCCCCACTAGCCGCGAGACGCTCGTGTCCCGCTCGGCCGCGCGGACTCCGGCCCATAGGGCCACTTCCTCCTCCAATGTGATGGTGACATTCTTCGTAACACTATTTTGGTGCAACACGATATTCGTGTCGATAACGCGTTCCGTAAGTTCCTCAAGGCAAACGATGGAGGTGAAGAACGTCGAAGTAATAGCAAACAACCTTTTGCTGTTCTGGAATAATCATGGCGATCAACCATCACTCATGGGAGCACGGATCCTGATTCTTTGGGCCGCAATGTTCTGGTCATTTTACGCTGGCCTGGAGCCATTGCCCGGCTGGCTGCTCGGCTGGAACCGCTCGCTTGCGGGAGTTTTCATGACTCTCGGGTGGGATGGGAACCGGGAACTCCAGGGGCGCAGCAAGCTGCCATACCGCAAGGGCCGCACTGAAATGACGGTTAGGGAGTATTGCCCCTATTTTTTGATGAATCATTCCCGGAAATCCTGTTATTCTTGCTCATGGATTGTCCTTTATCTTTCCGCATCGGGGAGAGCGGACATGTCGAGCGAAGCCCCTGAGCAATGCGAATTTGACAGCGACAAGCTTCTGGTAAAACTGGACACGACTCTTCCTGCCGACATCAGCGAAATCGCGCCTGTCACCGAAAAGATCATGGCCGTCGTCCGGGAAATGGGCTGCGCGGCCGGCCGCGAATTCGAAATTCAGCTGGCGCTCGGCGAGGCCCTCGCCAACGCCATCGTGCACGGGAGCGCGGAGGACCCGTCGAAGCGGATCCAGTGCTGCGTCGCCTGCGACCAGAGGCGCGGCATGCTTATCGTCGTCCGCGACCCGGGTCCGGGCTTCGATCCCGCGTCCATCCCGAGCCCCATCGTCGGCCGGAACATCTTCGCGACAGGCGGCCGGGGCATTTATCTCATCAACCAGCTAATGGACGAGGTCCGCTTCGAAAAGGGCGGCACCGAGATCCACATGCGCGTGCATCCCCCGCGCGTTAAAGGGTAATTCAAGGCCGGACCACGCTTATTGTTTTGATAATGGAATATGAATCTTTTCAAGCCCTCCTTTTCGGGAGCTTGCAGCCGCTTTTCGGGGCTTTTTTTGCGCGTAACGAGGTTCCAATCTCAAGGGAGGTTCTACCGTGACAGGCGGATACACAGGCAAAATCCTTCGCATTGACCTGACCCGGAAATCCATCGGCATGATCGACACCGAGCAGTACGAAGAATACGGCGGCGGACACGGGATCGGCTCGGCGATTTTCTGGGACCTCGCGGGCGATCAGCTCCCGTTTGACGCGCTCGATCCCAGAAACGTCGTCACCATCATGACGGGCCCTTTCTCCGGAGTGCTTGTGCCGTCCGCTGCAGGAAGATGCGAGGTGCAGGGCCTGGGACCGCAGCCCTATCCTGTCGAATGGTTCACCCGAAGCAATTTCGGAGGGCGCTTTTCGTCGCAACTGAAGTACGCCGGCTGGGACGGCATCGTGATCACAGGAGCGGTCCCGGGGGCCGACGACCCGGTCTGGGTGAACATCATCAACGACAAAGTCACGATCGAGAACGCCAGGACGCTGTGGGGCATGGATACGGTCGAAACCCAGGAAGAAATATGCCGGCGCGTGGTCCCGGGATTGAAGTTCGGCGAGTGGCTTGATCTCGGGTCGGACTACACGACGCAGAGGCCCGCCGTTCTGTGCATCGGTCCCGCCGGAGAGAAGCTGGCCAGAATCGCTTCCCTCATTCACGACGCGGGGAACGGCGCGGGCCAGGGCGGATTCGGAGCCGTCTGGGGAGCCAAAAAGCTGAAGGCGATCAGCGTCATCGGCACGGGAGAAGTCAAAGTGGCGAACCCGAAGGCGCTCATGGAAGCGCGGATGTGGTACCGGCGGTTTCAATACGACGTGGACAATCCCAGAATGGAAAGGCCCGCCGGCGTATTCCTGTTCTCATCCGTCAACAACTCGCCGGCCTCGGATAATTTCGCCAACATGCAGCCTCCGCTGGATCCCGCCAGGCCGCAAGCGTGCGCAGGCTGTGCCAAGGCCTGCCGGCAGAGGCTGGCCGGGGGCATCAGCAACGAGTCCTCCTGCGCGGAATCGGCCTTCGGCATGAGCATCCCATCGCGGCGCGATAAGGAGAAAGCGTGTGATCTGCTGCAGGCCTACGGGCTCAACGCGGCTCAAATGGGAACCATGATCGGCTACCTCGCCTCGCTTCAAAAAGCCGGGGTTTTGGGACCCGGCAAGGAAATCGAGTGCGAACTCCCCTTCGATCTGTACGGAACTCTCGATTTTCTTCAGACGGTGGTGAGAAAGACGTCCCTGAGGGAAGGGATCGGCGATCTCCTCAGCAACGGCTGCGCCCGAATCGCCGAAAAATGGGGCCGATACAAGAAGGACACCGACAGCGGAGTTCTCAACGTTCCCAATTGGGGCTATATGGAGCACTACGAGCCCAGAGTCGAGGTCGAATGGAGCTATGGCTCGATTCTTGGAGACAGGGACATCAACGAGCACAGCCTTAATTTCCCGCTGTATCACATGCCGAGCACGACCATCGGGGCGAAACTGGAGCCTTTTTTCCCGGCCGAAAGGCTGGTCGAAATCGTCGCTTCCAAGGTTCACCCTTACGCCGGCGATCCCTTCATGTTCGACTACGGCGAAGGCCCCACGGGCATCTATTCGGACCACAGGGTGAAGACGATAGCCTGGCACCGGCATTACACGAGGTTCTGGATACAGTCCGCGCTCTTTTGCGATTGGGTTTGGCCGCTGTTTTTCACCCCCAACACGGCGGATAAATCGGGCGCGACCCCGGAAGGGGAGCCGAGATTCTTCAGCGCGGTCACCGGCAAAAAGATCACGTTCGAGGACGGCGTCGAGATCGGGCGCAAGATATGGAACCTGGACAGATCCATATGGGTCCTGCAGGGCCGCCATCGGGACATGGAAGTCCACGCCGGATACGTCTACAGCGTCCCGACCCAAAGACCCTACTACATGCCGGTATTCGAAAACGGCGCATGGACATATTCGGCCAACACCGGCAGGGTCCTGAACAAACAGAAGTTCGAGGAATGGAAAACAAAGTTCTACGAGTTTGAGGGATGGAATCCAGCCAATGGATGGCCCCGATCGGCCGCGCTTGAAAGCCTGGGGCTCAGGAAAGCGGCCGGCGTTTTAAAAGCAAAGGGCCGGCTTGGATAGTTCTCGGAGACTGAAAAACACATCCGCGCCCGAGGCCCGGACCCCGAGGGAATGAAAGAGAAAGACAGGGGATGAGCGCGGAGAACCCTTCGAGCGGAATCCTCAACCGCAGGGGCCCGGCAGGGCGAAAGGTCCCATTCTCCTGCTTGATGCATCCGGCAAACATGGCACGGCTTGCCGTCTCGCCGGACATGCCGGTGGCTGCTGGAATTCCCGCGCAATGAAGAAGAATCCAGAATCCATCCGTGCCGATCGGACGCAGGATTCATGGACCCCGTGCTCATGCCCCGCCGATTATTGAAATCGAGTCATTGCACGTCTGCCCCATTCCCCCTATGATTAAGATGAGGTCGATCCACCTGGAAACCGGCTTCCATCAACAAGAGAGGGCCAGCCCAATCTAAGAACCTTTGCGAAGCCATTTACTGCGAATAATGGCTCTTCCATCCATTGTTGCCTAGGGCCGACCCCGGAACAGCTCTTGAGTGATTGTTGTGCAGCCGACGCCGTGGATTTCGTGATCCGCGGACGGCCTGCGCTCCCGGCGTATCTGGCGAGGAGGATGACTTGAGGACACTTAATGTTGTGCGGGCATGGGGCTGCATCCTCTCCGGACGCGTTCCCTTCCTGTCGATCGAAATCACCAGGCGTTGCCCGCTGTCATGCCCCGGTTGCTACGCGTATGCCGAAAATCATGTCGGTGCGGCAGGCTCGCTGAAGCACCTTCGCGAGTTCGAAGGGCCCCAATTGGTCGAGGAAGTCCTTTCTCTGGTCGACCGGCACCGCCCGCTCCACCTGTCGATCGTCGGCGGCGAGCCGCTGGTCCGCCGGCAGGAAATCACACGGCTCCTGCCGGAGTTGAATCATCGCGGGATCCATACCCAGATAGTCACAAGCGCCTGCAGCCCGATTCCCCTCGAATGGCGTCAAAGCCGCCTTTTAGATATCGTCGTTTCCATTGACGGCCTGCCGTCGGAACACGACAAACGCCGGGCTCCGGCCACTTACGAAAGAATCCTTAACAACATCCGCGGGCATGCCGTCATTGTGCACTGCACCGTGACCCGCCAGATGACGGAGCGGGTGGGATATTTTCGCGAATTCCTCCAATTCTGGAACGGCCGGACGGAAGTGCGAAAAATCTGGATAAGCCTGTACACGCCCCAGATAGGGGAGTCGAGCACCGAGATACTGCACCGGGACGCGCGCGAAAGGCTGATTGCGGAACTATCCACTCTAAGGGACGAGTTCCGCAGGCTGGAGCTTCCCGTGAGCCTGTTGCAGGCCTATCGGCGGCCGCCTCCGGACCCGGGACACTGCGTGTTCGCCCTCACCACCAAGGCGTTGTCCGCGGACCTCAGGACCGCCGTGACTCCATGCCAGCTCGGAGGATCTCCGGACTGTAGCCAGTGCGGCTGCATTGCGGCCGCGGCCATGGAAGCCGTCCGCATGCATCGCCTGCCTATAGGGATCCGGACAGGATTGATTTACGGCGCCTCGCGCGTCCTGGGCCGGCAACTCAAGGCCCTGCGCGATAGGAAATTCGGACTGGTCCCGCTCCAAAGGGCTCACGCGATGCGTTCGGAAATGCAACACGCGGATGTGAACCCAACGTCGCGCGTGGGACGGGAGACAAAAACCCAGGCGGGATAGTGAATTGGAGCGATGCGGCCGCAATATTTTCCTCAACACCACTGCCGGACAACAAACAGCCCTCGCCTTGAATGTTTCATGTAAATAGGTAATTTTCTGGACAGTCGCCGGCTAACCGCATCTGGGCCTGATTCCGTCTGTGCTGCTAAGGGGATGACGCGCATTAATGGTTTTATTATTCTCGGATGGTTAGATGAACATGGGAATGACAGCCGGCAAGATTATTGATCGGGCTTCGAGCCAACAAGCCGGGGGCGCAAATACTGCGGGAGGTGTAATATGAAACAACATCCTTTGAGGCGGACCCCCTGGTTTGCCCCCGTTGCTCGGGACCACTGAAAGACATCAGCCTGATCGGAGACCGCCCGGTCATCGAAAAGATCCTGCGCCACTTGAAGATGTGGGACCGGCCTGAGCGTCCGCCCCCCCTCTCCGCCTCCAGCGACTTTTCATTATGAGTTCGATCCGGATGCCGCCTGACAGGACGGCCCGCTGATACATTGGTGGGCATGAAGTTAGGATGCGCCCGCTATTTCGACTGCCGCGCGACCGCACGGACGCCGTTTAAGCAAAGGTGTGTTTTGGTCATGGCGCAAGACTGCCAGGAGAGGCGGTTACCGCGCCGCCGGGAAGCCTCTCCTGCCCAATTTGCGTATTTCGGACTCATCGGGAGCCTCAATCCACCGGCCGCCGGCAGAATTCAGCTCGATTCCCGCGGCAATCTGTGCCATATTCCCAAGCTTTATAAAAGCAATTGCCTATAAATTGATTCTATCAGCAAAACCAGCGGCCAGAAAAAAACCATTAGACCCATATTTGCCTCACCCGACTCGGTGCGGTAATTCCAAATGAAGGCAATACAAAAGAACATCCCACAAATCATATACAGTAAAACGCACAACGCAATCCACGCGGTCGTCTTCAGTATGCCTCCTCTTCGTCGAAGTCCTCGTCCGAGATACAACCGTCGGTAATGATAAGCCCGGAATCGACAGGAACCCTGGCAAATATCTTTCCGAGCTGTATAAGGCAGCGGTCTCCAGATTGCTTCATCTCTTTCAAGAATTGATCCCTTTCCTCTGCCTCAATCCTTGCGTCGTCACAAAACTTCAGGAGCATCTTCAGGTGCATCCTATGCGCCTTCTTCCGTAACATCTCAAGCTCCGAGACAGAGGTTTCATAAATAAACCTTCCATAGTCGTCGAGCACCGGAAATTTCATGATGTCAGCACCTTTTTCAATTCATCCCATGTAACACGTCGCATGGTACTGAAACGCCACGCGCCCGGACCGTAATTGGGGTTCTTTTTCGGAACCAAAATAGGTCTGTCGTACGAAGTCCCATATTCGGGACGAACACTCCTGGACTGCCTGGTCAACCACCGCTTGCCGGAATAGCCTGCCTGTCTCGCGTAAAAACAGGGACGCGCCGCGCCAATCCACCGCGATGGAGAATCCTTTCCCGGCATTGTCTGTTTCGCTCCAAGAAACGGCGGCGATTCTGCACTCCAATCGCCTGTCCAGTTTTTGGAGTACACCTCAGTCCTCGTTCAGAAAAATCTCCTTCATCCGAGCGCAAGGACCATCTACGATGGAGCAAAGCGAAAGATCAAGGGACTGAGCTTATCGACGGTCTACTTCACCCTTAATGAGCTTAACAAACATGGAATCATCAAGACGCTGGAAATTGACAAGATGGAAAACCGCTGTGAAGCAAACCTGATGGACCACGTCCATTTGGTCTGCAACGCATGCCATGCCATTTTGGATTATATGATTCCTGTAATCATCGACTCAAGGGACGTAACTCGAAAAACCAGGTTCCGGGTAACAGATACGAGGTTAGAGTATTACGGGCATTGTCAGAAATGCAGGCGAAAACGCCAACTCCATTTCACTTAACCCCTTAAACAGGAACCTCGTTGGCAGAAGAAAAATGGAGTAGAGTGTTATAAAATCCTGGTCGGAATTATTCCGAATTAGAAAGGAGGCAACATTATGGCTGACGACATGAAGGACCCTTTAACGAACGGGCCAAACCCGCAAGCAACCGGCAGAAGCATGACCTACCTTGACTGGTGGCCCAGCCAGTTGAACCTCGATATCCTGCACCAGCATTCCTCCAAGTCCAATCCCATGGGCGCGGACTTCAACTACGCCGAAGAGTTCAAGAAGCTCGACTACTGGGCCTTGAAGAAAGATCTCGCAGCGCTGATGACCAGTTCGCAAGACTGGTGGCCGGCGGACTTCGGCCATTACGGACCTTTGTTCATCCGCATGGCGTGGCACAGCGCCGGCACCTACCGGATCGGCGACGGCCGCGGCGGCGCAGGCAATGGCAGCCAGCGCTTTGCACCCCTCAATAGCTGGCCCGATAATCAGAACCTCGACAAGGCGCGGAGACTGCTCTGGCCGATCAAGCAGAAGTACGGCCGGAAAATTTCTTGGGCCGACCTCATGATTCTCGCCGGCAACGTCGCGTTGGAATCGATGGGTTTCAAGACCTTCGGTTTCGCTGGCGGGCGCGAGGACATCTGGGAACCGGAAAAGGACATCTACTGGGGTCCCGAGAGTGAGTGGCTTGGAGACAAGCGCTACACCGGTGACCGGCAACTCGAGAAGCCCCTTGGGGCCGTTCAGATGGGCCTGATTTACGTGAACCCGGAAGGCCCGAATGGCAACCCGGATCCGATCGCTGCGGCGCGTGATATCCGCGAGATCTTTGGTCGCATGGCGATGAACGACGAGGAGACGGTGGCTCTCATCGCAGGCGGCCACGCCTTCGGCAAGTGCCACGGCGCCGGTGATAAGTCATTGGTGGGTCCGGAGCCGGAAGCCGCCCCCATCGAGGAGCAGGGCCTGGGCTGGAAGAGCAGCTTTGGCACGGGGAAAGGGAACGACACGATTACTGGTGGCCCGGAACTCACCTGGACCAGCACGCCAACGAAGTGGAGCATCACTTTCTTAAAGAACCTGTTCAACTACGAGTGGGAACTGACGAAGAGTCCGGCCGGTGCATACCAATGGAAGCCGAAGGGTGGCGCAGGCGCCAGCACCGTGCCGGATGCGCACGACCCGTCGAAGCGTCACGCGCCGGGCATGCTGACCACGGACCTCGCCTTGCGGTTTGACCCGGCCTATGAGAAGATCTCCCGGCGCTTCATGGAAAATCCGGATCAGCTTGCAGACGCGTTTGCCAGAGCGTGGTTTAAGCTGACGCACCGGGACATGGGTCCCCGCTCGCGCTATCTCGGCCCGGAGGTTCCTAAAGAAGAGCTCATCTGGCAAGATCCCATCCCTGCCGTCAATCACGAGTTGATCGACGAACAGGACATCGCCTCCCTCAAGGGCGAGATCCTGGCTTCCGGCCTCTCTGTGCCGGAGCTGGTTTCGACCGCCTGGGCGTCGGCCTCCACCTTCCGCGGCTCGGACAAGCGCGGCGGTGCGAACGGCGCCCGTATTCGTCTGGCCCCGCAGAAGGATTGGGAAGTCAACCAACCTGCCCAGCTGGCGAAGGTGCTCGAGACCCTCGAGGGTATCCAGATCGCGTTCAACAACGCGCAGTCTGGCGGCAAGAGGGTGTCACTGGCTGACCTGATCGTCTTGGCCGGTTGCGCGGGTGTCGAGCAGGCTGCGAAGAATGCCGGTCACCAGGTGACGGTTCCCTTCACGCCGGGACGCACGGACGCCTCGCAGGAGCAGACCAATGTGGAGTCGTTTGCCGTACTCGAACCCAAGGCGGACGGCTTCCGTAATTATCTAAAGGCTAAAGATGCAGTGAGGGCAGAGGAACTGCTGGTTGACCGTGCGCAACTTCTGACGCTGACCGCTCCTGAGATGACAGTGCTTGTGGGGGGGATGCGAGTCTTGAATGCCAACTTCGGCAAATCCCAGCACGGCGTCTTCACCAAGCGACCCGAAACGCTCACGAATGACTTTTTCGTCAACCTGCTCGACATGAGCACGGTATGGAGTGCCTCTTCAAAAGACGCAAGCGTGTTTGAAGGTCGTGATCGCAAGACTGGCGAACTCAAGTGGACCGGCACGCGTGTCGATCTCATCTTCGGTTCGAACTCCCAGCTCAGGGGCTTGGCGGAAGTCTATGCTTGTGACGACTCCCAGGAGAAATTCGTGCACGACTTTATCAAGGCGTGGAACAAAGTCATGAACCTTGACCGTTTCGATCTCTCCCGATCGTAGCGTAAACTTTGTCGAGGGCTTCTGACAGGGCAGCGAAAAAGCGATCACCAACAACCGGTTCAGCGGAGGGCGTTTCGCCGCCGCTGGACCCGGACGTTTTGTTCGGCAACACTGAGAGGCCCCCGAATGCTCGGCATAAGCATGGATGATCCTTTACTAAGAAACACAAGCAACGGCTCCGTGAGGGCAAATCGTAAACTGGCCTTTTATTCGATGGAGGGAAAAATGCGGTCCCTGGCTTTGAATCGGCGTCGGTTTTTTCCCTGAGCGGGATGTTGGGGCTAACGCTCTTAACCAACGACTTCAAAATCGCAAAGGCTCAGACAGGAAAGGCGACAAAGATGGTCTATCAAGCAAACCTGGCAGTGATTGGACGGAAGAAATGCTGCATTCCGCCGATCGAGCTCCCGTCCAATCCCTGCCAGGCCTGTTTTCCGGTGCACCTTTTCCTGTCTTTCCTTGCTCATTCCTCCAGGTTTTCTCTTGCCCCTCCGGATAGAAATGCTTATAAGGCGACCTGCCTCTGTTTGGCAAACCGGATACCAGAGCGGACGGTATCCGCTATTTCAAGGCGGGGCTATTTGCGAACCAGCTCGATCCGTACCCGGGTGCCGGGGGCGCGCGCCAGCTTTCCGTCGCACGTCAGCAGGACCGCATCCAGCGCCTCAGCGAGGGCAATATACGCGGCTTCATAAGCCGTCAGGTTCTTTCGCAGGGCCCAAACGCGATCGATCAACGGCTCGTGGGAATGCCGTTCCAGATCCAGAGAGCGAAGATCCTCGAGCGCAGCCCGGGCTGCACCGGGGTCCACTTCGCCATCATGCACATAGCGCCTCAGCGCCTGGGCAACCTCAACA
>CAYZTZ010000015.1:4199-43936 GCA_964481255.1 uncultured Acidobacteriota bacterium | reverse complement strand
GATTCGGATACAGGCGGAAGCTGCGTTATAAGAAACGCGGATCAGATTTTCCCCAGGGCCTTGAGGACCTTATCCGGCGTGATCGGGAAGTCCGTGATCCATTTGCCGATCGCGTTGTATACCGCCCCGGCCAGAATAGTGGCTGTCACCGCGCCCAGGCTTTCGCCGACGCCTATCACTCCATAGGGGGCGTAGCCTAATCCACTCTCAATGATGCGCTGATGCATGGGCCCGGTAATATCATTGAAGGAAAACCATTTGTAGTCGATGAGGTTGTCGTTGAGCACGACGCCGGTGGCCGCGTCATAAACTTTGGCGTCCTGGCGGCCATGGCTTAAACCCATATATGAGCCGCCGTACTGCTGCGCGTTCACTCCTTCAGGATCAATACACTTGCCGACGTCATTCGCGTTGACGACCGTCTTGATCTCGATCTCGCCGGTTTCGGGATCGACTTCCACCTCGACCCAGGTGGCCTGCCTGCCCATGTAATAGATGTCTTCATGGTGCATCTGCCTTCCACTGAAAGCGATAAACGGCTGGTAGTTTTGCCAGTGGTAGCTCGCGACTTCCCGGAGCGTCTTCCTGTTTTGCGGCCTCGCTTTCTCGAAAACGACGCTCTCTTTGATGTCCAGGTCCTCGGGCCTGCAGCCCGGGAACAGCGGGGGTATCTCCACTACATTGGGCTCAGTCCCTGATTTTGCGGGGCTGGTGCACTGCGCCAGGATGAGAGCCTTGACCTTGCGCGCCGCGTCCACCGCCATGGGCAGGGTGCGCGCGAGACCGGACGAGCCTTCTCCGGCCGCCGTATCCAGCCCCAGGTCATCGAAAGGCCTGAATTCAACATCTTCATACTTGACGCCTACTTCATCCGCAACCACGCGGCAGATGGTGCTTTCATGGTTCCAGCCTCCGTCGGCATGCCGGGCCAGGATCCTCACCAGAGGCGTCTGGCGCTGGATATTGATTCCCATCTGGTACGCCTGGAAATACAGGTTGGGATCCGGAGACCAGGCTATGCTGTGAGCCATGCACACGCCGTGCAGCTTGCCGTTCGGCAGCATCCGGGCTCCCGGGGCGTGGTATTTCTCGTCCCAGCCGAAAGCCTCCTTGCCGGCTTTGAACACGGCTTCGAGGGAGTTCACCATCGGGAATTGCTTCGGCTTCTTGACATTCTCATCCACCCAGGACATGGAGCGACCGCGGCAGCCGTCGTTTTTCAGGGCCACGACGTGCGGGTCCAGCCCGGTTTCAGCCGCGACGCGGAAAAACACATTATTCCAAAGGCCGCAGGCTCTCATGCCGTGCCTGTAATTGATTGCTGCAGGACGATTGATGTACGGGATTTCAGTGCAGCCGAACAGATGAGGGATCGATGTTCCAGGCCACAGCTTGCCGTGAACTTCGGCCCCCGCCCGCACAGACCTGTCTTCGACGGCCATGATGGTGCCGTCCATTTTAAACCCGACCTTTATATGGTGCACCCCATGCTCGTATCCGCCCGCATGGAAATAGCTCTCGTCATATAAAAGCTTGACCGGTTTCTTGGTCCTCTGGGCAAAGATGCATGCCATGATGGGGAACCAGGCATTGTAGACGATCCAGTTTTCGTGACCGAACTGGGCGCCGTGGTAGAGAGAGTGCACATGTATGTGGAGATGATTGCCGAAGTATCTTGAAAGGAGGGTCTGCGTGCGCATGGGAATCTGATTATGAGCCCAGACCTCGAGGTACTCCCCTCGGAATACGGCCACGCAGCTCAGGGCTTCCACTCCTGCGACCGTTGTCTCGTCTTCGCTCCACCTGATTTCAACGATCCGGTCGGATTCGGCGAAGCCCTTTTCCACGTCGCCGTGCACTTCATATCCCTCGAAAAGCTGGCTCCCGCTGTACCGGACATTTGTTTTGGGATTCACGTCAGGCTGCAGAACAGGAGCATGGGGGGCGACGGCCTTCTCCGGATCAAGCTCAAAAGGAAGGATTTCCCATTCTATTTTTGCAAGCTTCAGGGCTTCGTCGCAGATTCGCGGTGTGTCCGCGCAGACCGCAAAGCCCGCGGGTTCCCCCGCCCAGTTGGCTTCCTGAGCCAGCAGCTGTTCCGTTTGATGGCTGAATATCCACAGGGTGAAGTTCTCCCACCTGACATCCGCAAACCACCCGTCATCGTACCTGAAGACCGCCTTAACCCCGGGGCAGGCTTCCACCGCCCTGGTATCCAGGCTCTTTATCCTGGCGTGAGGGTACGGAGAAAAATACATCTTGGCATACAGCATGCCCGGAAGATACACATCCCTTGTGTAGAGGCCGGTGCCGCTGACCTTTTCATAGCCGTCCTTGCGGCGCAATCCCCTTTTCCCAATGGAATTATAGGAACTCAGAGTCGGATAGATGGGCATCGGGTTACTCTCCCTTCAGCTTGCGCGCCGCCTCCTGCACAGCCGGGATATGCTGGATATAGGTGGCGCAGCGGCATAAATTGCCGCCCAGCGCCTCCCTTATGTCGGCCTCGGTCGGATCCGGATTCCTGTCAAGCAGGGCTTTCGAGGTGCAGAGGAAACCCGGGGTGCAGTAGCCGCACTGCATGCAGTAATTCTGGATATAGGCCTCGATCAGCGGGTGTTTGGAAAGGGCGATGCCTTCGGCTGTTTCAATCCTGTTCCCGTCGCACTCGACAGCGAGCGTCAGGCAGGAAAGAACAGGTCTTCCGTTCATGATCACGGTGCAGGATCCGCAGGCGCCGTGGCCGAGACACATGTCCTTAATGGACAGATATCCGAGTTTCTCCCTCAGGCAGTCGCGCAGCGTTTCTTCAGGATCGACCTGCACTTCGTATTCCTTGCCGTTAACAAAAAGTTTGATTTTTTGAGACCCTGCCGCCGGGGCCTTTCCGGGGACATCGGGCCCGCGGTCTTCGGCGCCCGCTTCTCCCGCAGTCGGGGAAACGCCCCCCATCGAGGCCCCGCCCGCGATCAGGCCGGCATCTTTGATGAATTTCCTCCGCGACAGCCGGTTCAGGGAATCCCGGGGATTCCTTTTTTCTGCGGCCTCATTTTTTTTCATACTGTTTCCTATAACTGCAAATGTCAAATGTCGAATATCGAACCGGAGAAGTTGATGGAAGACGCCGCGACATCTTCCCTTCAGGGCCCGGCCCGAGAGCGCGACATCGCTATCGGCTGATCCAGAGGGACGGATCCGACGCGGCGGCCAGGCGGCGCGCCGCCTTTGCCGCGGCCAGCGCGGACAACTCCTCCATTGTGCCGGCGCGCAGCGCCCCGGGCGGGCAGCTCTCCACGCAGGCGGGCTCCTGCCCCTGCGCGATCCGGTCCAGGCAGTAGTCGCATTTCTGCATCGTGCCGTCTTCCCCGAACTGAGGAGCGCCGAACGGGCAGGCGGCGGCGCAGGAGCGGCAGCCGATGCACTTGTTCCCGTCCACCAGAACAATCCCGTCCTCCATGCGCTTGCGGATCGCTCCCGCCGGGCACACCGCCATGCAGGCGGGTTTGCCGCAGTGCACGCATGAAAGAGACACATTCACAATACGGGCGTCCGGGTACGCGCCGGTCTCGACCGTCGCGACGCGCCGCCACTTGGGGCCCTGCGTGCCGGGCTCCGCCGTCACTTGCGGCGCTATATTGTTCCAGTTCTTGCAGGCGGCCATGCAGGTCAGGCACCCCATGCAGATATTCATGTCGATGTAAAAGCCTCTTTGCATGACGTCCTCCTCAGGCCTTCCTCACCTGGCAGAGCTGGGACTTGAAAGCCGGGAAACCCGATATCGGGTCCAGGGTCCGCGCCAGAATCGTGTTGACGTCGGCCTGCGGCCAGCCGTGATACACGTGAACCACGCCCGGCCGGACCATCCGGGTGATATTCGCCTTGACCGTGATTTCCCCCGCAGGCGTCTCGACAAGGACATCCTCTCCCTGCTGGATCCCGCGCGCCTGCGCGTCGATGGGATGGATGTCCGCCCTGGGATCGGGCTGCAGCTCCCGGAGCCGCGGGTTGTTGCGATGGCGCGAGTGGGTGTACATCGGTTCGCGCGATCCGGTGTTGAAAATGAGAGGGAATTTTTCCGCCGTTTGAGGCGCCGCGACAGGGCCTTCCGGCGGTTCCTTGTACGTGGGCAATCCGTCGAATCCGGCCGCCTCCAGGATGGAAGATTTCAGTTCGAACTTGCCGGACGGCGTCCTGAAACCGGGCTTGGCGCTCGGCGGCTCCTTCGGGCGGGGCGGGGAGATCACAATGCCTTCAGGCGCCTTCATCAGATCGGCCGCCTGAACGCCCAGCGGCTCGAGCTGCCAGTTCAGCGTGGCCGTGACATCGCCGTTCCAGAAGTCCGCTCCCATGCCCAGCCGCTTCGCCAGGTCCCACATCCACTCCATATCGCCCCGCGCCTCGCCGACGGGCTCCACGACAGGTTGGGGAAGAAAGACGGTTCGCCCGGCAATGGCAACTGGTCCGAGCCTCTCCAGCGAGGTCGCGGCCGGCAGGACGATGTCCATCAATTCCATGGTCGGCGTCAGCCAGAAATCCGCCCCGGCGGCGAATTCCAGGTCGCGGATCGCCTTCGCATACAAGTGGTCCTGAGGCCACATGCGATAATTGCAGCCGACGAACAAGCCCGCCCGCAGCGAGCCCTCCCTGACGTACTCGGGCAGGCGGTTGACCTGAATCTCCTCGATGAACTGCTCCCATACGGGAAAGTCTTTGAGGTCGACTCGCCTGTCCCTCAGCGGCGGCAGCAGGGTGCGCCATTCGGAAATATCGCGCAGGGACGCGCCGGCAACGGGCGGCTCGAGTCCCGGCACCGCGACGCCGCCCGTCAGAGCCGTCATCGCCGAAATGGCGCGGTGGTTCTGGCAGCCGTTCCAATGGTGCACCGTCGTCGCGGCGCTCGTGATCCAGCCCGTCGGCTTGTTTGAGGCATATAGGCGGGCGGCGGCGACCACCTTGCCCGCAGGGACGCCCGTGATCTTCTCCACGTTCTCCGGCGTAAACTGCTGCACGTACTCGCGGAACTCGTCGAAGCCGCGCGTCCAGTGGAGCGCGAACTCTTCATCGTACAGTTTTTCATTAATGATCACGCGCGACATCCCCAACGCCAGCGCGCCGTCGGTGCCGGGACGCAGCTGCAGGTGGATGTCCGCCAGCCTGGTTGTGGGCGCCGTCCTGGGATCGACATCGATAATCCGGACTCCGCGTTCTTTGGCGTCGACAAGCTCCCTCATCTCGCGGGCCATGGACCATGCCGGGTTGTGCGCCCAGATAATCACAGCCTTGACGGAAGGAGTTAACCCCCTGCCGGCGGCCCCGTTCAGGCTTGTTGCCAGGACCGTCGCCCGGTGGCAGACGGAACTCTCCGTGCCGTAGTTGGGAGAACCGAATTTGAGCGCCAGGCGCTGGAGATTCGGGCGAACCGCGTCCTTGGGGTCCCCGGCATAAAACAGCACCTTCTCCGGACCGTACTTCTGCTTGACGGCCGCGAGCCGCCCGGCGATCGTGTCCAGGGCCTCATCCCACGAGACGCGCCGCCAGGCCGCCCGCGCGCTCCCTTTGGGGTTGGTCCGCTTCATCGGATACTTGAGCCGGTCCGGATGATACAACTGGAACAGGATGGAGTGCCCTTTGACGCAGGGCGGGCCGTTGGGAAAGTTTTTGAAGGGACGCACGCGCGTCGCCCGGCCGTCCTTGACAAGGACCTCAATGCCGCAGCGCCCGATACAGCACATGTCGCAGATGCTGCGCCGGACTTCCTCCTTGCCCGGCGATTCGGTATCCGCGCCGCGGATGTCTCCCGGCGCCGGCAGAAAGTCCGCCCCCGCCGCCGCGCCCAGGGCACCCGCGGCCTTTAAAAACGTCCTGCGTCCAAGTCTGTGACCGGGGATCCTTTCCTTAATCTGCATAGGCTTCCTTTCCGTCGCGGCATACCGATACTCACCGCGTATCGCCAGCAAACCCGGAATGTCGAATCATGAATTTCGGACAGCGGAACCAAACAAAGCTTCGAAATTCCAAATCCATCATTCCCCATTCGATATCGGCATTTCTCGGCGTCCCTCTTCCACCAAGGTCTAGCGCCACCGGTCGATGCTGACCGCGAAACCCCGTCCGCCGTTGAAATGCCAGATGGATTCATCGGCCCCGCCTCCGCCCACCACGATCAGATTTTCCTTGGGGCTTCTTGAACCGAAAATCGGGATCTTGTAGTCGTCCCCGTACTTCTCGTACAGCTGATTGAACGTGTAGCCCCACGGGTTGGTCCCCTCCACGCGGTTGCCTATCTCCGTCTGAAACTCCCACCATCCGTGCCGCTGATAGTCGCGGATGGTGGCCTTGAACGTGTTGAACAGCCATTCGTAGACTGCGTTCTTGGTCGGGAAGATCTGTCCCAGGGGCTTGGCCAGATTGGGCACGATAAAAAAGGTGTGTCCGGTGTTCATTTTCAGGGGGGCGATCCTGGGGGCGAGCCACTGCAGGATGTTATGCGGTCCCGGCTTTCCCAGCACTCCCAGGTCGTCCGCTATGCTTCCGATGCCGTCCTGGAGCCTGCGGGACGCTCCCGGGGCGAATTCATTGACGCCGAACCCGCGCACGCCGCTCTTGACAAGGACGCTGTTCTTGCGCGTATAACCGAACTCCTCGCCGATGGTTTCCCAGCCCGGAGGCAGACCGGGCGTGTCCTCGGCGACGACAACGGACAGCGGATTGCCCGCGTCGGTGCGCGTGATTCCGGTGATACAGCCGCCGAAATTGATCGTCATGAGCCGCGCAGCCTTGGCAAGGGATACGTTGGCCCGGTTCACAAAGTCGAGGAACTGGTGCCTGGCGCCAAGACCTATCTCCTTGGCAATGGGACCGTCGGCAATATACACGGTGCCCACCGAACTGCTGGTGCCGGGGCAATTGGTGCTGGCTCCCCCCTGCTCGGCGATCGCCAGCAGGACCGGCATGTATTCCGGCTTGCAGCCGGCCATCACGCCGATGATCGCGACCTTTTCAACCGTGACCGTTTCGTATCGGGAGAACTTCACCGGATTCCCTTTCGCGTCCGTAATGACCGTATCGGGCTTGAGGCTGGTGCCGGTGAGCATCTTCGCCACTTTCGCCTCGGTCGGCGGGATGATGGGAGTACCGTCGGTGTAGATGCTGATATCCGCGTCGGCTGAATCGACGTGCTCCGTCGCGTTGAAAAACTCTAGGGCTTCATCGTAGGTGCCTTTGAATACATACCGCGGCGGCTTCTCCGGCACATACTTGCCCGCGTACGTCTCCTCCCTGGTCAGGGGCTTCGTCAGGGCGTCGATGAGGGCCGGGACGATGGGATAGAGGCGCTTGTCCGGCGTCCCCGTGCGCTCGATGGTCACCCAGCGCAGTTGCGGCACGTTATTCAGCAGAGCCGTTCTCCTGAAGTACTTCTCCTGGTCCCAAAAACCGAATCTTACGGTGGGGATCCCGGCTTTTTCCACATTGGCATTGTATTCAGCCTGAATACTTGTGGCGGCCCCTCACCACGATTGCCCCCCGATCACGGCGTCGGCTTCTTTCAGCAGATTGCCGTCCGACGCCGGATCCGTGGGGCCGAATCCGTTATGCTGGATCCGGACCCAATTCGTGTCGGGATATTTCTCCTTCAGATATTGGTATAAGAAAGGCCCGGTCTGCGGCCCGGCTTCGCATACGACCACATAGATCGTCTTGCCCTTGATGGCATCCAGGCGCGGCGCCAGTCCGCGCACGTCTATCGGGCCCGGAATTCCTTTTGGATTAAGAAACTGGTACACCGGCTCTCGCGGCGCGGCCGGCTGTTTGGCCGGCGAACCCTGACCTGCCTTCTGCGGGGGTGCGGCAAAAGCAAGGGTCAGCCCCGCTGCAATGCACAGCATCAGGACGATTTCGAAAAGCTTCCTCATGAAAAGCCTCCTTTCGAAACGGTTGATTCGCAACAGGATTGTTCCATGACTGATCGGGGCGGAAATCCTATTCGCCATAGTCATTCGCCTGTCGAAATTTCAGGATGCGAAACCGCCTCAAACTATCAGGAATGGGCCGATCATATAGGCACATCCATGCAGGGCACAAGGAGAAAATCGCGGAGGATAAGGGAACACCTACGGAAGCAAAAGAAACCGCGAATCAGCGATTCTTTCATTCTTTAGGTTCCATTGCCGACTTGAACATGCCAGGGCTTCGGCAGTCCCAGCCGTGCGGCCTGATACTCCGTATCGCTCACCCATTCTCCTTTTCGATCAAGGCCCTGAGGATACTGCGCCCAGGGACCGCTCTCAGAAAAACAACCGGCATCCAAAGGATAAGCAGACCCGGCGGGAGCCGTGGGAATCGCGATCTTCTACAGCGCACCGCTCCCGGCGGCCGGCGCCATGGGGACGGGTGTCTCATCCTTATTGGCACAGAGGGTTCCGCCGCATATAATGGCCTCAAAGACCAGACAGCGGGGCAGGAGAAGGACTTTGGGAAAGGGGACGCGATGTCCATGAACTTCGCGCCCCGGAGACGGTCTTGGGCGCGCCGTAAACCTCCATACCGCGGATACAAGCCGGGATTTCAATGTCGTATTCGAGGCGCCGAGCCTGCGCGGCGCTTTATCAGGCAAGAGGAAGAATGATTCGTGCTTCGAGTTTTGAGCCGATCGGTTTCCGGAGCGCCGGCGCAGACGGCATTAGGGCTCCTATCGGAGACCGGGACAGCCATCCTGCGCGGCGATCGAGAACAATGGCAGGCCCATTCCACCCGCTTCCTGCTCCTGTCAACTCAAAATGAAGTTTTCCTTAAGGAGACGAGCCGATGAATGAGCCGATGCATCGAATTCAATACACAAAACTCACCAAGGAACAGATAGACCGGAAGCTTGTCGCGACCGAAGCCGGCCCCGCATGCGCTTCCGAGTCATCGGATGTCCTTGCCGGAAAGTCTCTCAAGGTCGTGACGGATAAGGGTCCTGTTTTAAGCTACGCATTCAAAAGCAAGAACAGGCTCACCCTTGCCGAAGACGGCGGGGTTCCGGTCGAATCAGGGTACAAGGCGCTGGCGCTCAAGCAGGTCGTTTTCTTCTCCCACATGGTGCCCAAGACTCCGAAGGGCTACAACGTCGTCGTGGATCTCCAAAGCAATCTTGTCACGGTCATCGAGGTGTGGTTCGGCGGCTATCAAGACGACAACCGGGAGGTTCAGCGCCAGATTTACTACGGCTATGTCGAGGCCGCCGGCAAAGAGGCGCCGAAAGACCGCCACCACCTTACGAACAGACTTCAGGGCAAAGGCTTTCACTGGACGCAAGACAGCGGCATTGAGACACTGGAATTCTATCCCTCGGTGATTTTCTCATCGTTTGTCGAGCTGACACGACACAGCAACGAACTTGTGTTTTGCGGGCCCTCCGATTTCATCATGATCAACGACAACATGTATATCTACGACCGGACCGAGTGCGTCATGTCCGGGATTTTTACGATGTACGTGCTCGATCTGTTCACTCTGAAGCAGGTGGGCGTGCGCCTCGGCTTTGACGAGAGGGACGCGCTCGAGTATTTCATGTTCAAGGGAACCGGCGAGATCGTCGGCCAGATCGCCACGTTTGAATCCTTCCGCGATCGCGGCGAACAGATTGTCATGGGCGCGAAGAAGCCGCAGGCGACGGGTAAGGGACAAAGACCGGTGTACCGTCCTCTTCTTATGAATCCGCCCATGACCGAGCAGGAAGTTTACGAAGCGGCGCAAAAAAGCACCCGGATTTTTGGCGGCGACAGCGGCTTCGCCCCCAGCGGCGCCGGAGTTCCGGTGCCGGGCAATAAATTGCCGCTCAGCGATTTCCTCGCAGGCAAAGAACTCACCCTCCGCTACGACAAGGGCGGCCCGGCCTGGAATTACAGGTTCGACGGGCTGAAAAAGCTCCGCTGGCGGCGTGAGGGCGAAGGGCAATGGCACGAGGAGGTGTATGAAGCTTTCGAGCCCGCCGAGGGGTTGATTCTTTTCGCCCATATGCACAGCGGGACCCGGCCCAACGAGGCCGTCACCATCGCTCTGGACTTTCAAACCGGGCTTACAACCTGCGTCAGCGCGAAGCTCGGCACCGCCTATATGGCAAACGAAGTCTCACGGGATATCCTCTTCGGCATTATTGAAATGAAAGGCCTGGAAGCGCCCAGGTATTGGCGCCACACCTTTACCGATGAGCTTGTCGGTCGCGCCTTGACATGGAATTACAGCGACGCGATGAGCTCCGTGCACGTCTACAGCACCCCTCAATCCTATTCATGGACGATCTTTATGGAAAACGGCACCATGGGAATGATGTGGAGCTCTCCCTGCCACTATGTGAAGCTCCGCGACTACGCTTATCTGTTCGAATGGATGGAGGAGGCCTGCAACGGCCATCACAGCACCATCGTGATCAATACCAGGACGATGCGCGAGTGCGGGTTCGGCTACGGCGTCGGCAAAAACGGACTGAGCCTCAGCGACGTGGGAGCTTATGCCCGCAACGCCGGCTTTTATGACATCAAGCGATTCATGGGGCCGACAGCGAACCTGCGGACCTGAAGGAACATGGAATCTCCATCCGGCGTGCCGCAGGAATGTCGGCGCCGAAGGGCAGCTATTGTTGCGCGAGATTGAAGGCAGGGGGCTGCATTATCGGCACCGGCCGTGGAAACGGCTTGGAGTCGGTATTTTCCCTTGAATTCCGGGCTTCGCTTCCGCCGCGATCTCGACGATGAACGAACCATGCCGGATCATCGCCCTTCTATAATCGGCAACGTAACGCAGGATTTGTGGCTTGAATCCCGATATATCGCGACTTTCGGCGCAGGATCGAGCTGAGGCGTCGCGCGGTCCGCGAAATTGATCACCAGCCGTATGCGATGGCCAGCCTTGAAAATCATGGATATAGGCAGAATTTCAAACTCCAGTTCGGTCGGCTTGCCGGGCGTAAGCGGGGTCACGTCTGCCTCGTAGAAGCCGTGCCATGGCAGCCCGAGATTGTTGTAGGGCGCCTTCCGCAGTTTTCGCAATGAGGCTCGCAGTCTCCCGTTGATGTTATACGATGCGGCTGTGCCGTCGGGCGCGACATCCTGAATGGTCGCAATAAAATCCCCATCCGTCGCGGTCGACGATACCCACAGGTTGATGGCGGGATGGCCGGTGACCTGAACATCCGCGCCGAGCGGGGCGGTCTCGTACACAAGGCCTCGGATCGTCATGGTGTCGGACGTGACATCGTACGCGACCGTAGTTTCGTCCTTTTGATCAACTCCCGTCGGCTCCGCAGTGCTGAGCGAACGCTCGCCCAGGTAGTAGCGGATCCTCTTTTCGTTGGGCAGGGGCCACTGCTTGGCCGAACGCCATTCGGATCCGGCCGGAGCATTGTATGTATAGTAATAAACGGGATCTTCATCCATGATGCCGTTGTCGATACCTTTGAGCCAATAGTCGAAAAAACGGCGTTCCTCGACGGTGATGTCGAATCCAGTCTGTCCCTGGACTGCTTGCCAGCCGCAATGCCCCCCGGGCCCCACAATCAGTTTTGCCGGGCTGGTTATGTTGTTGAAAGTAAAGAAGGCGCCGTGCTTGGTGGTTCCTTCGTCCCAGTTGGCGGCCAGATACATGGCGATTTTGGCGGCGTTGATCTCTTTCAAATAGGTATGGGGACTGCTTTTGATCCACCACGGCTGGGAGTCTCGATCCGGGATAGCATCGGCAATACTGTCGCGGTAGGGCGCGTGGCCCGGGCTTTCAATTGTGCCGGCATGCTCGGCAATAGCCTTCCTCAACTGCGCCCCGTCGGTATCGCCGTCCACCGGCACCGCCGCCGCGTCGCGGACTTCCTGGGCTGACAGTCCCCCGGTCCGAGCCTTGGCGGGAGCGCCCTGGGTCGACGGTATGCCGCCGGGCACCCGGAATGCATAGGCGTCGAATTCGCAGCTCATAGGAAATATCGCCTTCAAATGGGGAGGAGCCGTGGTTGCCGCCTGCAGCTGACTGCCCCCGGTGGCCGAACAGCCCCACATGCCGATATTGCCATTGCTCCATGGCTGTCTGGCGAGCCATTCGGTGATGTCGTATGCGTCCCGGCGCGCGGCCGTGATCCATTCGCCGCGGTTGAACGCCAGGTTATGTCCATAGGAGGCATACAAACCGCGGAAATCCACGGTGGCGACCACGTACCCGTATTTCACCAGCCTGCCGGCCGTCCCCGGATAGTTTTCGACCGTCAGCGCCTTATTGTTACTGTATCTGCGATTATAGGGAGTATGCATCCATAGAACAGGAAGCGGAGTGGCCACTACCTTGCCGGTGGTTTTATCCTTGGGGCGATAGATATCCACAGCGAGCCTGGTGCCGTCGCTCACGCTGACATACTGGGACGTAATCTCGTATCCATCATCGTAAATCGCTTCACTATAGCCGGCATATTCGCCCGGCCTGGAAACGCGATTGGGCGTGGACGAGTCTTTGCTTCCGCATGGGAGCACAAAAATAAAGAAGACTGAAATCGTAAACCGGACATATGGTTTCAATTTGCCGCCCCCTTCCTGTGAATCACTATAAGGTGCTTATGCTGCGAAGTTCGACTGAAACGAAACAGGTTCTGACTATTCGAAGTTTCTCGCCGGACTGCTCGCTATCATGGATTACATATTCTTTTTCTTATATTCCCATTGAGTGTCTTTGCAAAGGCCGCAGTCCGATCCGGAGAACATCTTCTTGGCCGTTTCATCCCCTTTCAGCTGCCATTTCAGCCATGCCACGGCGACTTTTCCGAACTCGCCGCCATGCGGCCGGCTATAGGTTCCTCCATGGCCCACATCATCAAAGTGGGCTATGGCAACGGGGACTTTATCGATCCTTGCAAAGTCGTCTTCCCCGTTCGGATAAGCCATATCACTCTTTCCGCCGTCGATATAAAAAACAGGGGAATGCAATTTTTGGAGGTGATCCTTCCCGATTGCGGGCAATGCCATCTTCATCTTCGGCTGCGCCCCTTCTTTCGGAGATCCTTCTTTTGGCGGTGCGGTTTTGGGCGCCTCCATTTTCGGCAGCCCTCCCGCAAAAAGGCCGCTGTCCATGGGGAGGATTGTGGAAACACGCGGATCGGCGCCTACTTCCAATGCCTGAAGTCCGCCGCAGCTGTGACCTGCCACGGCGAATTTCGACGGATTCAATTTCCGGTAGTATATGCTGTCCTTGCGCTGGTTTTCAGCCGTCGCCCAGTCGAGGGCTTCCAGCAATTGAGCAGACTTCGTCCCGCCCATGTCGCCGCCCATCATGCCGCCGCCCGGACCTCCCGGCGCTGCAAAGGCTTCCGCGCTGTATGGGCCGATGGCTAAAACCAGGAAACCGTGGGATGCGATTTCTGCAAGGAAAGGAGCATAAAATCTATTGGAGTTCATGCAGGCGCCGTTGCCCCAGGCAAAAACCGGCAGGGGATTCTTTTGATCGAAGGAACTCAAATCCTCAGGACGATAAATCGTATGCCCGGAAAGGCCGGCGTTCCCTTCAATGATGACCGGGTACGGTCCCGAACCGCTATTCTTCGTCTGGGCGCTCGCCGCCGCTGCAATCAGTGCGATCAGCCCCATCCCAATACAAACATGTCGCAGCATATTCAATTCCTCCTGTTTCAATGACATCGAGGAGCAGCGTTGGCAGGAAACAGCCGCTCCTCGTGTTTTTGAGCGACTCAGTTTCCTGCCGGAGCGGCCCCACGTCCAGCGCCCATGCCGGGCATGCTCAAGCCGCCGACGAACAATTGGTTATATCCCTGGGCGCCCATATTACCCAGCTGAGTCTTCTGCTCATCGGTGATGTCCTTCGCGATCGGCCTTATACCTTTTGCATACCGCAGCATCGCAATTTTCGCCTGGATGGCAACAACCGCCTCTATCTTCGCTCTGACATTCGCTTCCGTCGCATCTTTGTCCAGTGCTGCCTTTATTGCTTCCTTCTGGGCATCCGCCAGTTTCGTGTTGAGGTCGGCTATTTCGGGTTGGACCGAATCGCTGATTTTTTGGAGTTGAGCCTGAGTCAGCCCGCGTCCACCGCCCATGCCGAAGCCGCTTATGGGTTCGCCGTTGTATTTCCCGATGGAGGGGGGAGGCGTGACCGATCCGACGGGCTTGAACAACATCTGCGCGAACAGATACAAATTATTATTCCACACGGGGACCTCGTGCCCTCCGGTGTCGGCGTACCAGACGTGATCGATATTGGCCTTAAGCAAGCCCTGATGCAGGTTCCAGCTTCCTGTGATCAAGGTGTCCTTGTCGCCGCAGCCGATCCACAAAAGACTCAACTTGTCTTTGGCCTGCTGGATCTTGGGGATGAGCACATTGGGCTGCTGGAGGTTGGGCGCGGAGGAGAAGCCGCCGACCCATGCGAACTTGTCGATATTGTTAATGCCGAAATTGAGGGCCTGGCCGCCGCCCATCGACAGGCCGGCGATCGCCCGGCGGCCCCGGTCCGCCTGCACCGAGTAGTGCGATTCGATGTAAGGCATCAGGTCCTGCAACAGGTCCGGCTCAAAGTCGGCGTAGTAATCGAAATCCGACATGAAATTGCTCGAGGGGGGCTTGGCCGTGGCGCGGCCGTTGGGCATGACGATGATCATGGGCACGGCTTTTTTATCGGCAATGAGGTTGTCAAGGACCTTGTTGGCCGCGCAAAGTGTAGTCCAGTGGGTTTCATTGCCGCCGATGCCGTGCATCAGATAGAGGACGGGGTATTTCTGATTGGGGTCGTAATTGGGAGGAGTGTAGACGACCGCCTTGCGGTCGACTCCGATGCTCTTGGAGTGGTACGTAATGGTCTCCAGCTTGCCTTTTGGTATGTCCGGACGAACCTGGATGAAGTCGGCCGGCGCGTGATTAGGCAATGCGACGACTTGACCCGCTGTTACGGCCTCTGCCGGCGGTGCTGTTGGCAGCATTCCTATCGCCATTTGTACCAATGCCACCCAGAGCAGGCAGCCGGCCCAAAACCGCCAATCCGCTTTATTGAAGCGTTTCATGAAAAACCTCCTGTAGTCATTAATGGTTCGGGGAATTTCGTTTTGCGACCGGATGTTCCCTTTGACCTCCGATCCAAACTTGAGATAGCGGCTTTCCCCCGCTCGCAACAGGATTGTTTCTTCCTGCTGCCCCTGAAGACAAAGGGCACCGCGCTGGTTTGCATGGCGCCGCTGTGCTCCGCCTCGAGGGCGTTCCGGGTTGCCTACTTCCCGGCGTTTTTCCCGGCTTCTTCCCTTCGCCAGGAAATATACGCGTCAAATGCCTTCAGCTTATCCAGATTCGGCACGGGCCGGGCGCCGGGATCGGCATCGAACACCATCGCTTTCTGATCGTTCTCCGTGAAAGGCGGCCAATGGGGAAGGCCGGGTCCGTTCGGATCGCCCGATCTGGCGAAGTTGACCCAATAGGAGCTGATCCAGTCGGAGAGCTTCAGATCCTCCGGCCTGGGCGCCTCGCCCCGCCCGCCGCTCAAAGTCTGGAAGGCATACGGAACGTCGCTGCCGTGGCCGGAGCCGTCGACATTCGGCGCGTGGTAATCGTAGTAGTAGATAAAGGCCTTGCCCTTGCCCTGCCTGGACTGCATACGGGCCCACGTCCACGTGCTCCAGGAAAACATGCTTTCGCGCGAGATTTCCCTCGACGACTTCGCGGCCTCGGCATCGGTCGAATGAGGATACACGCTCAGAATGGCATCCGCATGAGGGCCATATTGCGACCGAATCTGATTTTCAAATTGAGAGGCCGTGATGCTTTTCCCGCGGCCGCCGAACGATCCCAGTTCGTCAGAAGTGTGGCCGACTAGAATCGGGGTGTCATTGAAGCGGCGTGCCTGATAGATCGAGTACAGGTCGCTCGGGAGGATATACCCGTCGGCTGCAGGCCGGAACCGCAAGCCGCCGCCCCCCATTCCGCCTCCAACGTTCTTCTGTATCTCCTCCGCACTTAAAGCACGCGCCGCCCTGATATCGGCCGCTCCCAATTTCTGCAGAAAGGCTGCACCCGTTGATTCCGCCAGTTTGAGCGCCGGGATCCCCAATCCGATTCCCCCCTGCTCCGAAGTCTGGAGCGGAGCAAAGGATCCCCCGCTCATGCAGATGACCCGATGGAAAAGGCCCCGGGCGACCGGAGACGCCGCAAGCATGTTGACCGCCATGCCTCCGGCCGAGTGGCCGAAAATCGTAACGTTGGCGGGGTCGCCTCCGAATTGCGCGATGTTTTTCTTCACCCATCGGAGGCCCGCAATCATGTCCTCCAGCCCGTAGTTCCCCGAGCCCCTGCCGCTTTCCCTGCTGAGTTCGGGGTGCGCCAGAAATCCGAAAGGACCGACCCGATAAGCGACGCTCACCAGAACGACTCCCTTTTTAGCGAAACCCATTCCGTCATACATGGGAGTACTGGTCGAACCGCCGCTGAAACCCCCGCCGTAGATCCAGACAATCACCGGGATTTTTTCGCCCGCTTTTTTAGCGGGAGTCCACACATTCAAATAAAGGCAGTCTTCGCTGACGGGCGCGGTGTTTCCCATGGAGTTGGCGGGCTGCATGCAGGCAGGCCCGAAAGCATCCGCCTTTTTGATACCTGTCCATGCCGGAACAGGCGCGGGCGCCTTCCATCGCAGTCCGCCGACCGGGGGAGCGGCAAACGGGATCCCTTTGAATATGGAAATGCCGTCCGCAACCGCCCCCTGCACCTCTCCACCCGTCACCTTGGCTGTTAGAATTTGTGAAAAGGACGACGGCGCCAAAACGCTTATTAGAAAAAGTGTCATCACGATTCTTTTCATTTCTTCCTCCATGGGGAGCCTTCATGGTCAGACGATCACGCCCGCACGTATTCTGGCGATCTCCAGGCCCTCGGGATCGAACTCCATCTGCAACAAGAGAAGGCGCGAACACCGATGCAGTTCAACGGGCACTTTGCTTCGCGCGCCCGGCGAAACCAGGATGCGATCATATTGCGTGTCTTTCAGCAGGCGTCTGAAATCGGATACTTCATCGACCGGCTTCCAGGAAATGCCGGCCTCTTTGTACGGAATCCATTTGTGCAACTGCTCCACGATGAAGCGGGCGCTTGAAATGGCATGCTTCGGAAGCAGAAGGAGTAACGATGACGATCTCATTTTTCCCAGAGCCTTGATCGTTTGCTTCGTGTAACGGATTTCGATGGGGATAATGTCGATTCTCCTGCCGCGGGGTATGCGCCGAATGATGTCGGCAAAAAGATGATTGACAAGAACCTTCCGGAGCTTGCCGCCGCCTTTAAGCGCGAATTTGAACTCGTCCACCGACAGGCCCACCACCGAAGCATGCCAGGAGCGGGACACCTGTTCCGCCCTTCGAACAGCCGTTTCTTTATCCGGATCAACATAAGCGATATACGGGAATCGATGCTCGTCTTCCTGGGCGCTCCGACCGAGATACCTGGAGAACGCGATCGGAGACACTCCTATCTTCCGGATCCGGGCGATGATGTCCTTCGACAGTTTCCGACACTTCAGGTTTATGGAATCCGGCGCCGCAGCGGACACAGCGACTGCGATTCTCTTGCCGGGAGCCGGCGCCAGCAGGCCGGACTGACGCAAGGCCAGATAGGCCCGGTGAACCTGGCCTCGATTAACGCCCGTCTGCTTTTCCACTTCGCGAATCGGAGGGAGAACATCGCCTCTCTGGAGCGCTCCCATTGCGATCGAAAGCTTGATTTGCTCCTGAATCTGTTTAATGAAGGGAACAGGGCTGTTCTTCTCGATTTGGAATTCCATAGCATTCATAAAAGGGTCCGGTGCGGGGTCATGCGCCGCAGGAGTGCAATTCTTCGCCGCAATGACCGTAGGACGCGGCCGTGACGCGCATGCCGGCACAGACCGATTTGAAAAATGCATCCGGGGCCGCAATGGATGACGGCTTCAAAATTCCCAGCCTCCCGCTTCTCCTCTGAAATACGCCTTGCCGCCGAAAGCATTTTAGCACAGGAAACATATTGGTGACA
This sequence comes from uncultured Acidobacteriota bacterium, assembly GCA_964481255.1. Lineage (GTDB taxonomy): Bacteria > Acidobacteriota > UBA6911 > UBA6911 > UBA6911 > UBA6911. The sequence continues at coordinate 25,925 of CAYZTZ010000015.1, read as the reverse complement.
TGTTGTCCTATAAATATGACATAATTCGTATGCGCCCGTTTCGGCGCCCATGCATGCCCGCATGGGCCGGTGCGGTATATTTATGGGGGGGCATCCCTTCGGCAGCGGCGGTTTGTTACGATCCAATGGGCGCGATGGGGATCTTCGGACTCCACACGCTGACTCCACAGCACGAGGAGGAATCCCATGTGTTCCGGCATGAGAAAACCGATTAGCGTTATTGGGAGGCGACCATGAGGAAGAGTTTGATCACGGGACTTTTAGTAGCGGCCATGCTTTCGATCGCGCCTTATGCGCTTTCACAGATACAGAGTGTGGAATCGACCGGCGGCCGGTTGCAGGGTGTTGTCGCCGACGGAGTGGCCTCGTTTAAGGGCATTCCATTTGCGGCGCCGCCGGTCGGGGAACTGCGATGGAAAGCTCCGCAGCCGGCGAAAAGCTGGACGGGCGTCAAAAAGGCGGACGCCTACGCTCCCGGATGCATGCAGGATCTGAGCATGGCTAAGATGGCGGGAGCTTCGGCAAGCGTCTCCGAGGACTGCTTGTATCTGAATGTGTGGACGGCCGCTAAAACCGCCGGAGAAAAACGGCCGGTGATGGTATGGATTCACGGAGGCGCATTCGTCGGCGGAATGACCGGCACGCCCATGTTCGATGGAACGAAATTCGCCCAAAAGGGCGTGGTGCTGGTAAGCATCGCCTATCGACTGGGTGTTTTCGGGTTCCTGGCGCACCCGGAACTCAGCCGCGAAAGCGGCAAGGGATCGGGCGCCTATGGGATTCAGGACATGATCGCCGGCCTCCGATGGGTCAGGAATAACATCGCCCAATTCGGGGGCGATCCCTCGTGTGTAACCATCTTCGGCGAGTCTGCCGGAGGGATCGCCGTCGGCATGCTCGCCGCAGCGCCGCCGGCCAAAGGTCTTTTCCAGCGCGCAATCTCCGAGAGCGGCGGCTCCTTCGCGCCGCCGCGGATTGAGGAGGGAGCCGGCATGAATGTGGCAAGCCTCAGGCTGGCAGAGTCTGCCGGCGAAAGTTTTCTGAAGAAACTCGGGGCAGCCGATATCCAGGCAGCGCGATTGTTGCCCGCCGAGCAGATTCAGAAAGCTGTGGGAGGCGGAATGGGCGGCGGCGGCAGATTCTGGCCTGTGGCGGATGGGTATGTTTTGCCGGGAGACCCATATGAGCTGTACGAGAAGGGCCTTTTCAACGACACCCCCATCCTTGTCGGGACGAATTCCAATGAAGGCGGATTGTTCATGCGCGGGCCCTCCACGCCGGCCTCTTTCGAAAAGCAGATCCGAGCAGGATACGGGGAATTGGCCGACGCCATCTTAAAAGCCTACCCGCACTCAACCGATGCGGAGGCCGCCCGGGCGTCCGCAGACGTCTTCCGGGAATCTGCCTTTGCGTGGCCCACATGGGCCTGGGCGCGCATGCAATCCCGGAAAGGAAAAGGGAAGGCATTCGTGTACTATTTCGACCACCGCACGCCTGCTTCGCCGGACGGCGCCAACCATGGCGCGGAGATCCCGTATGTTTTCGGGAATTTCGGGGGCCCCGGCGGTGCGCCCGGTCCGGAGGATCTTGCCCTGTCCGACCTGATTCGCTCCTATTGGATCAACTTCGCCGCAACGGGGGACCCGAATGGATCCGGTCTGCCGAAATGGCCCGCCTTCACCGAGAAGGACCAGAACGTGATGTACTTTAATACGGTTCCCGGTCCCCGGCCCATACCGAACCTGGAAAAGCTGAAAGCATTCGATGCCTACTATTCCTGGCGCCGGCAACAGGCGAAGAGAAGCGGCAGCCCATAAGGAGTGAAATGTCCGATATCTCTCAATGCTTTTGAGCCGGGAGGCTCCTGTCCGCTTTTTCCGGGACCGGGAAATATGGGAGGCGCGGCAACCATCCATCCCAATGATCCTTTCGGATAGCCCGGGCGCGACGGCGATAGCCGCATAAAAAATTGAATCCCCGGCCGCACACGGACGGAAAAGGGAGGAAAAGCATGAGTAACAAAAACGAGCTCCATACCAGGATTGCCCTCCGATGTTTGTTCCTTTTGGGACTGGGTCTGCTTGTTTCCGCAACCGTCCCGGTTCGTGGCCGGGAAGAAGACAATGGGGTCCACCCGGGCTTATTTATCGTTGAGCCTCCAACTCTGATCTCTCTTGGGTTTGAATGGTATGTCGAGGGGGATGATAATCACACTGCCGCCGTGGAGGTCCGCTACCGAAAGAGGACTGAAAGCGCATGGAAAAATGCATTGCCTCTTCTTCGGATCCACAAGGAAGAGAGCATTTTCAGTTTTCTCAACAATAAAATCGATTATAGAACCCCCAACATGTTTGCCGGCAGCATATTGGACCTGGATCCCGATACAGAGTATGAGTGCAGATTCCGCATGTCGGATCCCGACGGCGTAAACGGCAATAAGGGCGGAATCTCGGAAAAAGTGGTGGTCGTGCGTACCCGTGCGGAGCCAAAGCCCTATCGGGGCGGACGAGTTTACCACGTTTATCCTCGGGATTTTGCGGGGCCGAAGGAAGAACCGGCCTTTGCCAATCTGATGGCCGCCTATTACACAGGTTGGTGTGAAGCAGACTGGTGGAATGTTGCTCCGCCTCGCGTTCAACCGGGGGATACCATACTGGTTCATGCCGGCCTGTACGTGGACGATCCGACTTTTTACGGGGCGGATATCTGGGGGCAAGGCACGGGTACTCCTTTAGGAGGAACCTATTATTTGACCGCGAAGGGAGCGCCTGAAAGGCCGATTGCGATCAGGGCCGCGGGCGACGGCGAAGTCATATTCGACGGCAACGGCAACTGGAACCTCTTCAATCTTATGGCTGCAGACTACCACTATTTCGAAGGCCTAACCATCCGCAATACCGAAATCGCCTTTTTGGCGGGCCATAAGAAAATAGCCGGTTCCAGCGGACTGACAGTGAAGAAGTGCCGCTTCGAGGATATCGGCAGGGGCATTTACACGGATTGGGGAGGCTCCAAGAACTTTTACATCGCCGATAATGTTTTCATCGGCAGGCACGACCCGAACGCGCTGCATGGATGGACCAATCTGCCTCCGAGGACCTCCGACTACCCTTATGAAAAATGCCTTTCCGAATATGCCGTCAAAATTGTCGGAGCAGGCCATGTCGTATGCCACAATTACGTTGCGAACTTCCACGACGGAATTGATCACGCCACCTACGGGGTCCCGGACGGCTACCCGGCGTCCGGCCACCCGGATGTCTATCCGCTGAAGGAGGTTATCCAGGAGGACAAACGATTCGTCTCCACCGACATTTACAACAACTTCATTACCAATGTCCATGATGACTGCATTGAAGCGGATGGGGCCATGCACAATATTCGCGTCCTGCGCAATGTGTGTCTGAATGCGGCGGGCAATGCCTTCAGCACTCAGACTCTGTATGGCGGGCCGGCCTATTTCCTGCGCAACATCGCCTATAATGTCCCGAACATCCCCAAACATCATGCCAACCCATCAGGCGAGATCTACTATCACAATACCTTTGTTTCCGAGTCGACCGCCGGGCAGTCTTCCAACTATCATTTCCGGAACAACCTGTTCCTCGGCTGCCACCCCGCGAAGCCGGTTTTCAGCGTAGACACTTTTACGGGCTACACATCATCCGATTACAACGGATTCCGACCTAATCCCGGGGCGGCATATTCTTTTGCATGGACCGCTCCCGCGGCCGGCATCCTTGCCGACTATATGGGACCGAGGCAAACGCGGAGATTCGGCACTCTTGCCGAATACAGTCAGCTCACGGGTCAAGACAGGCACAGCGTCCTCGTCGACTTTGACGTGTTTGTCGACGTGGCCCAACCGGATCTCAACGATATTACCAGGATCTACAAATTTGAAAGCCTGGATTTCAGGCTTCGGCCCCATGCAAGAGCGGTGGACGCCGGAATGATCCTTCCGAATGTGAACGATGACTTTGCGGCAAAGGCGCCGGATCTCGGCGCCCTGGAGCTCGGCCGGCCCATGCCAACCTTTGGTCCGCGGCCGTAATTCCTTTTTTCAGAGGATCCCGCTTTCGGCGGTCAGCGTATGGCCGCGATGTTGTTCTATAGGCCTGTTGTCGGCGCCGTCCCCCTATGGGCCGCCTCCGGAGGATCCCAACGATTCTGAAGACAAACAGATCCGTGCTTATCCCCGGTAAACGCCGCCAGCCTGGGATTCCCGGCCGATTTCTTCGCGAATTCTCTGAATTTTCTTCTTGTGCCCCTCCGGGCCCAGCCTGAATGATTCCGGTGTCCACTCCATCTCCGCCAGGTTTTTCAGTATGTCCGGCAGCCTGTCCCAGGGGATCGTCAGCAGTATGCGCCCTTCCGGGAAAAGCCTCCGCGCCTTCAGGCCGAAGCCGAAGCCGGTAACCGTGAAATTGATTTCGCCGGTGATATACGGGTCGATGTAAATCCAGGCGCAACTGACCGCCGTTGTGCCCCGCGCCGTCCAGGCTTCTCCGCTGGTATAGGACCTTGCGCGGTTGAATATCTCCGCCTGAGCGACGCTGGCCAGGACAACCAGAATATCCGGCTCAAAAGTCATCCTGTCCAGCGGCGCGAAGGCGACGTAATGGATGGAGTTCCTCGCCAATCGGGGCAGGATTTGATAGATTCGCCGGTTGGCGCGGTCGTCCTTGAAAATGCCCAGTTTGGGACCTATCAGCCCGCTTTCGAACAAAGGGTCCATATCCTGCATCCCGAGCAGCATCGCGCCGATGCATGTAAAATCCTCTTTGCCCGCGAAAAACGCTTTGCCTTTCTGCGCCTCGACGAGCATCTCACAGAAGTCCAGCGGGCCATCCGGGCGGTTAAGATCTTTCGGCCTGAACGGCAGGAACTTGACGCCTATCGGCGGCCTCTCAAAATCGAATCTTTCGAGGACGGCGTATCCATCCGGGTATTGGCTCATCGCGGCTCCCTCAAAAATTCGCCGACTGTTTCTGCAAAATCACAGGACGGTCGGGCTTTATATCGAATTTTAGACGCCTTGAAGCATTATTTCCATGGCAACCGCGAACGGCGCGAACGCCCGGCTCGCAATGCGTGCCCCTTTACGGCTGTATCTCAAAAAAGGCTATCGGGCAACAATAGAATCCGCCATCGAATGGATGTCGGCCGAAGCGAAGCCTTTCTACTTCCACATGTCGACGGATGCTGAAACCAGACAATAAAAGTCTCCGGCCATCCAAAACGCATCCGTTCCTCCTCCAACGACCACTATTTCAACCGGGGCATCCTGCAGGATCAGCGGCCGCGGTGATTTCGCTTCCGGCGGAAGTTTTAGCAAAGATGCAAACGGCTCCATCCCCCTTCTGCCCGATTCCAGGTCATCCGGCATGGCGGCCCAATAGTTCCAGAGAGTCATACGGGTATTTTCCTTGAGCCATTGGCTCAGCTTCTCTTTGCTTTCGAAGCCTTCATTCCTGAGATCTCTTGCCGTTACCGGAGTCAGCAAAAGAGCCGCTTGAGTCCCGGGATTTATTCCAGGAGTGTGATGCGTGCCGGCTCCGCTGGTTTCAAAACTTGTCAATTGCTGCTTCATGATCTCGTGATGGGGATGCGGTTTGTAAGCGGCATAGTTGAGCAGGCTCCAACCGGAAAAAACGCTGACAACGCTCTCTTCCGGCCTGAAGCCTTTTTGCACATGAACGGGGCGCCATCCTTCAGGCAGCGCCTCCTCATTCTCTGCGAAGCACATATTATTGTAATTATAGTTATTGCCGATGTCCCCCAGATAGGTTTCGCCCGGCTTGGCTCCTCCAAGGTTTTTGGATAGGAGCGTCCAGGCCCTTCCAATGACGGCATTGGCCTGATTAAAGGGACCCAGCGCGCCCAGTCCGCAATTCATATTCATTGCTTGGCGCATCGGTCCGTTGGCAACGACCATCCTGGCGAAGGAGGTTGCGGAGCTGAACAGCGAAGTAACGCCTGTCGATGCGATGGCCAGTATCGCCGGAAAATGTTCCGGCCTGGCGCCCGCCATCACGGCATTGACGGCGACATGCTCCACGGTATATTCCCAGGCCTCATGGGGAGGAGACGGCTGCATCGCCACCGGGGAATGCTCCGTTCCGGCTCCTCGAATCACGGCTCGAGCGCCAAGGCGCGCTATGGATTGCTCCCAGGCCTCGTGCGGCGGAGAGGGCTGCATCCTGCCGATAACCTCATCCGGCCGATGGCTCGTTCCCCTTAGCATCCCGGCCACTCTTTCCTCTGTGGGAAGGACTATCGGCAGATAGTCGGTCCACCCATTTTCGAGGAAAAGTCGTTCCAAATCCTCCGGCGCACCGGGCCCCAGCCTCCTCGGCGCCGGCCTTTCTATGGTCCCCGTTTTCCTTTCCTCATCACTCGTCGGCCTGGTCAATGCTTCAACGATTCCCTCCAGGACCGGCTTGCCGCTTATCGGATCGCGGCCCTCGAGATATCTCCGGTGCACCTCGAATGGCCTGTTTGCGAAAGGATGGGGGACAAAGGTGAAACGCAATCCGGGCATCCCTTTCTTATATGCGAAGTTCCTTATGAGCTCCGGAAATGCCTCCGTGACAACAGGCGCTGTGGGCACACCCGATTTTTCCAATATCGAGCAAAAGATGATCACCGACGGCGCACAGGTATCCAGCTGACCGATACCCATGATGGCGCCGTCGCCCTTTTCCCGGATCTCCTCCCAAAGCCGCGGGTCATTGTGAAAGTATGTGCCCGTCTTGACCCTGAGTATCCAGTTCGTGCTCGGATATCTGCCTGCGAGCAGTCTCCGCATTTCCTCAAAGAACGGATGCGTTCGAGGGAAATTGACGTCGACGATATATATGGTTTTACCCTCCAGGGAATCAAGCCGCGGCGCCATCGGCACCCGTTGTATCGGCGGGGGCGTGCCCCGCGGGCTCAACACGGTAATCTTCTCACCTGCCATGTCGATCTATGCCTCCTTTTTTCCTGCCATGGTTTTCATAAAACAAATCCGATGCCACGTTTCCAAAGACAACAGGCGGCCGCCGCATGAAGAGGCGGCAAATACGTGTCCGAGGCGCCCAATCAGCCAGGACCACGGTCCTGGTTTCCGATCATCGAAACTGCGGATATGCCCAACCCCATGCATGAATCCCCGGCCCTCTTCCGTCCCGCCTTCAATCCAGAAGGACCTGTCCGTGATCTCTCCCGACGTGGACGCTCATTCTCTGGCCGATAATCTACTGCTTTGCCGAATTTACAGCAAGGTTTAAGGCGACTCCCGATCACGGGCCTCCAACTTTCCCGTTTTTTCGTTACTTTCGCCGCCGACGTTCACCCTGGCGGATCCGCAAAGGACATATTGACATCATAATCTCCAGTATTATAGCTTCCGCTCTATCGTTTGAATGGCTATTCGACAGGGGGCGGAAAAATGAAACCAAGAGTGTCACTGGTGTGTTTCAATCCGCAGGGCAGGATTGAGGCTCCCGCAGTCTCGGGGCCCATCAACCCCCGCGTGAAAAGTCTGGAAGGCAAGAAGATCGCGATTATCTGGGACGGCAAGAAAGGCGGAGACAATTTCTGCATTGCGGTTGAAGAACTGCTGAACGAAAGGTATCCCACAGCGACGACCATTCGGCTGGTCTGGGGAGATGCGGAGGCGGCGGCGAAAGCAAAGGAGGAAGCGGATACATTCATCTACGGCGTCGCCGATAATGGGATGGGAGGATGGCTCCAATGCCTGCAAGTGGTCGCATTGGAAAGACTCGGCAAACCCGGCGTTTTTGTGGTCGGGGACAACGCGCTTCACACGGCCGAAATGTCGGCCGAGGCCGCAGGAATGCCCGCGTTGCGTATCGTAAGCCTGCCTTCCCTAGACTACTACCCGAATCGTTTGACCGTGGAAAGGATCAGGCCTGTTGCCCGCGCCTCTATGGACCGTATTATCGATGCTCTAACCCGGCCTCTCACACCCGGGGAGAAAAATCCAAAGCCGAAGTTCCCCCGAAGGGCGGCCCAAACCGTTAAAGTCACTGCGGACAGCTATAATGCGGCTATTGAAAAATTCAACCGGTTGTACCTCGACAAGCGCTGGGGCGATGGATTGCCCCTGATACCCCCTACAGAACAAGCCGTTCAGTGGATGCTGAGAGGGACCAGGCGCGCTCCCGACGAAGTGATGGGCCGAATGCCCTATCGAGGCGGCATCGCCACCGTCGAAAAGACAGCCGTCAATGCGCTGATGGCGGGCGCGAAGCCCGAGTATCTGCCGGTGATCCTCGCGGCGGTGGAATGCCTGATCGAAGAAAGCACCTTCACTCACATGATGAGTTCGGAAGGTTCTTTCACCCTCGCGATCATCGTAACCGGACCGATTGCCAAGGAATTAAAAATGAATTCCGGCGTCGGCCTATTGGGTCACGGCTGGCGGGCCAATAACACCATAGGCCGCGCTATAAGACTGAATCTGATCAATATAGGTTGCCTCTGGCCGGGAGAGATGGATATGGCGCTGATCGGCCGCCCATCCTCGCATACCTTTTACACTTTCGCCGAAAATATGGACCAGAGCCCATGGGAGCCATTCAACGTGGGATTGGGCTATAAGGCGGAAGACAGTTGCGTGACGGTTTCCACCGTGGCAAGCATCGGGGGTACCGGTATCAGGATCTATGGCGGAGGAGTGGTCGAGCCCTGGGATGCGAAGTCGGTCCTTGACGACATCGTGAAGGACGTGGCCGAGGATCGCCGCACATTTGCTCAGTACAAGCTCGGCGTGGCCAACCCCGCGGCCCATCTCCGGAAACACATCATCGTCATCCATCCGGAATTGGCCATCATGCTGCACCGTCTCGGCTACAGTACCAAGCGCAGCCTGCGCGATTACATCTACGAGAGCACACGGGTCCCCTATGAAGATCTCAGCGAACAGGAGATACGGGGTCTGAATGACAGGATCAACACCAAGCCTCCCGATATGGACATATTCTATGCCCACGATGCCATACCGGCGGAACGTCTGCCGGTTATCAAGGAATCCCTGAAACCGGGAGGAAAGGTTCCCGTCGTGAACCCCGAGGATATTCATATCCTCGTGTCGGGAAGCATTCCGGGCTATTCTTTCGGGATGTCCTACTTCCGAACCGCTCACAAGACCAAACGGATAACGGGGGCCACATTGACAAAATCAGGCCGATAGAAGACGGCCGTCAAGCCCGGATTGCGGAGTCGAATGTCTTTGATTGAAGGAAGGGCCTCCCGGCGGCCGATGGGGTCATCCATGCGACAAAGCCGCCGGAGTCCGACAACCGCCGGCGATATCGCAGCGGCGCCCTTCAGCGGATCCGGAATTCGGGAATCTCATGCCTTGGGCCGGATTCCCTTCGAGTAATTCACCCGGCCCACATAGAATTCCTCCTCAGGCTCGCGCGGCGTTACGCCGGCCGCTTTCAAACCGGCTCTCATGGCATCCTTAAAATGCTGAAACAGAAAGGACGTCGGTTTTCTGAACATGCCGCCGTTTCCGCCGGTCAACCATTGCATGTACTTCATTCCCAGCATGCCGCACTGAAACGCGGCATCCCGGGCGCCCAGAGTTATCGGGGCCAGCTCCCAATAAACTTCCATGCCCCTGGAAAACTCTCCCTGAGCAAACAGATTGAACATCCTGACTATTCTCGGATTTTCCCCAGTCTGGTCGAATATGACGTAGTCCGCCGGGCCCGCCCACTGCTGTCCGTATCGGGCGACGGTGATCGGCCATTCCGCCATCTCGGCGGACTGAAGCAGGATCTGATCCCCCACACGGTGGTGAACGTCCGCCCATTTTCCGATACCGTCGCTGAGATACGCCTTTATTGCAACGACATTGGGTATCTGACAAATCCGTTCTATCAATGCCGGATTGAACCCGCTCGGATGGAATCTTCCAAAATCGTAAAAAGGCTTGGGCCAGAGGTCCACGGCCAGGTTGATGGAGTCGCATATCTTTTTAGTGACCCGAAAGATATCCTCCTCCGATTTGGCATAGAAGTTGCCCGGCCAACCCAACAAGGTGTGGGTCCCGCCCACACTCTCGAAATAGTTCAGCAATTCTATGGATTGCTCGGCATCGTCAAGGGCTCCGAACATTGAAACCAGAACCTTGCCTTGGGCTTCCTCGGCGACTATCCTTACGAACTGCCTGCGCTCTTCACGGCTCATGGCGGAGACTTCACCCGCGCAGAAAACGCTGAACACACCCTTGGCGATGTTATGCCGGACATCGTGCCGAATCCCTTCCTCATCAAGACTTTCCAGATCCGGGGTATAGGACGGCTGAATGACGCCGTCCAGGCCGCGATAATTTTTCCTGGCCCATTCCTTGGCTTCCGATTTCGTGAATTCCATGGCTTGCTCCTTGATTTTATGATAGCGGGTAGAATTCGTTATCGCGGACGCACGCCGGCGCGATGGGATCTTCGGGATTCCATCAGGCCTCATATTTCTTAAGCCTGTACCCCTTTGCATAATTCACGCGGCCCACATAGAACTCCTCCTCCGGCTCACGGGGGGTGATCCCTATGGCCTTCAGACCGGCCCGGATGGCGTCTTTTTGATAATCGTGCAGGCGGCCCGTGGGCTGCCGGACAGTACCGCCATTGCCCCCGGTGCACCAGTGGGCGTATTTATCCGCCAGCGCGGTCACGATGCCGCTGTGAAAATAGGAATCCGCCAGCGATCCCTGGGGGCCCGGCCGGGACATCCCCCAGAAGATATCCATGGCCTTATCGACGTCGCCTTTTGTCAGAAGATCAAACATTCTGACAATCCGCGGGTTCTCGGGAGTCTGCATCCCATAAAAGGGCCCGGCACCGGCCCACTGCTGGCCGTACTTTGGAACGGTGAAAAACCACCTGTCGGGCATCGGGTCGCTGACCAGGATCTGTTCTCCGCAGAGGCGGAAAGCTTGAACGGTTGCCGCCACGGAGCTGCCGCCTGTGACCTTCATGGCCACCACGTTGGGGATTTCGGCGATCCGCCGCATTACATCCGGAGGAAAATAGCTCGGATGGAAATGCCATGTGTGCAGCCGGCCGGGATAAAACGTTATCGCCAGGTCGGTGGAATCGCACATGAATTTGTACATCTGGAAAATGTCTTCTTCCGTTCGGGGGTAGTATTGCACCGGATGCCCGAGCGTGACATGAGTGCCGCCGACTTTTTCGACATGACGCAGCATTTCGATATCCTGTTCGACCGTGTCCTGCATCACGCTCACGGAAGAATGCATTTTGCCTCTGGCTTCGTCGCAGACTATCTCCACGAACTTTTTCCGTTCCTCAAATGTCATGCCGCAAACCTCGGGCGCGGCCATCACCGAAGCAAAGCCATTGGCGAAAATATGATGGACATCAAAACGGATGCCCTCTTCGTCCAGGTTTTCAAGGTCGGGCGTGAAGGAAGGGAAAATCGGCACTTCCAGGCCCTTCATATTAAGCTTTGCCCATAATTTGGCTTCCGACTTTGAGTATTCCATGGCTGGGACGCCTCCTTAACTGCCGTGACCGCTCGCGGGGGATTTCCGCATCGGGTCAGGCGCTCAACCCCAGCAACTTGCCGGGATTGGTTTTGGCCATCAGGTTGATTTCATCCTCCGTAATGCCGTATTTAAGCAGGGTGACAATGAACATTCTAAAGCCTTCGACAGGCAGGGGATTCCATATCTGCCCGAGATCCGTCGACATAATGCATTTTTCGGCGCCCACAGTCCTGATGAGATCCGCCATCTCGGCCGGATCATGTCTGAACTCGGAGGCCTGAAAGGCCAGAAAGGTGCATTCGATGAAGGCTCCGTTCTTCGCCAGCTGAATCAAATCCTGTTTGCTGAAAGCCTGGGAGAAAAACTCATGATCCAGAGGATGAGTGACGACAAATTTATGGATCCCCGATCTGCGCGCTTCCTCTTCAAGGGCAAACGTCTCCGTCGGCGACATATGGCCGCTGGCCAACACCATATCGTGCCGCTTGATGATATCCAGTATTGGAGCGACCTCCGGCACCAGCCGCCCTTTGCCGTCCAGAATCGAATACCCTTCTCCCTTGAGCGGCAGGCCGAGTTCCCTCATTTTGGATATGGAGTTGGTCGAGGAGAAGGTCGGCATCCAGATTACACGCGCCCCGGCCCTGGCGGAATACTCGACCGCATGCACGTTCAGGCCCCCGATCTCATAATCCAGGCAGACGCTGCCGAACACCATGAAGTCAGGAACCAGCTCGTTCACCATCATCGCCAAGGGCGCCGTCGGGTAGAAGTGGTTCTTGATCACGATGGCTTTCATCCCCGCCTGCTTCGCCTGTCTGGCCGCTTCCAGCGCATCCACTCGGCATTTAAAGGCATCAGGACCGGGGTGAAGATGCATATCGATGGATCCGGACATCAATCTGTCATAATCGACGATTTCAATAGCCATTCATCCTCTCCATGTTTCTTTGCGAGCCGGTAAGCATCACCACCAGCCAAGGGGCTTCCCCCCTGAGATCCCCGTGCGCAAGATACGTTGGTCCAATCCCGTAATTTTCTTGCTCGCTGGGACCTGAGAAGCCGGGAGCTGGAATCACTCCCACCTTCTTGCTGGATCCCGAAACAGGAACAAAATCCTCGTTGCGTCTCAAATAACGGCCTGGGCTCGTTCGGGGCGAAGGCCCCGAACGAGGGATCCCTTCTGGACAGCAGGAAACGAATTTGCCGGTTTCCATTTTTAATTTTCCAATTTCCATTTTGCCATGAATGGAAAATGGAAACCGTAAAACCCAGGGGCCCAATTCAAAAAATCGCATCGACGGTTTTTTGTCGATATGAACTCACCAAGCGCCTGAGGTGTCCGAGGCGTTTTCAGCCCTATTCCGCACTTCATCAAGGATTCAACCGTCGAGTGCGCTGCCGAGAGGGGGAACAGAAGCTCTTCTTAAAAATGCGAGCTCCTTCCGGAGGCTCCCTTCTGAAAAGGATGATTCGTTTAGAGCTTGATATCGCGCGCATTTGCCGTCAGACGCCCCTGGGCCTCGAATTATATCACAGGTTTCTATGAACGGGTTTCTTCAGGCAGGCGAACCGAACACCTGCCCTTCAAGCGCAATATTGAGACGATCGATATTTTGAGGGATTCCCGCCGGCCGCCGACAAGGGCGGAATCAGGGCGAACTCGCAGCAATTCCAGTTGAAGCTTCCTCCGCCGATGTTTCCAGGAACCACGACCTTCGCCGCTTCTGCAGCGCGCCCGCTCCGTTCGAGGGGCATATTTCATGGACCCAACCTCGCCCCAAATGCCCCGGCGCTTGCTCAGCCCCGTGTTCGACATCGACAATCATGTTAAACTGCGCTTTACTGCGCTTTGAATGATCGCAAATACGCGGGGAAACATCCTTGAAGGAAGCTGATTTCGTCATTGTGGGCGCCGGGATTATCGGCCTGAGTATCGCGCGCGAGCTGGCCGGGCGCTATGCCGGCGCCCGGATCGTCATCCTGGAAAAGGAAAACGAGGTGGCCTTCCACGCCAGCGGCCGCAACAGCGGGGTGCTGCATGCCGGATTCTATTACAGCGCCGACAGCCTGAAAGCGCGCTTCACGCGGACAGGCAACCGGCTGCTGACCGAATACTGCCTGGAGCACGGTCTGCTCATCAACCGTTGCGGCAAGGTGGTGGTTGCCTGCGACGAAAGCGAGGTCGCGGGCATCCACGAACTCAAGCGCCGCGGGGACAATAACGGCGTCTCCCTAACGCTGATCGATCCGAAGGAGCTCGCCGAGATCGAGCCGAACGCTCAAACGGTGGAAGCGGCTCTGTTTTCCCCCACCACGAGCACCATCGACCCGGTCCAGGTCTGCCGCCACATCGCATCCCGCTTTCCCGCAAACGTCGAAATCCTGTTCGGGCAGCGCGCGGCCGGAAGAGCGCCCGGAGCCGTCCTGACCGACCGCGAGCGGATCGGGTACCGCTACCTCTTCAACGCCGCCGGGCTTTACGCCGACCGTGTCGCCCGCCATTTCGGCGCCGCACGCGGCGTCACCATGATCCCCTTCAAGGGGCTCTACCTGCGTTACCGCGATGACGAAGTGCTGCGCCGTCACGTCTATCCGGTCCCGAACCTGCGGAACCCCTTCCTCGGAGTTCACTTCACCAAGGCTGTGGACGGCCATGTCACGATCGGCCCTACCGCCATCCCTGCCTTCTGGCGGGAGAACTACACGGGGGTTGCGCGCTTTAACGCCCTGGAGTGCGCGGAGATTCTCAGCCGGGAGGCGAAACTGTTTCTGCTCAACCGGTTCAACTTCCGGCAGCTCGCTCTGGAGGAGATGCGCAAATACCGCCGGCGATATTTCATCTCGCAGGCGGCGAAGCTGGTCCGGCGCCTCGACCCCGACAGGTTTTGCGGCTCCATGCGGCCCGGGATCCGCGCCCAACTCCTTGATACGGCCGCCGGCAAGCTTGTAATGGATTTTCTGATCGAGCACGCCGAGGCCTCGACCCACGTGCTGAACGCCGTTTCGCCGGCTTTCACCTCGGCCTTCAGTTTCGCCGGCCACATCGTGGATTCCGCCGCTCCGCGCATCCGTTGAAACCGTTCCGCGCACGGGGCGGGATTGAAGCCAAGGATGCCGGAGCTTATAATGGGCGCATCCGAGGTGCGGGGCCGCGCATCTCATTTTCATCGGGAACGGACATGAACCGCCTGTCTTTCATGGCCTGGATCTGCTTGGCAATGGCGATGTCCCCCATGCCCGGGCAGGATAAGGTTCCCGTCATGGCAATAGACGATCCCGTAAAGGACTTCGGCAAGGTGCTTCAGGGGGAAATACTCAAGCACGTTTTCAGCTTCAGCAACAGGGGCTCCGGCGAATTGGAAGTCTTGGGTATCGAGCCGTCCTGCGGCTGCCAGGCGGCCTCGCTTTCCGCCAAGCGGATTCAGGCAGGTCAAAGCGGTCAAATCGAGGCGCTGTTGGACACCGCGGGTCTGACGGGCGCCGTGGACAAGCCGATCCATATCGTGACCAATGACCCGCTGCGGCCGACGGTTTCCCTGTCAATGCGTGCCGACGTGCAACCGGAAATCACGGTTTCAAGCCCATCGATCTATTTTGAAGGCGCGCCGCAGGGGAACGAGGAGGTTTCCAAGGAGATCCTTATCTCGATCCCGGCCGAGAGATCCATCAGGATCCTGAGTGCGGAGTCGACCGAAGAGAGCGTGAAGGTCAGACTGGAACCCGTGCCTGAGAGCGACGGGAAGAAGATAAGGGTGATCGCCACTCAAAAGGCGGGGGGAAAAACCGGCTATCGCATGGAGAGAATCGATATCAAGACAACCAGTTATCTGACTCCCGAGCTCGCGATCTATCTCATCATCAGGAACTTCACCCGCTGAGGCGGGACAGCCGCTCGCCGCCGCTTTTATCCCGCGGATCGGGCCGCGGATTCCCGCTCGAAGCAGTCGTGCCGAAGGCCCGCCGATCAGGAATTCCTGTGCGGTGCGAGCGGACGGCTCTCCATGGCCTTCTGCAGCATCCGGTAGTGCTCCCTGTAAGGACGCAGTGTGGCCGAATAAATCGTCAGGATGCACGCGCCGCCGATCGCCATGGTGATCGCGATCGCCGGGCCCAGCATGTTCGGGTCCCTGAACACGTAATCGGTGAACAATCCCGGCAGCAGAGGCCCCAGCGTCAGGCCGCCCAGGTTCAGAATGAACAGGTAGAGCGCGCTCACCTGCGCGCGCACCTGGTTGGGGAAGATGACCGTCAGAGCGGCGCCCACGGTCCCCATCGGCATCGCCAGGAAAAAGAGCCCCGGGCCGATCAGGGCCAGAGACCAGGCGGCCGTCGGCATCAGCATCGCCGGAACGAGGAAAAGCAGGATCCCGATCGCGCACGGGATCGCCACGCGAAGCGGAGCGTCCACGTGTCCCCGCCTCTGCCAGCGCTCGCTCCAATGCCCTCCCAGGTACAAGCCCAGGCATCCGAATGAAATGACGAGGATTCCCAGGGCGCGCCCGGTTTCGCCTATGCTCCAGCCGTGCGCGCGCAGAAAATAGGTCGGCACCCAGGCGCTGAACCCGTAGTTGCATGCGCCGTGGAAGACGAAGCCCAGGGAGATTCCCGCCACCGACTGCCATCGTTTCCGCACCTCGGCCACGGTCTCCCGCAAACTCAGTCTCTCTTTTCCCGAGGATGTGCGGAGCACATCCCTGCGCGCGGGTTCGCGGATGGTCATAAGCAGAAGCGGGAACAGAAGACCCGGCAGACCCAGGATCAGGAAGGTGAGCCGCCAGGACGCGATGCTTCCGAGAAGAGGCAGCGCGACGTCGGGTTTTTGGGAGACTATTTGAACGACGGTCCCGCCCACGCCAAGCGCCAGAGAGGAGCCGATCAGCTGGCCGATATAATACACGCTCAACGCCGCGCCGAGGCGTTCCCTGGGGAAATAGTCGGAGAGGATCGAGAAGGAGGCCGGGTTCAGGGCCGCCTCGCCGATCCCTACGCCCATGCGCGCCAGAAAAAGCGTCGCGTAACTTCTGGCGGCGGCGCAGGCCGCGGTGAAAAGGCTCCAGAACGCGATGCAGATCGCGATGAGATTGCGCCGGTTGGTGAAATCGGCGATACGCCCCAGGGGAAGGCCCATCGCGGCATAGAAAAGCGCGAAGGAGAACCCCTGCAACAGGCCCATCAGCGTGTCGCTGATCCCGAGGTCGGCTTTGATTTGCGGCACCAGCAGGCCCAGGATCTGCCGGTCCACATAGGAAAGGGCGTAGCAGAGCATCAACACGACGGCCGCATACCAGGCGGCCCTGCAGGACGGCGCCGAGTCCGCCTTCCCTTCACGGATTTCGTTCATAGACGGGCCTCTGCCCGACTATACCACATATGCCCGCGCGGGGGATTCATCGTTCTCCCTTCCCCGACCCGTCTCCCAAATCTCGCGCCCGCAAACGGGGAACTGGAAACTCCATCGATTTAAAGCTTTTGACTTTATTTCCCTGAAAAGCAGAAAATCGGTTGATTTTACGAGATGGCGGGCGCTATCTGATTTTGTCGAACTCACAGGGAAAACGGCTGATGAAAACGGCCGCGGAGGTCCAGGCGGTGGATCCGTTGACCCGAAACCGCAGCATCATTCCCATATAGGAGGTTTCAATATGCCCGGAGCGCTTCACGGTATTCGAGTTCTGGAGTTGGGCCACTGGGTGGCGGTCCCCTGCGCCTGCGCCATTTTGTCCGATTGGGGCGCCGAGGTGATCAAGATAGAGGATCCCGGCGTGGGCGACTCCCTGCGCGGCATCAAGTCCACGGAGGGGATCCCTCAAAGCAATCACATCACGCCTGTCTTCGAGGTATTGAACCGCGGGAAACGGGGACTGGGGGTGAATCTGCGCACCGAGCAGGGAAAGGACATCGTCTATCGGCTGGTGGAGCGCTGCGACGTTTTCGTATCCAATTTCCAATCCCGTGTCCTGGAGAGGCTGAAGATGGACTACGAGACCTTGAGCCGGAGGAACCCGAAGCTGGTCTATGCCGCGTTGACCGGTTACGGCGAGGGGGGGGAGGACAGAGACAAGCCGGGGTACGATTACACGGCGTTCTGGGCGCGCGGAGGCCTCATGTCGAAACTGGGAGCCCCGGCGAGCCCGCCCCCCAGCCACCGCCCCGGTATCGGCGACAGCATTACATCCATGTGCGTGACATCGGGCATCCTGGCGGCGCTCCTGGCGAGGGAGCGGACCGGCAAAGGGCAAAAGGTTTCCTTCTCGCTGTACCAGACCGCGGTCTGGGTCCTGAATCAGGACATTCAGGTCGCTTTATACCGAAGGGAAGAGATCCCGAACATCGACCGGCGGAAAGCGAAGAACCCCATATGGAACAGCTACCAGACAAGCGACGGGCGCTGGATGCAGCTGGCCATGATGCAGTCCGAGCGCTTCTGGCCCGACTTCTGCAAAGCGATAGGGCGCCCGGAATTGCAGGATGACAGCCGTTTCAACACGGATGACAGGAGGCAGGAAAACAACGAGCTCCTGATTTCCATCATCAGCGGGATCTTTGCCGGCAAAACCCTCCGCGAGTGGATCGACATCCTGGACAGCCACGGCCTCGTCAGTTCCATGGCGCAGACGGTCCTGGAAATCACAGACGATCCGCAGGCGGCGGCGAACGACTTTTTCGTCAAGCTGGACCACCCGAATGCGGGAGAGATCAGGCTGGTGGCGAGTCCGGTCAAATTCAGCGAGACGGGGGCAAGCGTGAAGGGGCCGGCTCCCGAAGTCGGCCAGCACTCGGAGGAGATTCTTCTGGAGGCGGGCTACACCTGGGAAGATATCACGCGCCTGAAGGACGAAGGCGCGATCACATAAACAGCCGGCCGCCGGAATCCAGGACGGCCCGCAATCCACGCGGATCGGGCGCTCGGGGAAAGGGTCTTTGCGGGAGGAGGCTTGAATGCGTTATCAGGCGCGCGGCAGGACGTTTGAGGAATTCGCGATCGACGAGGAGATCGTCGGCGGAGCCAGGACCGTCACGGAGGCGGATGTCGTCCTTTTCGCCTGTCTTTCCGGCGATTTTCACCCGCAACACATGAATGAGGAATTCGCCAGGAAAGATCCCATGGGGGCCAGGATCGCCCATGGACTCCTCGTGCTGTCCATGGCCACGGGGCTACTGAATCAGACCGGCGCTTTCGAGGGAACCTCCATCGCGATACTTGAGATGAGCGTCCGTTTCCTGAAAACCGTGAAGTTCGGCGACACCATACGGGCGACCCAGAAGATCACAGGCAAAAAGGAGACGCGCAAGCCGGACCGCGGCGTCCTCACGACGCGCATCACGGTGTTCAACCAGGAGGAGCAGACCGTTCTGGAGGCCGACCAGGTGATATTGATATACCGGCGCGGTTTTGTGCCTTGACTGAAAAGCGCCGCCTGATGCCCGATGACGGCCTGTTTTCAAGGGGCCGTTGCGCCCTGCTGGAAACAGGCCCCGGCAGAGGCCGCTGATATAAGGAGGGGGGTGTTGAAATGGCGAAGCTCATCACCGGAGGAACGGGGTATATCGGCGCCGAACTGGCTCATATCCTGGTCGACCGCAGCGAGGAAGTGGTTTTATTCGACGTGGCCGTCGCCGAGTACCGCATCGAGGACATCAAGGACAGAGTGAAAGTCGTGCGGGGGGATGTAAGCAATTGGCCCGAAGTGGCCAACGCGGTCAGGGACAACGGGATCACGGAGATCTACCATATGGGCGCCCTGCTCACGCTCGCGTCGGAAAGCAATCCATGGGCTTCGTTTCGCGTCAACGTCGTCGGAACCTACAACGTCCTGGAGGCGGCCAGGCTCTTCGGCGTCGAAAAGATGATGTTTACCAGCTCCCTCGGCACCTACGGACTGGGAATGCCCGATGTGGTCGATGATCTTACGATTCAGCGCCCGACGAACCTTTACGGCTGCGGCAAGCTTTACTGCGAGGGGTTGGGCCGCTGGTACCGGAACAGGTTCGGGATAGATTTCCGCTCCGTCCGCTATCCTTCGACCTGCGGCCCCAACGTCCGCACCCCCGGGCACTGGGTGCCTCCCATGATCCAGGACGCCATTATGGGCAGACCCCACGAATGCGTTTACGCTTCCCCGGGCGATCCCGGAGCGCCCATCATATATGTCACCGACGCGGCGAGGGCTGCGGATATGATATTGCAGGCCCCAGGGGACAAAATCTCAATGGTCAACTATTGCGTTTCAGGCATCCGCGACGCCGTCTCGGTCCATGAACTGGAGAGCATTCTCAAGAAGCGCTATCCCGGGACGAAAATAACCTACAGAGCGCCCGCCGGCGCTCTCGGGGTCACGGCGCTCAAGAAACTGGATGACGGTTTCGCCCGAAAGGAGTGGGGGTGGAGGCCGCTCTACGACACGCCCGAAGCGCTGATAGAGAAATTTGAGAGGGACATCCGGGAGCGCCCCCGCTGCTTCGGATTGGCATAGCCGGCTTGCGTCGCGAGACTGATTCTGGAATCGAACTCCGCATTGAGCCGGGGCACAGTTCCGTGCCGCAGGCGCGGCACAGCCTAACACAGGGTTTCGCCCGCTAAGCGGCCGATATCCTGGTCCAGAGGCGGGTCAGAAAGAGCCCTGCAAAGGCGACACAGCTTCCGTCCCGCTCCTATAGAGCTTATTCGGCCTCATGCGGATACCTTGGGCTTGCGCCCCAGGCTTCGCTGTTGCGCGCTTTCAGCGCTTGATTTTGCCCGAGCCTGACGTTCATGCCCTTTGCGGGCGCCTGGCGGATTTATAATTTTGCGACAGAAACTGGCTAAATTCCGCCAATGGCAATAGAATCAATGCCGACCCCTGCGAGCGGAAGGGGAACCAGGTTTGATGGAACAGGTGTCATCGCGCGCCCTGAGCACGGATGATTGGAAGAGTCCCGGATGGCACAACAGCAGGCAGCAGACCCCTTGTTGAAAGCATCCTTTAAGGCAAAAATAGGCCGTTACCGCTGGATTATCTGCGCGCTGCTCTTTTTTGCCACGACCATCAATTACGTCGATCGCGCGGTGCTGGGGGTCCTGGCGCCCGCATTGCGATCCGAAATCGGATGGACGGATCAGCATTACGGCTATATCAGCGGTTCTTTCACACTCGCCTACGCCATAGGATTCCTCTTTGCCGGATGGCTCATAGACAGGATCGGAACCCGAATCGGATACACTCTCTACCTCGCCGTGTGGTCCGTCGCCGCCGCAGCCCATGCGCTGGCGCGCTCCGCTTTCGGCTTCGGCCTGGCCCGTTTTTGTCTCGGCATCGGCGAATCGGGCAATTTCCCTGCGGCGATCAAGACCGTCGCGGAGTGGTTCCCCAAGAAAGAACGCGCGCTGGCAACAGGGATTTTTAACGCCGGGACCAATGTCGGGGCCGTCGTGGCGCCGGCCGTGGTCCCCTTTATCGCGCTTTACTGGAGCTGGCAGGCGGCGTTTATAATCACGGGGCTGGCCGGCCTGGTGTGGATAGTGTTCTGGTGGCCGACCTACCGCAGGCCCTCCGAGCATCCGGGGCTTTCCCGGACCGAACTTGCCTATATTGAAAGCGATCCGCCGGATCCCGAGATAAAGATAGCGTGGAGCCGCCTGCTGCCCCATCGCCAGACATGGGCCTATTCCGTCGGCAAATTCATGATCGATTCAATATGGTGGTTCTACTTGTTCTGGTTCCCGCTGTTCCTGAATGACCGCTTCGGGGTCGATCTGAAAGGAGTCGGCCTGCCGCTTATAACGGTCTATCTCCTGGCGGATGTCGGATCCGTTTTCGGCGGATGGCTCAGTTCCTACCTTATCCGCACAGGCCGGACCGTCAATTTCGCACGCAAGATCACAATGCTTATTTGCGCCGTCTGCATTTTGCCGGTGGCCATGGCGCCCGTCGTCGACGCCAAGTGGCTGGCGGTTTGGCTGGTCGGCATCGCGGCGGCGGCCCACCAGGGATTTTCCGCCAATCTCTTCACAATGGCGTCGGATATGTTCCCAAGAAAGGCCGTCGCATCGATTGTGGGCATCGGCGGCTTTGCCGGCGGCATGGGAGGCTTCTTCATGAACCTGGGCGCCGGGTGGCTGAGACAAAACACGGGAAGCTACCTGATTATGTTTCTGATTGCGGGGTGCACATACCTGATCGCCCTGCTCCTGATCCATCTGTTGGCCCCGAAATTGGAAC
>CAYZTZ010000015.1:0-4099 GCA_964481255.1 uncultured Acidobacteriota bacterium | reverse complement strand
GCGCGGCTCGACAACCTGCTGTCCCTGATGACTCTGCAGGAAAAGATCCAGCACCTTTCCCCGATGCTTCCCGGCATACCCCGCCTGGGAGTCCGGGGGACTCGCATCGTGGAAGGCCTCCACGGGCTGGCGTGGAGCGGCCCCGCCAATTGGGCCGTCAAAGGAGAAGGGGAAGCGCCCACCACGACCTTCCCCCAGGCCATCGGGCTGGCCGAGATGTGGGATCCCGAGCTTCATAAACAGATCGCCGCCTGGGAAGCCTATGAGACGCGGTACCTGACTCAGAACGCGGATTACGGGAAGGCCGGACTGATCGTTCTGGCGCCGAACGCCGATCTGGGACGCGACATCCGGTGGGGCAGGACGGAGGAATGCTACGGGGAAGACCCCTTTCTTGCCGCGGTCCTGACCGTCGCCTGCGTTCAGGGCCTGCAGGGAGACCACCCGAAATACTGGAGGACCGCTTCGCTGATGAAGCATTTCCTGGCCAACAGCAACGAAAACAACCGCTTCGTCGATTCCTCGGATTTCGATGAGCGCCTCTTTCGCGAGTATTACGGCTATGCCTTTTATAAGGGCATAACGGAAGGAGGCTCGCGCGCCTACATGGCTGCCTATAACAAATACAACGGCATACCCTGCACCGTGCACCCCGTGCTGAAAAGCGTCACGGTCAAGGAATGGGGACAGAACGGCATCATCTGCACCGACGGCGGGGCCTTCAAGCGTCTGGTGGACTCCCATAAATACTACAGCGGCTACGTTGAAGCCGCGGCGGCCTGCATTCATTCGGGGATCAACATGTTCCTGGACCAGTACATGCCTTACCTGAAACAGGCTCTTGACGGCGGCCTGTTCTCAGAAAGAGATCTTGACGCCGCCGTTCGCGGCACGCTGAGGGTGATGCTCAAGCTGGGCCTGATGGACCGGGGCGCGGACAATCCCTACGCTGCGATCGGGATCGAGGACACGGAGAAACCCTGGACTAAACCGGAAGCGGCGGCGCTGGCGCGCAAGGCCACGGTCCGGTCCATCGTCCTGTTGAAAAACGAGGGACTGCTCCCGCTGAGGAAAGAACGCCTGAAATCCATCGCCGTCATCGGCCCGAGCGCCGACCTGGTCGTGTCCGACTGGTATTCGGGGACGCCTCCCTATAAGGTATCCATCCTGGACGGCATCAAAAATCACGCCGGAAACGACGTCGAGGTTCGGTTCGCACCGGACAACAAGTCGGACGCGGCGGTCACGGCCGCGCGCAGGTCGGATGTGGCCGTTGTCTGCGTTGGGAACCACCCCCTGAGCTATGGTCTGGAGTGGGGGAAAAACCACGTCCCCAGCGACGGACGGGAGGAGATCGACCGACAGGCCATCTCGCTGGAGCAGGAAGACCTGGTGCGTCTTGTCCGGGCAGCCAATCCGAACACGGCTCTCATTCTGGTGTCCAGTTTCCCCTACGCCGTTTCCTGGTCTAAGGATCATGTGCCCGCCATCCTCCATGTCACCCACTCCAGCCAGGAGCTGGGCAACGGCGTCGCCGACGTTCTCTTCGGGATGGAGAACCCCGCCGGCCGCCTTGTGCAGACATGGACCGCTTCCATCGATCAATTGCCGCCGATGCTCGATTACAACATCCGAAACGGCCGCACCTATATGTATGAGCGGCACAAACCGCTCTTCGCCTTCGGCCATGGACTCAGCTATACAACTTTTGAATACCGCGGCCTGTCCATGGACCGGCCCGCCCTGAAGGAAGGGGAGACCGCAAACGTTTTCGTGGAAGTTAAGAACAGCGGGGCCATGGACGGCGACGAAGTCGTTCAGCTTTACGCCGCCTTCCCGGATTCCAGGGTGGAAAGGCCGGCCAAGGCTCTGAGGGGCTTCCGGCGCGTGCGTATCCCGGCCGGCCGGAGCCTCAGGGTCGCCATACCGCTGAAGGCGGAAGATCTATCCTACTGGGACGAAAGGAGGCATGCTTTCGTTCTGGAGAAGGGGACGGTCGAGATCATGATCGGCGCCGCTTCCGACGACATCCGTCTGCGCGGCTCCATCAGGATTCCGTAGTCCGTAAAAGAAATCCGTCCGGTGAGCCGGGCCGGAGCGGCCTGCTGGAGCCGCTCCGGTCCTTCTTCGCACTACCTCCAGCTATCGATCAAAACGCCCCTTCCCGGCATGAAATCGGTGATAAACCAGACGCTCGCCGTGGCGCCCCCCACGACGACGCTGTGTATGTTGCGCGGGTTGGGGAGATGTTTGATCGGGGTGTCGCCCGGGACTTTCTGCCAGGTCGCGTAGGGCTCAAGACCCTGTTTGCCCAGAGGGCCCATCATGCCGGAAGCGATCGAATTGGCCCAATAGGTCGCCGCGGTTGTTTCCGCGTTCTTGGAGAGCCACTCGGAAAACGATTCCTTGGTCTGAAATCCCTGGGTGTTCTTCAGCTGATACGCGACGGACGGGTCCATGAGGATGGTCGCGGCCCCTGTCGCCGCCAGAACCCTGGTGAAGTCCCGCATCAATAACTGAGGGGCATAGTGTTCCACGACCGAGCCGGAACAGTTCACGAAATTCCAGCCCATGAAGATCGTGAGCACGCTGTCCTCAGGCTTATGACCCCTCTGGACGTGGAAAGGTTTCCACCCTTCCGGGAGCGCCTCCTCGTTTTCCGCTATGGTCACGTAATTGTAAAGGAGCGGGTTGCTGAGGGAGGAGAAGCCGCTGACGCCCTCCTGGTATCCCTGGATGATCTTATGGATCAGGACCATCGCCCGGCCGATGACGGAATTGGCTTCCGCGTTGGGCCCCAGCGCGCCCTGGCCTGAATTCATTCTTATCTCTTTTCGTATCGGCCCGTTCACCAGCACCATGCTCGCGTTGGACGTCGTGGAATCCGCATACGGGACCTGGCTCGAGAGCGCCAGGATAACGGGCAGATACTCGGGTCGCGCGCCCGCCATGACGGCGATGATGGCCACTTTCTCCACCGTGAACGAACGGCCGGTCCCGAAGGTGCCGGCGCGGGCGCCGATGACCTCGTCGGGCTTGCGGCTGGTGCCCTTCAACATCGCGGCCACTCTCTCCTGTGTCGGGAGAATGACCGGGTTGTAGTCGGTCCAGCCCCTGCTTTTGAACAGGCTCTGCAGATTATCCTCGGTATCCGGAGGCAGGAACCTCGGTTCGGGCGCCGCCTCGGGAGGCACGCCCGTTTTCTTTTCCTCGGCCGTCAGCGGCACAGTCAGGCCATCGACGATCGCCCGCATCAGGGGTTTGCCGCTGAGCTTGTCCTTCCCTTCGAGATAGGCCTTCAGCATTTCCTTTTTAAGGCCCGTAAAAGGGTACGGCGCCCCGGCGAAACGCAGAGGCATGCCGGTGCTGTACTTGAAATGGGCGTCCACGGCGAACGAAACGATGTTTTCATTCGCCAGCGACACGGTGGGTATGCCGTATTCCCTTTCCAGGGTTCCGGCGAAGCGGCTCACGGCCGCGATGCATCCCCATCAGCCGGCAACGCCCAGGACGACGCCGTTGCCCTTGCCGGACGCTATTTCCTTCCACAGCGCCGGGTCGTCCTCCACATAGTTGCCCCTCTTGAGCTTATAGACGGCATGCACACGGGGCATGTTCGCCGCGAACCACTCGCGCATTTCCGCCATCACGGGAGTGCCGCCCAGCCCTTCATAGTTCATGTCCACCAGGTAGATGGTTTTGCCTTCCAGGCCGTCAAGCCGGGGAGCCAGCGGCACCCTCGGCGCGAGTTTTTCGGTTACGGCCGGATTCAGAACGGTAACCAGCCTGCCGTCCGCCGCTTCGGTCCCGCGCCCCGCCTGCACGGGCGCGATGTCGGAGAGCAGCAGGACCGCGACCGCCCAAAAGCAACCCGGCATCAGCAGCTTCCTTCTCATCTCAACCTCCTTTTCGGGACGACAGTCCCGGAGCCGCCGGCATGGCGAAAGCGGAACGGCCCCGGCGATCCATCCTGCGCCCGTTGACATTCTACAAACGGGGACCACGAATTGCACGCATTGAACGAACGGCCGTTTGCCGGGTTCGCGCCACCGGCCAACAGGAACAGCCTGTGGCAATCGCCCTTCAGCGCGACACCCTG
>CAYZTZ010000014.1:40422-45247 GCA_964481255.1 uncultured Acidobacteriota bacterium | reverse complement strand
TGGTGATGACGGGCCGCGGCCGCTACGTCGAAATTCAGGGGACCGCCGAGAAGACCCCTTTCACGGCCGAACAGTTCGACGAGATGCAGGCGCTGGGCGCAAAGGGGATACGCCGGCTGATAGAGCTGCAGAAAGCGACGCTTGGGCCGCGGCTGGACCTGAAGCGCCTGTTCCCCGCGCCGGAGTGATGGAGCGCTGCGGCCCATGAGAGACCTCGACCTGGCAACCCTGGTGGTCGCGACCCGCAACAGCGGCAAATTGCGTGAATTCCGGACATTGCTCGCCCCGCTTCACAGCCGGATCCTGAGCCTGGCGGATCTTGACATCGAGGCGGATCTTCAGGAAACCGCGGACAGCTTTGAGGAAAACGCCCGGCTGAAAGCAATCGAATGTTCCCGCCGAACGAGTTTTCCCGTCCTGGCCGATGATTCCGGACTGGAAGTCGAGGCGCTTGGGGGAAGGCCCGGAGTCCATTCAGCGCGGTATGCCGGAGAGGAAGCCTCCGACGCCGACCGCATTCGAAAGCTTCTGCACGAAGTCGAAAAACGGGGAGGCGGGCGCGAAGCGCGTTTTGTCTGCGCCCTGGCGCTTGCCCGCCAGGGCGAGCTGATCTGTGAGTCTCTGGGAATCTGCCGGGGGATCCTTGCCGCGTCGCCCCGGGGCACGAACGGTTTCGGATACGACCCGGTCTTCCTGCTTCCCGAACTCGGAAAGACCTTCGCCGAATTGGGCGAATCAGAGAAGAATCTTTACAGCCACCGCGCCCGCGCCGTTTCCTCCCTTCTTGCCAGTCTGAAATAGCTCACGCGGTTTTCGGCGTTTCGGGACCGGCAGGCCGTCATTCGCAATTCCCATTTCAGCAACGGCCCTCGATACTCTGGCAGGCTCCGGCCGATTAGGTTAGAATAGCCGGGCAATAATTGTCGGGGCATAGCGCAGTCTGGTAGCGCGCCTGCCTTGGGCGCAGGAGGTCTCCAGTTCAAATCTGGATGCCCCGACCATCCCTTACAATCCCATTACCGTTCAGGATGGTATTGAGTCCGCTCCACGGGGCTATCTGAGCCGCGCGTCGTATCAAGCCTGTCAAACAAGGCGGTCCCCGGCGATCCGCGTGTCGTAGCCGCCGAGCCCCTCGAGTTCCCGGCGGAAGGCCGAGCGGCTGAGAGTTTCCAGGAGGATCTGAACGCCGGGGTGGCTCAGGTTCTGCTTGCGGATGACCAGGTCGTAGCGCTCGCTTATCAGGGGGATGAAGTCGAGTCCGAAGACGCACGCGGCCGTCTTTGTGGCCATGCAGGCGTCGGCCCCGCCGGTCTTTACTTTCCAGGCCGCCGGCAGGTGTCCGATGGCTATATCCCGGTAGCCTTTGACGCTCTTCGGAGCGATTCCGGCCTTCTTTAAATGCGAATCAAGCAGAATGCGGCTGCCCGCGCCCGGTTCACGGTTTACAATCACCACGTCTTTGCGCGCGAGGTCCTCGATGCCCCGGATTCTTTTGGGATTGCCCCGCGCCACCACGATCCCTTCTTCCCACATCGCATAGGAAATCACGGCGACGGAACCCTTGGAGAAACGCTTCCGGACGGCCGGAAGATTGGATTCGCCCGTGGCTTCGTCTCTCAGATGCGACCCGGCGATGTGAATGAGGGATTGCTTGAGCAGGTCCAGAGATTGGGAACTGTTCCGGTAAGCCACGACCGCCTCAACCCTCTCCCGCTGCAAATGGCGCTGCAGCACCGAGATGCCCGGGTCGCACCCGGCGATCAACAGCCGCGTTCGGAACTGCTTCTCATCCTGGAAAAGCTGAACGCGCCCGCGGCCCGGGCGCTTGCCCGCCTCGATGAGAACGGCGTCCGCAGGCGGCAGGCTCCAGGCGGCCGGGGCCGGCAAAACGGCGACAAGCCTGTCCTCCACGTGGCACAGCTGCACAGGCAGGCCCGGTTGCGGTTCCTGCTCCGCGGGCAACAGGTCTACGGGCTCCGTGCGCGTCGGCGGTTCGCTGTCTTCTATCTGGAACAGGTCCTCCACTTTGACCTCGAGAACCTGCGCCAGCTTGAGAGCCAGCAGAGTATTCGGCACGTAGGTGCCGGTTTCCATCGCGTAAATAGTCTGCCGGCTGACGCCGATCTTCTTTGCCAGTTCGATGGCGGAGAAACCGCGTTTCAATCTGAACTGGGCAAGATTGGTCCGAACAGCCATTTCCGCCTCCCCGAAGTTTGAGCGAAGAATCTACCCCCTACTTTATCACGCGGACATGCCAGACCTGAAGGTAAGACTGAATCGATGTCGAAGCACAGGCTCGGATTTTTTGTTTCCGCATGTGCCGGGTTCTTCTTCCTGCTGTCGGCTGCATACCTCCCACATGCCCGCGGGTTCGAAATCGCGGCCAAGGCCTATCCTTTTCGCCGGAAATGCGCGCATCCCAATCGCAGGAGTCTCCAATGGCCTTGGCAGCCTGACCCCAATTCAATAAAGGCGGAACCAGATTCTGTTGTAATTGTTGCCGAAGGTCATCAGGGGCCTGGGGTCGTCGACCGAAACCGACAGGACGATCCAGCCTTCGAGGGAATCGCCGGGATAGAGCCTGCCGTTCAGGGCGGGTGCCGGCGGCACCACGGAGGGACGCTCGTACGGCTTCCCCGCGCCGGAAACCGAGGCGAACTGCTCGTCCCTGATCCCATAACTCTGGTCCCGTCCATCTTGAGCCGCGTATTCGAACCGGACGCGAACGGCGACATATTCCATCCCGGGATCCGGCGGCCTGTTCGAAGCATCCGCCGCCTTCACCGTTTCCCAAGCCTTTTCTCCGCGCAGCACCTCAAGCACCGCGATTCTGGCTTCAACCGATTCGATATCGGTGACGTAGCCTTCCCCGATGCTGATGCTGGCTTCGCACACCGTACCGATAGCGACGGCTTCATCCGCGGAAGCTTGCGCAGCCGGCGCATCCGTGCAGGCGGTCAGCGAAAAAACCGCAAGCGCGACCATGATAATCTTGTGCCGCATAAGTATCGCTCGAGCGGCGCGGTTCAAGGAGGCCCTTAAGCCGCGACACCTCTACTTTCCTGATTTCGTCAGAACGGCCCCGGTCACCTTCTTGACCGAATGCTGAGGGTTCGGCGCCGGGCCGCCGAAGACCCATGTGTACCCCGCCGTGCCCCCGGCGACGATGATATCGATGTAATCCGGCGTCTGGACGACGGGGACTTTCCCCCCCGGCTTCAAGGCTTCCCGGATCACGGCAGCCGCTTCCGGAATAAACTCGCCCGCCTCCAGGCACTCGTTGATCGCCTTGAGCGTCGCCTTGTCGACCCTTTCGTAAGGCACTCTTGATTGTTCCCAGAGATACCTCTGCACGTCCTTTTTGCTCATGCCTTTCTCTTTCAAGAGCCTGGCGCATTCCGGGTGCATGACCACGGTCCAGGTAGCCGTCCAGATGATGCTCGTGCCGCGCAGGGTGCTTATCTGCCGGATAATGCCGTCGAGGATTCCCTGCTCCGTCCACGGCGCGACGGCTCCTCCCCCGATAAGGTGCATCGCTCCGGCGGGCACAACCGTCGTCATCACGACGCTGTCTTCGGGCTTATGGCCTTTTTCCACTGCATAGGACTCCCAGGGACTTTCCGGATCTTCCGCAAATGTCCAGAAGGTGTACGAGTTCACCCGCCCTGTGCCCGCCATGTCGTTAACATCCGGCCATGTCTGTCCCATATTCATCGTGACGAGCTGGACCGCCCGGCCGATGGTCGCGTTGGCGCGGAACCCGTAACCGAGAAGACCCATTCCGGAGTTCATCTCCAGCTCCGAACCGATCGGCCCGCTTACCACGATCGCCGGGAAGGAGGAGGACGTGGACATGCGCCACCACGTGCCGTCAAACCCGGGATCCGCCAGGCCCTCCACCGCAGCGATAATGACGGGAAGGTATTCCGGTCTCGCTCCGGCCATGACCGCGTTGACGGCGATTTTCCGAATCGTCGCGGTCCCCTTGCGCGGGGGGAGTGTTCCGATGATCTCGTCGGGATTCCGGCTGGTCCCCGTGAGCATCCACTCCACCGCCTTTCTTGTCGGCGGCATCACCGGCAGGCCGTCGCTCATCCTCTTCTCCATGAAGAACTTCGTCACCGCGTCCACGGCCATATCCCAGCTGTCCGCCTTCACACGGAAGGACTCGGGGAGCGCTTCCTTGACTCTGGGTTTCGGTCTGGCCTCCTCCGGCGTGAGAGGACGCGTCAGCGCGTCAACCACCTGGTCGAAATATCTCTGGGCCAGATCGCCGGACATCTTTGCGTCGATTCTGGAACGGTACCAGTTCCTGGCCGGCAGCACAACCATGCGCAGCCCCGGCATGCCCACGTCCTCGGCGGCCATCCTTGCGTCATGCCGGAATTGGTCGGTGGTAATGAGAACTCCCGGTTTCCCCAGTTTCTCCACCCGGAACGAGTCGTGGGAACCCCACCACGTGCAGGACCCTCAATCCGCGATGGTGTAAATGAAAGCGTCCGCTTTTTGGGCCACTTCCGGATACCACGACTCCGCGGAATAGATCAGGCGGCCTCCCCCCTGCCTGCCCTGGGGTTTGGTGGTTCGCAGGATCTTGACGCCGGGGAATCTCTGTTTGAGCAGTTCCTCAAAACGGTCCTGAAGATAAACGCCGCCCGTTTTCCAGTTATCCATAAGCGCGACCGTCCTGCCGTTCAAATCCGCCGGACGCGGACTGATCCCCAAGGTCGGGGGCGGGATGACCTCGCCCAAAGGGTTCAGCACCTCGAGTGTAATCGGCGCCTGGGCCGCCGTGAACGTGTTCGGCGCAATGGCGACGCTCGTG
>CAYZTZ010000014.1:0-40412 GCA_964481255.1 uncultured Acidobacteriota bacterium | reverse complement strand
TCCCGGATACGCCCGCAGCCAGAATCAATACCGCCATCAAGCCTGGAATTCGTGTTTTCATGGAATTACTCCTTCGTTGTCGCAAGGCACGGCTCCGCAGAGGCCGTCCCTATTGGGAAATTGAAAAATCGCCTTAATGGAATCCCTGATGTGCGTCCCCGTAAAGGGCGGAGATGCCCCTCCGGGGAGCCGGGCTCCTGCACCCGATGCATGGATGCTATTTCCTGTTTCCGCTTTTCTCTTTCAGCTCTTCCAGCGTGTCCAGTTTCGCCGACGGGTTGACGGCTACGCCGCACCGGAAGGCGTCTCCGATGTATTCGCCAAGGGCGTAGTAACCGGGCCCGCCGAAAACAAAGGGCCGGACCTTGGCGGGATCCACACGCCCGCCGGTCAGGCATTCGTCCGAGACGAAGGATTCCACAATCCTGCCGACGATGAGTTCGTGACTCCCAAGGTTCAGAATCTGCACGACCTCGCAGGCGTGATTCACCGGACACTGTTCGATCATCGGAGCGCTCTGCAGCTTGCCGTAAAAGACCTTGAAACCGCAATCGGCGGCCTTGTCGATCCTGGCGCCCGAGGCGAGGCCGCAATAGTCCGTTTCTTTGACCTGCAGGACGGACGGGATGTTGACCGAAAAGGTCATGTTCTGACGCACGCCTTTAAGCGAGTGGCGATGATGCTGCAACGCGATCGTAACCGACGGCGGGACGCTGGCGGCCACGCCGGTCCATGCGACCGTTGTGAAGTCCGGCCTTCCCTCGACATTGACCCCGATCATAATCGTCGGGTAGACGCCCAGGATGGGCAGCGGGCCCGCCTGGATTTCAAGCCTTGTTTTTGCCATGGATCGCTCTCTCCCTGCGCTTCGACTACTTTTTACCGGAACTCTCGCGGCCAAGGATATCTTCCGCCCAGGCCAGCGCCGCCATCATTTTCGGAAACCCGATCGTGGTCAGAGTGACAACGACGGCATGCCGTATCTCATCGGGTCTCAGTCCGGCGTCCAGAGCCTTGCGGACCTGGGAATGCATGGAACCTTCCATGCTTGAGGCGGCGGCTGCGCCCAGTTTCGCCAGGGCCAGCTCCCTCTCCTTCAAAGGCCCCGCATTGCGGCACTGGGAACCCAGGTTTTCGTAAGCTTCCCAGACCTTGGGGTATTTCTTCCCGGACTCGACAAAATGTTTCGGTGCCTCTCTCATGGAATCCTCCTGTGGCTTCATAGCTCAAAATACACTTCGGACCCTCGACGAGGCAATGGTTTCCCCGCCTTTAACGAAAAATCATGGATACTGGCATGCAAAGTCGCTTATCGAATGGAGCCGAGAAAATCGATTCTAAACCGCAGAATGCCGAATGTCGAAGGGGGTACGCTGCTGGCTTTATGCATGGGGGTATGATCCCGCAACCTTCAGGCTTTTCTGCTTCCAGGCCCATCCGATGCTCGCTAACCGCAGCCGTTCAGGATTATTCGACTGTTTCTGCGGCAACGGGGGATCGGGAAAAATCATCCAGTCCGCCGAGAACTCTTATTCCGGCTTCCGGCTTCTCGAATCCCCGCGCGCGATAATAATTCGTATTCAATCAGCCTGTCGGGCGCGCGGGGGATTCCAAGGGGCGAAGCCCCCTGACTGGTCTCCGGGCCCTTCAGATTCTCCAGGAACCCAAAGACCTGTCGGGTAGGGAAAAAGAAAGGTTGCATGCGCCGTTAGGCGGGGGACGGCGACCCACGAGACTTGCGCAGGGCCTCTATTCCGCCGCCTTTTCGGCGACCATATCGCCCACCTGGGATGTGGAATACCCCATTCGCCCGGCCTGGAGCGACTTCAGCTTTTGACTCGTCACATACATGACGGCTTTCTCGACCGCTTCGGCGGCCTTCTCCTCGCCGAGCGTCTCCAGCATCATCTGCATCGCGCAGATCGCCGCGAGAGGGTTGATGACGCCCTGACCCGTGTATTTGGGCGCGCTCCCGCCGATGGGCTCGAACATGCTGACGCCTTCGGGATTGAGATTGCCGCCCGCGGCGATGCCCATTCCACCCTGGATGATGGCGCCCAGATCGGTAATGATGTCTCCGAACATATTGCCGGTGACGATCACATCGAACCACTCGGGGTTTTTGACGAACCACATGCATGTGGCGTCCACATGGTAGTATTCGCGCGCGATATCGGGAAACTCCTTTTCCCCCATTTCGTGGAACGCCCTTTCCCACAGATCATAGACATAGGTCAGCACGTTCGTCTTGCCGCATAAGGCCAGGGTATTCCGGCTCCCCTTGCCGCGGGCCTTTTTCCCGTACCGACGCGCGTATTGGAACGCGTAGCGCAGGCACCGGTCGACCTGGAAACGGCTGTAGACGGATGACTGCACCGCTACTTCGTGCGGGGTGCCTTTCATGGTGATACCGCCCGTGCCGGTGTACAGATCGCCCGTGTTTTCCCGCACGACCGTGAAATCGATATCGTCCGGTCCCTTGTCCCTCAACGGCGTCTCCACGCCGGGAAAGAGTCTGACCGGCCTCAGATTGATGTACTGGTCCAGGGCGAAGCGGGCTTTGAGCAGGATCCCCTTTTCCAGGATTCCGGGCTGCACATCCGGGTGGCCGATGGCGCCCAGCAATATGGCGTCGAACCTGCGCAGTTCCTCGACGGCGCTGTCCGGCAGCGTCTCTCCGGTCCGTTTATAGCGCTCGCCGCCGAAATCATACTCGGTCAACTCCGTCTTGAAACCGAATTTGGCCGCCACGGCCTTGAGAACCTTCACGGCCTCCGCCGTGACTTCCGGTCCGGTCCCGTCACCGGGGATTACTGCAATCTTGTACACCGCATATCCTCCCGTTCTAGATCAATTCGTTGATGGCACCCGCGTCCTTGCGCGTCGAGGCGCCCGACAATACTTCCAGGCGGAGGAGATTTTTATACGGGATACGGCGTCGGGGCAAGCGAAATGAACATTCCACCCGCAGATCGGGCGGTTTCCGGAAGCCCCCAGGATGGGGGCAGCGTCCCAACGGGGCGTCCTCAATCATTAGCGAACGCAGCGGCGGGGCCTTTTCGAGCCGCGCCGCTAGCGGCCGTTTGCCATAATGCGATCCTGCGGGCGACGGGCAGGCGGATTCCCCAAGCGCGGCGGGATGCGGAATGAATGCCCTTGCCGCCAGGGTCATCGGTTTCCTTAAATTCGCCCCGATCCGCGTTCCCGGCGAGGCCGTCCGCAATCACGTGTTTTCCGCTTCCTCAAGCGGATCCTGCATTGCTATAGTAGCCATCCATTATGGCAACGGGAAAGGGGCCGAACGGCGGCGCCGGCGGGCCATCCCTGCTGCTGCCGGTCTTTCTTGCCGCTCTCGTTTATCTTGGTACCACCTCCGGCCGGGGTGTCATTGATTACGACGAGGGGTATTACGCGGAGGCCGCCCGGCATATGGCTTTGAGCGGGGACTGGGTCACCCCTTACGCCAACGGCGTCCGGTTTCTGGAGAAGCCGCCCCTGCTGTACTGGATCACGGCCGTCAGCTTCAAGATTTTCGGCGTCAACGAATTCGCGTTGCGTCTGCCGACCGCCCTTGCCGTCGTCGCGCTGGTCTGGATTGTCGCTCTCACCGCGCGGCGGGCGGCCGACGGGCAGGCGGCCCTGACGGCGGGTCTGAGCACGGCTTTTTGCGCGGGAACCTTTCTTTTCACACGCGAAACCCTTCACGATATCTGGCTGGTTCTTTTCATAGCCGTCGCCATGTACGCTTTCCTCGAGTGGTATTTTGACCCGAAGCGGCCCCTGCGCCCCGCCCTTCTTTTTTACGGGGCCCTGGCCGGAGCCTCTCTGTGCAAGAGCCTGATCGGCGTTTTTTTCCCGGTCTTCATCATCGCCCTGTTTTTCCTGATCTCGCGGGAACGGCCCCGGTGCGCAACCCTGCACCTGCTCCCGGGATCCCTCCTGTTCCTCGCGCTGACTGTGCCCTGGCACTGGCTCGCGGCCGCCGAGAACCCCGGATTCTTAAGATTCTTCTTCGTCGGCGAACAATTCCTGCGCTTTTTCGGCAGGCGCGAGCCTCCCGTCGTCTGGTCTGTGCCGCTGGCCGCCTTCTGGCTTCTCGTCCCTGTGTGGTTTTTTCCCTGGATCGTGTTTCTTCCAGAAGCCCTCGTCCGGATCCGGCAACCGGACGCGGGAAACCGGCGGACGCTTCTGAAACTGGCTTTGCTCTGGGCGGGCGTAGTCCTGGGATTCTTCTCCATTTCCCACAGGCTGGAGCACTATGCCTTTCCCGCTCTTCCAGCCCTTTCCCTGATGGTTGCCGTTTCTCCGGCGCAAAACGGCGAAGGTAAATCGTCCCTATGGGCCTTCCGCGCGCTGGCTGTCCTCGGGCTGCTGGCGCTCGCGGCCGGAGTCGGCGGAGCGATCTGGATCGCCGCAGGGGGCGGGCCCCCGCCCGCCGCGGACGGCCCCGCCGACAGGCTCGCGGACACCGATTTCAGCATCCTGGCGGACATGCCCTCGGCTCTCTTAAAAAACCTGCTGAAACCGGCGGCAGTCACGGCCGTCGCCATGGCCATCGGCTTCGCGGCGGCTCTGCGCCTCGTCACACGGCGCCGGCGGGCCGCGGCGGTTCTCAGCCTTGCGGCGGTCATGGTGGTCGTATGCGGTATGATTCACTGGAGTCTTGTCATCTGCGAAGATCTGATCTCTTCCAAAAAACTCGGCGAGGCCGTCGGCCAGGAGGCGCGCCTCGGCGACCGGCTGGTGGTGCTGGGGGACTACGAATCCGCAAATTCGCTGAATTTTTACCAGCCCTTGCGCGTTGAGGTCTGCGACGGAACAGCCTACGCCCTGATCCCTGGTTTGATGTATCGCGACGCCCCGAAGGTTATCCTCAGCAGACGGGAATTCCAGACGGCCTGGCAGTCGACCGATCGGGTCTTCGCTCTCGTTCCGAAAACAAGGCGGGGGGAATTGCGTCCGGCCGGAGTTGAGATTACAGGTGTCCTCCACAGGGTCCTGGTCCGAAATCATTGAAACCTGCGCCGCAGCGTCCACGGCGACGCGACGGTGGGGAAGCCGCATTCCGCCGCTCCAGGGGATCGAGAAGCAGCGTCCTCTATTGGAGCGTGAATCCCATTGATTCCCCCGTTGTGAACCCGGAACCGCCGTGGCTTAACTGTTTGCGATCAGGAACTTGCTTGCAAGTATCTATAATTCGCTATGGCCGCGGTCTTTCAATTGAGTTATACCTATAGTCTCAAACATCCGGCATCGGGATTCGTATGGCGCGCAGATACCCGCTTTGGATCATTCTTCTTCCAATCCTGGCCGTCGGCTCCCTGGCGATCTACTGGCTGGGCAAAGGACCCGATACTCCGCAATGGCAACTCGCCAGGGCGGCCCGCCGCGAAATCCGCGTCGTGGTCAGCACCAACGGCATTATCGAGCCGGCAAAGCGCAACGATATCTATGCGCCTATCGACGCTCTGGTCGTGCAAGTCCCTGTTGAGGAGGGAACCGACATCGTCCGGGGACAGCTTCTGATGCGTCTCGAGGCCGGTCCGATCCGCACCGCCCTGGCCGACGCCAGGGCGGCCTTGCTGGGGCAAAAGCGCCAGGCCCGGACGGTTCTGAAGGGGCCGTCCGGAGAAGAGATGGCGGAGCTCGAAGCGTCCATCGCCGAGTGCGGGTTGCAGCTTAACCAGGTAGACAAAGAGCTGAAGGAAGAAGAGTCTCTTTACGCCAAAGGGGCCGTGCCCCGCGCGTCGGTGGACAACCTCCGGAAGCAGAGGGATCTGCTCGAGCTCCGGGCCGGGGCCCTGAAAAAGAAACAAAGGGAGCTGGAACAGCGTTACTCGCGCGAGGAACAGGAATGGGAACAGGGCAAGGTGGATGAGCTGGCCCGGCAGGTGGAGCTGCTGGAACAGCAGCTGCGGATGGAATCCGTCATCGCGCCCGTAAACGGGCGGATTTACGCGCTTGCGGTCAAACCGGGGACGTCTGCGAACAGGGGCCAGCTGCTCGCTCAGATCTATCAGCCCGGGGGGATCCGGCTCAGAGCTTATGTGGACGAACCGGACCTGGGACAAATCCAGAGGGGACAACAGGTGCGGATCGAGTGGGACGGCCTGCCCGACCGACGGTGGACGGGGCATGTTGACAGGCCGGCCCAGCAGGTGGTGCCGTTGAACACCCGTTCCGTCGGACACGTCCTCTGCACGGTGGACGGCGAGCCGGAAGAGCTGATCCCGAACCTCAATGTCAAGGTGGAGATCGTCACCGCTTCCAAGAGAAACGCCCTGGTGGTGCCTAGAGCCGCCGTTTTCAACCGCGAGGGGCGGCCCGCGGTCCTGCTGTCGGAGGCGCAGGGCATCGCTGTCCGGCACGTCGTCCTGGGGCTCGCCACTCCGGAGGAAATCGAAATTCTTGAGGGAATCACGGAGGGAAGCTCCGTCGTGCTGAATCATGGTGAAGCCGACAGGTTTTAGGCGCCGAACCCTCGAGCCTCTTCCATTCCGTTCAGGGCGGGCGACGGGACGCAAAGCTTTTTGGAGCCTGACCGCACGATGACGACGCTGCCCATATCGGAGATTCTGCGCACCGCGAGCCAGGCCTTGCTGCGCAACTGGGGGCGCGCCGTCCTGACATCGCTGAGCATGGTCGTGGGGACGGCGTCGCTGGTGCTGGTGGTCGTGGCGGGCATCAGCGGGCGGGACTATACCCTGGAGCAGATCCGCGGCGTCGGGACGAACATCATCTTCGTCTATCACGAATCCGCGGACGCCGTGGTGGGCGCGAACGCGCTCGCGGACCGTCTGAATGAAAGCGACGTGCAGGCGATCCGCACCAAGATACCCGGCGTTCTGAGCGCCGCCCCGCAGCTGTTGAGCTATCCGACGCTGTCCCTGGACGGGGTCTCCCGGGTCGTCAACCTGATCGGCACGACTCCCGAATACCGGCTGGTGCGCAACCTCCAGGTGGTTCGGGGACGGTTCATCGACGAGAACGACCTGAGGTTCCGCAACAAGGTCTGCCTGGTGACGGAACCGCTCGCCCGGAGCCTGGAGCGCGACCCTTTTTACAGAGGCTACGTCAGCTTCTACGACCTTCGCTTCACCGTGATCGGGGTTTTTCGGGAACGCGGCAACACATTCGGCCAGACGGAAATCTCCGACTACAGCGCCATCCTGCCCATTTCGGTTCTGCGCTATTTCAAGCCGGCCGACACGATCGACCAGATGTGCGTCTCCGCGGAAAGCATGGAACAAGTGCCCCGGGTCACGGAGGACATCCGTCGGCTTCTGGTCCACCGCCACCGCCGGCAGTCCCTGTTCAAGGTCTTCAACCTCAGCGAAGTCCTGAAGGCGGCAGGCAAGATCAGCATCGGCCTCACGGTGGTGCTTCTGCTGATCGCGGCCATCTCGCTGCTGGCAAGCGGGATCGGCATCATGAACGTGATGCTGATCACCGTCACGGAGCGGACCCGCGAGATCGGGGTTAAAAAGGCCATCGGGGCCATGCGGCGCATCCTGTTGATCGAGTTTCTCGCGGAAGCCCTGATCCTGAGCGGCGGGGGCGGGTTGGTCGGGATTCTGCTCGGAGTGTCGGTCCCGTACTCGGTCCACTTTTTTGCGCCGTCGATCAAGATCCAGGTCCCGCCGGTCGCCATCATCGCGGGGTTCGGCGTGACGCTGCTGGTGGGCCTGACCTTCGGCATGATACCGGCCCTGAGGGCGGCGCGCATGAACCCCGTCGACGCGCTGAGGTACGAATGAGGTTTTCTCGGCCGGTACCGTGCGGGGACCCTCAGGCGGACACATGGACCCGGTCCCCATCATGCTGTCGACTATTGCGCACAGGACGGAATAAATGGATTATCCTTCGCGACCGCTGGTCATCCTGCCGACCTACAATGAGCGGGAAAATATCACTCAGATTCTTCCGGCTATTCTGGCCGCGCATGCGCGTCTCCACGTCCTGGTCGTGGACGACTCGAGTCCAGACCGGACCGCCGAGGAAGTCCTGAAGCTTGCAAAAAGCGACGCGGGGGCCCGCATCCACCTGCGGACCCGGCCCGGCAAGCAGGGCCTCGGCAGCGCCTATGTCCAGGGTTTCCGGTGGGGCCTGGACCGCGGCTACGATTTCATGATTCAAATGGACGCCGACTGGAGCCACAATCCCGCCGATCTGCCCAGGATGCTTGAACTGGCCCGGGAGGCGGATTTCGTGATCGCCTCGCGCTACATTCCGGGAGGGGGGACGTTGAACTGGGGGGCGGGCAGGAAGCTGCTTTCAAAATCCGCAGGCGTCTATTGCCGATGGATTCTCCATGCCCATTTCTCCGATTTTACCGGAGGCTTCAACGGGTGGTCGCGGAAGGTCCTGGAGGGGATCGGCGTGGACAGCCTTCGCAGCGACGGGTACGGCTTCCAGATCGAGCTGAAGTACCGGGCCGATCAGCTCGGCTACACGTACATCGAGTTCCCCATTCTCTTCACGGACCGGCGGGCCGGAAAAAGCAAAATGTCCGTTTCCATCGCCTGGGAAGCCTGCTGGCGCGTCTGGGGATTGCGGCTCGGCAGGCGCAGATTCATCCGGCTGCGCGCGGCCGCGCCCGATCCGACGACCCATGAAAAGTAAGGAAGACGCGGAAACACGCGCAACCGGGCTTAAAGCTCGCCTGGCCCGGGCGCATCCGGCGCTGAGCCGCCGGGTGCTTCCCGCGGCCATCCTCTGCTTTCTGGCCTGGAGTTTCGTCTCCCTGAGATCCGATTTTTCCTGGGATGACGCCGATCCCGAAGTCCTTAATCAGGCCTGGAGGCTCGCCCGAGGCGAAAGCATCTACCGCGGGATCGATAGCCCTCCCTATTCCTTCGCGGCCTATCCCCCGCTCTATTTCGCGCTCACGGCGGTCCTGCTGAAACTAACGGGACTGAGCTTTCTTCCGGCCCGGATCCTCTCCGTGCTCGCGGCGCTGGCTATAGGCTGGGCTCTGGTGCGCTTGAATCGGGAATGGAACGGCGGCGCGTGGAGCGGGATCTGGACGACCTGCTTCCTCTTTCTGACGCCGGCATTTCTCTATAATTCCACGCGAAGCAACGTCCAGATGACGGCGGTGGCGCTTTCCCTGTGGTCTTTCGTTTTCTTCCTGCGCCGCTCCTGCAAGGAAAGCGCCTTCATCAGTCCTCTGCTCGCGGTGCTGGCCCTTTATACCAAGCAAACCCAGGCGGCCCTGCCGCTGGCGGCGATTCTTTATCTGGCTTTCCGGAACCGGCGCCTGCTGATTCCCTACGCGGCGACACTGGCGGCGGCGGGCCTGGTCCCCTTTCTATGGCTTCAGCGGATCACGGACGGTCATTTCTTTCTCGATGTCTTTCGCTTCGCCGATCTCGATTACAGCGTTCTTCAGATACCGGGGATATTTCTCCACCATGCCGGTCCCATGCTGCCATTCATCGGTTTCGCCCTGTGGACCTCCTGGAGGCGTTTCCGAAGCAACAGCGGGGAGCCCCTGGATTTCTACATGGGATGCGTCCTGCCCACCACCCTGGTCTCCCTGGGGCGGGTCGGCGCGCATGGACAATATGTTCTGGAACTGCTCGTGGTGTCGATGCTGTGTCTTCTGAGGGTCACACGCCTCCCCGCGATACGCGGGCGGGAGATTCTGGCATCGGTTCAAATCCTGATTCTGCTCGTCTACACCCCGCTTTTCATCGTTCTGGAGGAGGGGCTCTGGGACATTTCGGCCAACAGGGCGGCCGGGGAGATATACTCGCTTCTTGCCGGAACAACGGGCCCGATTTTGTCCCAGCAGGGGAGCTTCGCCCTGTTCGCCCGCGGGGAAATCCACATCCAGCTCTTTCACTTCACCGCCCTCGCCCGCGCAGGGCTTTGGAACCAGAACCTGCTCCTGCGGGAAATTTACAACCGGACATTCCCCTTCGTCATCACCGAGTTTCCGATCGGTAGTCCGGAGCTATGCGAAAACGCGCGCGAGCGGTTCACGCCTGAGATGCTCGAGTCTCTGCGCGAGAATTACCGCCCCTTCAAGGTTGTAAACCCTTATCATGTCTATGTTCCCAGGTAACGAGAAGACCTTATGCGAGCGGTTCCTTCACCCGAACGATCGGCAACATTTTCGCTCCCGTCTTCATTGGAACAAATCTCTCGTAATGACTCGAGGAACAGTCTAATAATGATTTGTCAAAAGCCCGAACCGCGCGCCGAAGGGAGGCACCTATGCATAAACTCGAATGGCTGGCGATCCTGCCATTGGTTATTCTTCTCATGAGCTGCACAAGGCCCCGCGATCAGGCCTCCAGCAGACAGGGGAAAGCCCTGGAGGTCGTTCCCGACATCGGGGAGCGGCTGGCCAAGCTGCCGGAAACCATGATCGACTACGACCGCAGCCTCCTGAACGAGGAGGAGCAGAGGGTCGTCGCCAAGCTCATCGAAGCTTCGCGTCACATCCACGATATATTTCTGCGCCAGGTTTCCGAAAACAATCCCGCCTTGCGTGAGAGGCTGGCAAAACTGGCGGAAGGATCCGTGCTCCACCGCCACGGGCTCCGCTACTTCGACCTGATGATGGGACCCTGGGATCGCCTGCTGAATAACGAGCCTTTCCTCTCCGCTCCGGGCGAGGCAGGCGCCAGGCCGCCCGGAGCGGGTTTTTACCCTCCGGACATGACCCGGGAGGAATTTGAGGAGTGGCTGAAAGCGCACCCTCAGGACCAGGAGAGTTTTCAGAGCCTGTTCACCGTCATCCGGCGGCAAGGGGGGAAGCTCGTCGCCGTGCCCTATTCGGAGCACTACCGCGAATACCTTGAGCCGACGGCCGGCAAGCTCCGGGA
The DNA here is from genome assembly GCA_964481255.1 of uncultured Acidobacteriota bacterium. GTDB lineage: Bacteria > Acidobacteriota > UBA6911 > UBA6911 > UBA6911 > UBA6911. The sequence goes on along the minus strand of CAYZTZ010000014.1, from coordinate 29,577 downwards.
GGCGGCTGCGATCACGACGAACGCGTCGCTGAGAAACTTTCTGCTGAAGCGCGCCGACGCCTTCCTGTCCAATAGCTACGAGGAAAGCGACATCGCCTGGATGGACCTGGATTCGCCCATCGAGGTGGTCATAGGGCCGTACGAGGTCTACGAGGACGAGATGTTCAACGCGAAGGCGAGCTTCGAGTCTTTCATCACCGTTGTCGATCAGCCCGAGAGCGAGAAACTCAGGGTTTATATCCGGCACCTCCCGGACATGGAAAAGGCTCTGCCGGTTCCCGACCGATACAAGAATCTCAAGCGGGGGGCGGGATCATCCATCCGGGTGGTTCAGGAGATCTTCACGGCCGGGGACGCGCGCCGCGGCGTCCAGACGGCGGCCTTCAATCTCCCTAATGACGAGAAGATCCGCCAGTCCAAAGGCTCCAAAAACGTGCTCCTCAAAAACGTGATGCAGGCGAAATTCCGGCAGTCGGGGGAGCCGATCGCGCGCCGCGTCCTGGCCCCTTCGCAAGGCGGCCTGATCTCGTTTGACGCCTACTTCAACCACACCCTGTTCCACGAGCTGTCGCACGCTTTAGGGCCGGGCATCATCCGGGGACCGGACGGCAAAATGCAGGAGAACCGCATCTACCTTAAAAACCTCTATTCCACGATCGAGGAGTGCAAGGCGGACGTGGTCGGAGTATGGACGCTGCTGTACGCCATGGATAGAAAACTGATCCGGAGCTTCGACGCCGCGCAGCTTTTCGCAACGGACGCCGGGCTGATGTTCCGGGCGATGCGCTTCGGGATCAACGAGGCGCACGGGGGCGGCACGGCGCTTCAGTGGAACTGGTACCGGGAGAAGGGAGCCATCGTCCCCGACGCCGAGGGACGCTACAGGGTCGATATCGGGAAATACCGGGAGGCGGTCCAATCCCTGGCCAACGAGTTGCTCATGATCGAGGCCGCCGGCGACTACGACCGCGCCGACCGGCTGACGAAGAAGTACGCCGTCTCGACGGCCGAAATAGACGCGGTCATTCCGACGTTAAAGGACATTCCGGTGGATATTACTCCCGTTTTCGTGGGAGCCGGCGAGGCAAAAACCTAGGAAAAAGCATGGGATACGGCCTCAGCCACGCGTTTCAAGGATTTTATGGGGCGGCCGCGATTCACGCTCCATATCTCCTCCGTGCCGATTCTGCAGCGATTGAGAGGCCAACAAAGAGAGCTCTGCACAATAAGAGAACGGCGCGGACTGCGTAGAAAGCGCTATTGTTGTGTCCGGGCTTCCGTACCGCGGACCCGGAGTCCGGTGGCCTGCGGATGAAAATGAACACTCCACCCGCAGAGCGGGTGGTTTCAGGAAGCACCCGGGATGGGGCAGCGCCCTGACGGGGCGCCCGCAGGAACGGCGGAGTCTTTTTGAGTCGCGCCGCTGGAAGCGCCGGTTTGCCATAATGCAATCAAAGGAGGGTGCATTGGACGAAATCATCATTTCCCGTGCGATCATTCAAAGCTACCTGGAAGACTTCATGGACTGCCTGGAGGTGGACGCGGCTGTCGTGGGCGGAGGCCCGGCCGGATTGACGGCGGCTTATTACCTGGCCCGCCGGGGTCTTCGAGTTTCTCTGTACGAGAGGAAGCTGAGCGTCGGAGGCGGAATGTGGGGCGGAGGCATGATGTTCAACAGGATCGTCGTCCAGAGCGAAGCCAGGCCGATCCTGGAGGAATTCGGCATCTCCCACAGGGAATATCGGCCCGGCTATTTTGTGGCGGATTCCATCGAAGCCGTTGCGGCCTTGTGCTACGGCGCGATCCGCGCCGGCGCGCGCATCTTCAACCTTGTCAGCGTGGAAGACGTCATGATCCGCGAGGATGACCGGGTGACCGGGTTGGTCCTGAACTGGAGCGCGGTGGAAATGGCGCGCCTGCACGTGGATCCCCTGACCATACGATCCCGTTGCGTAATCGACGCGACCGGCCATGACGCGGAAGTCTGCAGTCTTCTGACCCGCAAGACCGGCCGGAAGGTCTCCTCCTCCACCGGACAGGTGATGGGGGAAAAACCGATGTGGGCCGAGCTGGCCGAGAAGGAAACGGTCGATCGCACGGGCGAGGTTTTTCCGGGGCTGCTGACGGCCGGCATGACGGTCAACGCCGTGCACGGCCTGCCGCGCATGGGCCCCATCTTCGGTGGGATGCTGCTGTCGGGGAAAAAGGCGGCGGAGATCGCCGCAGCCCTGATCAGGACATAGGCGGCGCCGTACGCCTCGCGGCAGTTTTCAGGCGAAGAGCGGTTCCCGGGCGCCTCCCCGGAAGTAACGGCCGAGCAACGTTACTTTCGCCGCTGGGGCTTGAATTCTTGAATGGAGACCCTGGGAACCAAAGCGATGCTCTCCCGCTTCACCGTCCGTTCACGGTCGAGCTCGAAAACGGCCGTCTGACGGATATCCCGCGATGACGCCCCGATCCTGACGACATATTTGCCGGCTTCGGCGATCCAGCTTGAAGAAGCCGGGTCGAAGGACGAGATCTCGCGCGGGGACAACTCGAAATGCACCGTCTGCGATTCCCCGGGCTGAAGCAGACGCGTTTTCACAAACCCCTTCAGTTCCAGGGCCGGCTTGTCGAGCCTGCCCGCCGGGGCGCTGATGTAAAGCTGAACCACTTCCCGGCCTGCCGTCTTCCCGGCGTTGCGGACCTCGACGGCCGCCGTCAGCCTGTCTTCGAGCTTCCCGGAACTCAGCGTAAGGCCGCTGTATTCAAAATCGGTGTAGGACAAGCCGAAACCGAACTCATAGGCCGGCAAAACGCCGAAGGTTTCATAGTAACGATAGCCGACATAAATTCCCTCTTCGTACACAATCCGAGACTTCCTGGGTTTGCGGAAGGCGCTCAGGCCGTCTTTATCATCCGCTTCAGCCTGCGCCTGCCCGGTCTCTACAACCACCCCGGGGAAGTTTCCGGAGGACGGCACATCCTCATACCGGACCGGGAATGTGGACGCAAGCTTTCCCGAGGGATTGATCCTGCCGCGGATCACGTCGGCGATCGCGTTGCCGGCTTCCTGGCCCGGCTGCCAGGCTAGAAGAATGGCGTCGGGCAAGTCTCTCCAGCTCGCCGTCTCGATAACGCCCCCGATATTCAGGATGACGACGACTCTTTTGCCTTTCGCGTGGAACGCGCGGCTCACGTTTCGAATGAGATCCTTCTCGGCGGCGGCGAGATTGAAATCTCCCTCGACCTTGCGGTCGAAAAACTCCCCGGAGTTTCTGCCGATAGTGACCAGGGCGGCGTCGACGGCGGATGCCGTCCTTGAGATCAAAGCCGAATCGGCGGGCATTTCAGCGATCGGCTCAGGCGGCATAAAGGGTTTGGCTTCCGGGCGTTTCTCCCTGGCCGAGCGGATATATGCGGCATAGGCATTGCGCAGTTCCTTATAGACTCTGAATCCCGCCTCTTCGATCCCGTCCGCGAGAGACACGCTGTAGGCCTCATTCACGTCGCCGCTTCCCGTCCCCCCGGTGATGATTTCGTAGGACGAGTTGCCGAACAACGCCAGGTCTTGGGCCGCTGAAGACAAAGGAAGCGCTGCATTCTTGTTTTTCAGCAGGACCATGCCCTCGGCGGCCGCCCGGCGGCTGATGGCGGCATGGGCCCTGAGATCCGGCCTGTTGGAGAACTTGTATCCTTTGGCGCGGGGCGTGCGGGACGCGACATTCAGGATCCTTTCAATGTTCCTGTCCAGCACCTTTTCGTCCAGTCTTCCCTCCCGGACCGCCCTGAGAATGGACTCCGCCTGATCGCGCGTGCCCGGCATCAGCAGATCATTGCCGGCCCTCACCTGGGCGACGGCGTCGACGCCCGCGAACCAGTCCGTCATGACGAATCCCCGGAATCCCCAATCGCTCCGAAGAACCTTCGTCAACAGATCGTGGCTTTCGGACGCGTACACGCCGTTGATCAGGTTATAGGAGGACATCACGGTCCAGGGCTGCGCTTCCTCGACCGCGATGCGGAAGCCTTCCAGATAGATTTCCCTCAGAGCTCTTTCGCTCACGAGGGTGTCGAGGGCGTTTCGGTTGGTCTCGGTGTTGTTGGCGGCAAAGTGCTTCACGGAAGTACCCACGCCCCGCGACTGAACGCCGCGGATCATGGACGCTGCGATTTTGCCGCTGATCCATGGGTCCTCGGAATAGTACTCGAAGTTTCGGCCGCAAAGGGGATTGCGGTGGATGTTCATCGCGGGGCCGAGAAGCACGTCGGCGCCGTACTCCAGAACTTCCTCGCCCATCGCTTCGCCCACGGCGTATACCAGGTCCGTATCCCACGTGGAGGCCAAAAGAGTGGCCACCGGAAAGGCGGTACAATAGTAGGTCGCGCCGTCATTCTCGCGCGTCGGGCTGATGCGCAGCCCGGCCGGGCCGTCCGCCATCACCATGGGGGGGATGCCGAGCCGCGGGATTTCATAGGTCGTTCCGGCCGCGCCCGGCACAAGACGCCGCGTCTCGCCCGCCGCCGGCGCCCCTGGGGATGCGCCGGCGTCCGCGGGCTCCTCCCCGCCCGGCAGTTTCATCCCCGTGCCGGTCACGAAATAGGCCTTTTCCTCCAGCGTCATGGCCGCGATAACCTTCGGGATCCCGTCCTTTTCCAATGAAGCCGCCTCCCTTCTCTTGAAGCGCGAGCATGAGGACAGGCTGAAAGCCAGGATAATTAAAGTCCCAGTCGAAACATAGCCTGCGGTTTTTCTCATGGGAACCTCAGAAGAAAAAATTGATGCCGTAATCAAGCGCCTTGCGGACTGTGTTCGGACCGGGACGGTAGGTCGCTGAAAGACCAAGCCGGCAGACCTCTATTCCGGTCCTTCCCAAAACGCTTCGGCGAAAGTCGAGGACCATGGTTCCCCGGTTCGATCAAAAACGGACCACGGAAATGGAAAGTATCGCGGAGCAAAAATGCCCGGGAGCGGATCGCATAGGCCGCCAGGCTCACGGTCTTTTTTTGACGGCCGCTCAGAAATGAACGCCTCCCTTTCCGGCCGGCCCGGCGTCATGATTATGAGCGTGGGAGTGCCCCTCGCCAAGCCCATGTCCGGCGTTGGTCAGGACCAGCTTGCCGTGCTTGACGCCCCTGAGGCTCAGGAGGTGATCGGCGAATCTTTGAACCTCGGTACCGCGTCCCTTGAGGATAATCACCTCGAGGCAGTTTCTATGGTCCAAGTGCACGTGCGTGGTCGCCAGGACCTGTCCCTTGTAGTCATGCTGCGCGTCGATGAGCTGCTCCGCGAGCTTGGGCTGGTGGTGGTCGTAAATCAGGGTGAGAGTCGCTACCATCATCCTGTTGGAGGCGACATCCTCCTCCACAAAGTAATCCCTTACCAGGTCGCGGATCGCCTCCGACCGATTTCCGTAGCCCTTCCGGCTGATGACCGCGTCAAACCTTTCCAAAAGCTCCTTTTCAAGCGAAATCCCGGTTCGTATCAGCGATGACATGGCCCGTTCGCCTCCCCTGCGGCGGATGGATGCATCGGCCATTTTACATTATCCACAGCCCGGAAAGGGAGCTTCCATGGCGACCGCAGCGGCCTGGTTTCCCGTCTCTATATTTTCCCCAAAGCCTTAAGGATCTTATCCGGCGTTGTGGGGAAATCCGTGACCCACTTGCCGATGGCATTGTAGATGGCGGGCGCCGTCACCGTCGTCGTGCAGGCGGCGCCGCTCTCGCCGATCCCATACATCCCGTAAGGCCCGTATCCCAGGGCCGATTCCACGATGTGGCACTGGATGGGCCCGACGTCGTTCATGGTCGGGATCTCGTAACCCACGTGATTGTCGTTGAGTTTCACGCCGGTATTCGGATCGTAGTAGATTGCTTCCATGTTGGAACGGCCGATGCCCATATACGAGCCGCCGTACTGCTGGCCGTTGATGGCGTCCGGATTGATCGCCTTCCCGATGTCATTGACGACGACGTGCCGTGTCACCTCGACCAGTCCCGTCTCCGGATCCACTTCCACCTCGGTGAAGTAGCACTGCCGTGCGAAAATGCGCATCTGGACGTCACGGCCGACATAGGGGGGAAAATCCCAGGCGAAAAAGGGCGAATTGACGCCGTCGTAGAAACGCCTGATGACGTCTCCCACCCCGATCCTCTTTGACGGATCCGCCTTCTCAAAAATCATACCGTCAGCGATATCGAGATCACCCGGATTTTTGCCCGGGAAAGCCGCGGGCTCCGGTTTCCTCATCATGCCGCCCGGCGAGGCTTTCACTGCGTGTTCCAGGATGATCGCCTTCAGATTTCTCGCAGCTCGGATCATGGCGGGAAACGTCCGCGTCGACCCCATGGACCCGCTGATTTCCGTGACGGAAAACTTGACGTCCCTGTCGTGGCGCCAGGTCACATCCTCGTATCTAAGCCCCAGTTCCGCCGAAACGATCTGAATGCAGGCGGTGGGACTGGAGACGCCGATGTCGCAGGTCCGCGCCAGGATGTTTGCGGTCCCGTCCGGACGCATCATCACGCCGACCATGCTCGGACCCGGCAGGCAGCGCCACGCGATCGTCCAGATGAATCCGATCCCGTGATAGCGGCCGTTGGGCAGAATTTTTGTGCCGGGCGGGTGCCACTTGCGGTTCCAGTCGATCGCCTTCTTGCCCCTCTCGATGCATTCCCTGAGGCTGTCGAAATCGGGGTTGAAGCCGTGCTCGGCCTTGACCTTCGTTAGTTCCGACATGGGAACGCCCTGGCAGCCGTCGTTCAAGAGCGCGACCTCGGTCGGATCCATGTCCAGGGCCGCGGCCACCTGATTGAACACCAGGTTCGGCGGGGCGCACGCAGGCCCGCCGTCCTTGGCGCAGGGATTGAACCCCCGGCTCAGGAAAGGAACCAGCTCGCGGGTGTACAGGTGAGGGACCGCCGTTCCGTCATGCAGTTTCTCTATGGTCGCGTGCATCATCTGGCTCGCCCACAACAGCTCGCACTTGATCGCGTTGACCCTGCCGTCGGGCTCGAATCCGACGGTGAATTCATAAGTTCCGTTGGTCTCCTCGCCCCCGTGGAAGTGGCTCTCGTCCCAGAGCACCTTCACGGGCCTGCCCGTTCTCCTGGCCGCCGCCACGGCGTAGCTGGTGAATCCTGAAGCGTTCCCGATGGACTTGGACCAATTCAGGCCGCCGAATTGCGCCCCCATGTACGCCGTGTTGATGGTGATCTTGTCCTGGGGCGCATACCCTGCGGCGGATAGAGTCTGAAGAACCTTGTTGGGGGACTGACCGTGATACCAGACCTCCAGGTAGTCCCCTTTCCATTCGGCCACGCAGGCGTGCGCCTCGACCACGGTCGTGTTGTCTTCCTCGTCCGTCATGCGGAACGTGATCGTCCTCGAGGATTCCTTCAGCCCTTTCTGAACGTCCCCATGCCTGATGATCATTTCGCTGTTCAGGTTGTCCCTGGGATTCAGATCAGGACGAAGCAGGGGCGCTCCGGGCTTCAGGGCCTCGTTCCAGTCCAGGATGAAAGGCAGCTGCTCCCATTCGATTTTTATCAGTTTCAGGGCCTGGTCGCAGAGCGCCTCGGTATCGGCCACCACCAGGGCGCCGACCGGCTGTCCATAGTAATGTGCGACGCCGGGGAGCATATCATGGGTGCCGAACTCCGTCCCCGTGAACGGCCGCACGCGTATCTCCTCCGGGTCGTCATAGCGAAGCACGGCGCGGACACCCGGCAGGGCCTCCGCCTCCCGCGTATCCATGTTCATGATCCTCGCGTGGGCGTAAGGCGACAGATAGAGCTTCCCATACAGCATTCCGGGAAGCTGGATGTCCCTCACATAGACGGCGCGCCCGGCGGCCTTCTCATAGCCGTCGACGCGCCGCACGCGCCGCCTGCCGATCACGCCGTTTTCCGGCGCCTTCCAGAGCCAGGGCCTGTAATCCTCCGCCATCCTGTGAGCCTCCTTTTGGGACGGGAGTTGCCGGTGCTCCGAAATCCGGGGGCCGCCGGCGACGCGCGGCGCCTTGACGCCGGTTTCGCTGCGGCCTCGAACTCCTCCCGATTCGATACCTCTAAATACCATTCCAGCGCGACGGCGTCTATTATATTGCGCGCCCGGCATCTTATTTGAGACGCTTTTTTGGTCCGGGTTTTATAATGACATCGGGACAACGGCGCCGGGGGAAATGGGTGGCCGAAGACGCCCTGGACGCCGGAAGCTGAAAGGAAAGGAGCAAGCGGGTTATGGAGTACACCTACGACCAATTGAAGGGTCTGACGGTCGCCGAGCTGAGAGAGATCGCCGCCGGGATCGAACATGAAGCGGTGCAGGGATACACCCAGATGAACAAGGAGCATCTGCTGGCGGCTCTGTGCAGCGCCCTCAAGATCGACACCCACACGCGCCATAAAATCAAGGCCGCCGGCATCGACAAGACCGGCGTCAAAACGGAGATGAAGACCTTGAAAAAGCAGCGCAACGCCGCTCTGGAGGCGCATGACCACGCCCAGCTGAAAAAGATCCGGCGCCGCCTGCACGAGCTTCGTCGTTCCCTGCGCAAAGCCGCGCTCCAGGCCGCGAGGAAATAGATGCCTGCCGCCCGTCGCCGGGAAGCCGCCGGGTTGCTCCAGGTTCCCGGCGACAGCCCCATCCCTTTTTCCGTCATTTCAGGCGCTTCTCTCCCAGGGACGGGATTTCCCTAAAGCCGGCCGACATCCGGGCCGAAAAACGATAGAGCGGAAGATGCCGCGCATCGGAACGCCTTGGGGGAGGGGAAACGCGTCGCCATGAAAAACCGGCTCATACGCGATCGCAGGCTGATTTCGCGGGTGCCCGCCCGCCTTGGATGCCGCTTTACCTATCAGGGGATCGGGCGTGACGCTGTGATTATCGACCTGTCTCTCAACGGCGCCTATCTCGCGTCGAAGTTTCTGCCTCCGACAGGGGGAGACGTCAGCATCGCCCTGACGACGCAGGCTTCGAAATGCGCTTTGACGCTGGAAGGCAAGGTCGTCCGCGGCGGGGAGAGCGTTTCGGACCACGGCACCCTGAGCCGCTTCGCGGTGCGTTTCGACCGCACTTCCCTGGAACTCATAAAACTCATCAATCAGCTGGCCGCAAACTGATCCCGCATTCTCGGCGATTCCTCCGCCGGGACATCCGCAATCCCTGATTCTTGCCGCATCGGGCGGCGTCCGGCTTCGCCGCGCTCCGGATCTCCATCGAGCCTTCACCGAATCAATCCAGGGGAACCTCCGCAGATTCCATTTGACAAGACGCCGCCCTTTGCAACAATGCTCCCAGCGGACACCGTGCAAGGGAGGCGGGAATGAAAGGCGGATATGCGGGCAAGATAGCGCGAATAGACCTGTCGCGAAAGTCGATCGCCGTTATGGACACCGGGGCGTATGAGGAGTTCGGCGGAGGTCATGGATTCGGTTCGGCGATCTTCTGGGAGCTCGCCGGGGACCAATTGCCTTTCAGCGCGCTGGACCCGCGAAACGTCGTGACCATCATGACGGGGCCCTTCTCGGGCGTCGTCGTTCCTTCGGCCGCCGGAAGATGCGAAGTGCAGGGCCTCGGGCCGCAACCTTATCCCATCGAATGGTTCACGCGCAGCAACTTCGGGGGACGTTTCTCCTGCCAGCTCAAAATGGCGGGATGGGACGGGATCGTGATTGAAGGCGCGTCCGCGGAACCCGTCTGGATCAACATCATCAACGACAGGATAACCGTCGAAAGCGCCCGGACGCTCTGGGGCCTGGACATCATGGAGACGCAGGATGAGATCTGGCGCCGCGTGAATCCGCAGGCCAGGTTCGGGGAATGGCTGGCGCTGGGCGACCATTACACGACGCAAAGACCCGCGGTGCTGTGCATCGGGCCGGCGGGCGAAAACCAGGCGCGCATCGCCTGTCTGGTTCATGATGCGGGCAACGGCGCGGGACAGGGGGGGTTCGGGGCCGTTTTCGGCTCGAAGAAGCTTAAGGCCGTGAGCGTCCTCGGCACGGGGGACGTCCCCGTCGCGGATCCCAAGGCCCTGATGGAGGCCCGTCTGTGGTATCGGCGCTATCAATACGACGTCGACGCCCCAAGACTTGAAAAACCGCTCGACGCTTTCGTATTCTCGTCCGTCAACAATTGCCCGGCCGACGACAATTTTTTGAACAAGAGACCTCCCTTCGAACCGGCCCGGGCCCAGGCCTGCGCGGGCTGCCCCAAGGCGTGCCGCATGAGACTGGCCGGCGGGATCAGCAACGAGTCCAGCTGCGAGGACACGATCTGGGCGATCGGCATCCAGGAGAGCCGCAAAGACAAGGAAACGGCCTGCGACCTGGTGCAATATTACGGCATCAATAATTTTCAGATGCGGCCGATGCTCGCCTACCTGCAGGCGCTTTACAAAGAAGGACTGCTGGGGCCGGGCAGGAGAATCGATTGCGATCTTCCGATGGAGCTTTTCGGTAAGGTTGAGTTCGTCCAGGCGCTTGTGCGGAAAATCGCGAAAAGGGAGGGAATAGGAGATGCCTTAAGCGGCGGCGTCGCCAGGGCCGCCGAAGCATGGGGCCGGTACAAGGAAGACAGCGACAGCGGCCTGCTGACGCTCCCGAACTGGGGCTACTATGAACATAACGATCCCAGGCTGGAAGTGGAATGGAGCTACGGCTCCATCCTGGGCGACAGGGATGTCAACGAACACAGTCTTTCCTTTCCCGTGCACCACATGCCCTCCATGACGATCGGCTCCAGGATGGAACCCCTGTTCCCCGCGGAGAAACTGGTCGAGATCCTGGCCTCCAAGGTGCTTCCGTACGACCGGGACCCTCTCATGTTCGACTACAGCGAGGGCCCGACGGGCATCTATTCGGATCACAGGGTCAAGACCATCGCCTGGCACAGGCACTACACCCGGTTCTGGATCCAGTCGGCTCTTTACTGCGACTGGGTCTGGCCCCTGTTTGTCACTCCCAACAGCGCGGACAAACTGGGGCCCACGCCGGAAGGGGAGCCGAAGTTTTTCAACGCGGTCACGGGGAAGAATCTGAGTTTTACCGACGGCGTGGAGATCGGGCGCAAGATCTGGAACATCGACCGATCCATCTGGGCCCTGCAGGGCCGCCACCGCGACATGGAGGTCCTGGCGGGATACGTCTACAGCGTCCCCAACAAAACGCCGTACTACCTCCCCGTTTACGAAAAAGGAAAGTGGTCTTACGGCCCGTGCGTGAACCGAGTCCTGGACCGGAAACGATTCGAGCAGTGGAAGACCCGTTTTTACGAGTTCGAAGGATGGGATCCCTCAAGCGGCCGCCCCCGGCGGAAGACGCTTGAGAGCCTGGGGCTTAAAAAGGTGGCCGACACCCTCGAAAGCAGGGGCAAACTGGGATAGGCGCGTGGCGCGCCCCCGGAAAGCCCGCGGATTTCACGAAGGAACATACAGCGGCTTGTCACGGGCCGGAAACCGCAGGATAACCGGCTCGCTTCCACTCATTCATGCCGCCGTCCATGCTGGCGACACCATCGAACCCGGCCTTTTTCAGTATATCCCGGGCGAAGGCGCTGCGGCCGCCCGACCGGCATACGATGACAATCTGCCTGTCTTTCGGGAGCTCGGCAAGTCTCTTTTCCAGCTGGCCGAGAGGGATCAGCGTTGAGCCGGGGATATGGGTTTGATTCCATTCTCCCGCTTCCCGGACGTCGAGGATGAAGGCGCCCGCCTCCCATGCCTCCTTAGCCTGCGCTACGGATATTTCAGCCGGGACCGTCTGAATCTTCCGGACCGGATTTTCAGCCCCGGCAGAGACGCTCTGTGCCATTGCCGCCGCGGCCGTCAGGGCCGCGATGCACCAGGTCCGCGTCCACGCCATTATCAGTTTCTGCCCCCGCTTTCTCGTCATGCGCTTCCTCCAAAATTCCCTGCGGCCCGGTTCAACCGGCCGTCGCCTCCATGATACATCATTCGGAGCGCCGAGGCCGCATTCCCGCGCTTTTCCCGGGAGGAGATTTCTATTGACAACGGGAGGGCGGGATCCTAATATGTTTCCATTTTGAGAAATATGGAAACTATGAAACATTCGTCCCTGGACAGGCAGACGCTTCAGAAAATCCTCCGGATGCAGTGCGAGATCTGCAAGGCGCTGGGGCATCCTCTGCGCCTGGCCCTGGTCGAAAGGCTCAAGGACGGCGAAGCCCCGGCGGCGCGGCTGATCGACGACATGGACATTTCCAAGGTGAATCTCTCCAAACATATGGCGCTGCTCCAACGGGGAGGAATCGTGGAGTCGAGGCGCGAGGGGCGGCAAATCTATTACAGGCTGGCGGATCCCGAGATTCATAAGGCCTGCTCGATCATGCGCTCCATCCTCTACCGGCGCCTGAAGGATGGAGAGAAGCTCGCCTCCGCGATCAGCCGGGTCCGGACTTATCATTGATGCAGGAAGCTCCAAAGCTCCTGTCATGGAGTCTCTATGCGCAAGTCAACAAACCGAAGACGTTGGATCCTCGCGGTTATTCTGGCTCTGCTGGGCCCGCCTCTGGCGGCTCAGGAGAAGCTGACACTGTCGGAAGCGGTCGCCCGGGCTCTCCGAAACAACCCCGACCTCGCCGCGGACGCTCCCGGACTGGAAGCCGCGCGCTCGGAATTCAGGGCGGCCCGGGCGGGATACATGCCCCGGCTCGATTTCGAGCAGTCCTACCTGGCGGGCAACAATCCGGTCTTCGTTTTCGGCACATTGCTGACGCAACGGAGGTTCGCCGCCGAGAACTTTGCGCTCCCTTCGCTCAATGCGCCGTCCGCGGAGGACAACGTGCAGACCCGGATCACGGTGCAACAGACGATCTGGGACTTCGGCAGAACCCGCAACCGGAGGGAACAAGCCGAGCTCGGCGTGCGCATGGCCGATCAGGCGCATGATGAAAACGTTCGCCGGATCCTGTTCGCCGTCTTTGACGCATACCACCAGGCCTCGCTCGCGGCCGACGCGCTTGAGACGGCCCGCCTCGCGGTCCGCTCGGCCGAGTCGATCGTCCGTCAGGCTCAGGAACGGGTCGACGCGGGGATGGCGGTGGAAGCGGATCTTTTGCGGAGCCGCGTCTATCTGTCCGCGGCCAGGCAGCAGGAGATCGAGGCCCATGGGCGGCTGGAAGGCGCCTGGGCGCTGCTCCACCGCCTCATGGGAGAACCGCTCCAGGGACCCGTCGGCGCCACGGCCCCCTTGCTGGATAAGAGCGTGCCGCTTCCCTCCGAGGAAGACCTGGTTGCGGAACAGAAGCGGCGGCGCCCGGACTATCGGAATCTCCTGGCGGAGCTCGAACAGGCGGAACTGGCCGTCCGGGCGCGCTGGAAGGAGTATTTGCCCCGGCTCTACGGCTACGGATCCTGGGAGATGGACAACCCTTCCCTCGGCGACTACGGGGGAAACAACTGGTCTACCGGAATCACCCTGAGCTGGAACCTGTTCGCCGGGGGCGGGGACAAGGCCCAGCTCGAGGCCGCGCGCCGGCGTCTCGAACAGAAACGCCTGCAGGTCCGAGCCATGGAATCTTCGATGGCGCTGGAGGTCCGCCGGGCGCTTATCCAGTGCCGCACCGCCGAGCAGCAGGTCCGGGCCGCGCAGGCCGCCGAAGCCCAGAGCGAAGAGGGGCTCCGCATCCTGAAAAACCGGTATGATGCGGGCTTGGCCACAATGACGGATCTGCTCTCGGCCGAGACCGCCCGCAGCAGCGCGCGGACGAATCTGGCCGAGGCCGTTTACCGCCATCGGCTCAGCTATGCCCTGGTTGAATACACCGCCGGCATTCTGGATCCCGCATCGCCGGCGATGCGTCTCGATTAGCTTGAGTTGAAAACGATGACACGCGGGCGGAACTTCCGGTCGTCGGAGGCAGGCCTTCGAGGCCGGTTCGCCCGTTAAACACAGGAAACGTTATGAAATCCAAAGCATTGCTCCTATTGATATCGTCGGCGGTGATTCAGACGGCTTGCGGGGAAAAAAGCACCGAGGCGCCTTCGGCCGCAAAGGACGTGCCCGCTCAGGTCGTCGTCGCCCGCCGTGAATCCGTTCCGGCTTTCGTGCAGGCGCCGGGCACCGTGCAGGCCCGCAATCGCATCTCCCTCTCCTCGCAAATCAACGGTTTTGTCCGCGAGATGCGCGTCCGCGAGGGGGATGCCGTGCGGAAGGGCCAGCTTCTGGCTCTCCTGGACGCCCGCGACGCCGAGAGCCAGAGGGCCGCGGCGCAGGCCGCCGTCGAGGAAGCGGAGGCCGCCCTGGCCGAGGCGCGCGGGGCTTACAGGGCGGCGCTCGAAATGCGGACGGCCGCGAAGGCTTCGGCGGATCTCGCAGGTCAGACTTTCGAACGCTACCGGAAACTATACGAATCGCGTTCCGTTTCGCCCCAGGAGATCGACGAGGTGCGGGCCCGGCGCGACGCCGGCGCGGCGGAACTGGCTTCGAGAGAATCGATGGCCGCCGCCGCGGAAGAACGGATCCGGCAGGTGGAGGCCCGTCTGATTCAGGCGAAAGCCCAGCGAGGCCGCGCCGATGTCCTGATCGGATGGACCCGGATCGAAGCTCCCTCCGACGGGAAAATCGTGGAGCGAACGGCCGACGCCGGCACCGCTGTTTTCCCCGGAACGCCGCTTTTGGTGATTGAATCCGTCGCCAGGCCTCAAGTCCTCGCCGATATTCCGACGGAGTTCGCCGGCCGCCTGCACGTCGGGATGGGGGTGCTCGTCCATACGGGCGCGGCCGAAGAAAGGATCGCGGCGCGCGTCTCGGAGATCGTGCCGCGGTCGAATCCCGCGACGCATAGCGTCCGGTTCAAAGCCGACCTCCCGTCGGATACACGGCTTCCGAACGGGCTTTTCGTCAGGGTCGACGTGCCCGACGGAACGCGCGACGCGCTGCTGGTGCCGCGCGCCGCCGTGCGTGAAACCGGCCAGCTCACCGGCCTATTCGTGGTGGACGGATCCTCCAAAGCCCGTTTCCGCCTGATCAAATGCGCTTCCTATGACGCGGAAAGGCTTGAAGTCCTTTCCGGCGTCGAACCAGGCGAAAGTATCGTCTCGCCCCTGAACGATTCCATCGTCGAGGGAACATCCGTGGAGATCCGCCCATGAGCCGACTCCAGACCGCGGGCAGACTCGCCCATGCCTTCATCCACTCCAAGCTTACCCCTTTATTCATAGCGGCGTCGATCGCGCTTGGAGTCGCAGCCGTGCTGCTCCTTCCGAGGGAAGAGGAACCCCAGATCATCGTGCCTATGATCGACGTGATGGTCTCCTTCCCCGGCGCTTCCGCCAAGGAGGTGGAGACGCGCGTGACCAGACCCATGGAACGTCTGCTGTGGGAGATACCGGGCGTCGAGTATGTCTACAGCACATCAAGTCCCGGCGCGAGCATAGCGATCGTCCGTTTCTATGTCGGAGAAGACGAAGAAAAGAGCATCGTCCGCCTCAACCAGAAGATGTTCGCCAACTTCGACCTCATTCCCCAGGGATGCTCGCAGCCCCTGATCAAGCCCCGTTCCATCGATGACGTTCCGTTCCTCGCCCTCACTCTGTGGAGCGATGAGCTGGACGGCTATCAGATCCGGCGCGCGGCGGCGGAATTGCGAAACGAGCTTCAACAGATACCCGACATATCCGCCACGCAGCTGATCGGCGGCCGGAGGCGCACGATGCTGGTTGAACCCGATGCGGCTCAAATGGCCGCTTACGGCGTAAGCCTTTCGCGCCTGCAGGGCATCCTCGCCGCGGAGAACCGCGAGGCCCATGCCGGCATTCTGACGCAGGGGAACGAGGCTGTTTCCGTCCACATGAACGGGTTCCTCCGCGACGCCGACGACCTGGGCGCCCTCGTCGTAGGCGTTCACGAGGGCGCTCCCGTCTACCTGCGCAATGTTGCAAGAATCACCGACGGCCCGGAAGAGCCGGCGGATTATGTGTTTTTCTCCCCCGGCCCGGCGGCGCGTGTCAAAGGGATCCAGGTTCCCGGAAAAAGTCCTGCCGGGTCCGTGTCCTCCGCGTCCGCCCGGAATACAGGCGCCGAGCTGATGCCCGCCGTCACCATCACCTTCGCCAAACGGAAAGGCAAAAACGCCGTCGTGCTGGCGGAGCGCGTGCTCCAGAAAGCCGAGCATTTCAAGGCGCGGAACTTCCCGGCATCGCTTCAAATGACAGTCACGCGAGACTACGGAGAGACCGCGGCGGAAAAATCCAACGAGCTGCTACTGCACATGATGATCGCCGTCCTTTCGGTCACGCTGCTGATATGGCTCATCCTGGGTTTCCGGGAGGCGGGGGTGGTCGCCGTGGCGATCCCGGTCACTCTGGCGCTGACGCTGGTCGTGTTCCTCCTGTACGGATACACGCTCAACCGCATCACTCTCTTCGCCCTGATCTTTTCCATCGGCATTCTCGTCGACGACGCGATCGTCGTCATCGAAAACATCGTGCGGCACAAGCGCCTGCCGGAGAATCGCGGCCGCCGCTTTTCGGACGTCGCCGTCGAGGCGGTGGACGAGGTCGGGAACCCGACGATTCTGGCCACCTTCACGGTCATCGCGGCCATCCTTCCCATGGCGTTCGTCCGCGGATTAATGGGCCCCTACATGCGCCCGATCCCGATCGGCGCCTCCGCTGCCATGATCTTCTCCCTTCTGGTCGCCTTCGTCATCACGCCGTGGGCGGCCCAGCGCCTTCTGCGCGGCTCCCGCAAGGGGCACGCGGGGACTGAGACCGAAGACCGCACGACCCGTCTGTACCGGTGGTTCATGGGCAGGCTGCTTGCGAGCGACGGAAAACAGCGGATGTTTCTGGGGCTTGTGTCCCTTCTTCTCCTGGCGGCGTGCAGCATGGTCTATTTCAAGCTCGTCGTCGTCAAGATGCTGCCTTTCGACAACAAGAGCGAATTCCAGATTATCGTCGATATGCCGGAAGGCACGAGCCTTGAGAAAACGGCCGCCGCGGCGCGCGCTCTTGCCGTTGAGCTGGACCGCATTCCCGAGATCACCGATTACGAGACCTACGTGGGGACGGCGTCCCCTTTCAACTTCAACGGCCTCGTCCGCCACTATTACATGAGGCGCGGCGAGAACGTCGCGGACATTCAGGTGAATCTGACCCCCAAAGGGGAACGCTCCGATCAGAGCCACGCGATCGCGCGCCGCGTGAGGGACATCCTGAAACCCGTCGCCGAGCAGTACGGAATCCGCATGAAAGTGGCGGAGGTGCCCCCGGGCCCGCCCGTCCTGCAGACGCTTGTGGCCGAGGTTTACGGCCCCGATTACGGAAGGCAGATTGATCTGGCGCGGGAGCTGCGGGACATGCTGGAACAGACGCCGGGCGTGGTCGACGTCGACTGGTATGTCGAGGACCCCCAGCCGGAGATGCGGTTTCATTTCGACCGTCTGAAGGCGTCTCTGGCAGGCGTTTCCCTGGCGGAGGCGCAACAGGCGGTGGAGCTTGCGGTCGGCGGGGCCCAGGCCGGCCTTCTCCACCTGGCAAACGAAGCCGAGGACGTCCCGCTTGGCCTGCGTCTTCCGCTGGCCGACCGTTCCAGCGTCGAGGCGCTGAACCGGATCCGTGTCGCTTCGTCTTCCGGACGGCTTGTGCCGCTCGGGGAGCTGGGCCGTTGGGAAAAAACGACACGCGAGAGATACATCTACCATAAGAACCTGATGCCCGTGGTTTACGTCACGGCCGACGTCGCGGGGCGCGAAGAAAGCCCCGTGTACCCGATCCTGAACATGAACAGGAAGATTGCGGAGATGCGTCTGCCGGAGGGCTATCGCCTGGAGACCTACACCGCCCGGCAGCCTTCGGAATCCAGCCGTCTGGCGATGAAATGGGACGGCGAATGGCATATCACCTATGAAGTTTTCCGGGACCTCGGGCTGGCTTTCGCGGCCGTGCTGGTGCTGATCTATATCCTGGTGGTCGCCTGGTTCCAGAACTTCAGGACGCCTCTCGTGATCATGGCGGCGATACCGTTTTCGCTGGTAGGCATCCTTCCCGGGCACTGGGCCCTGGGAGCCTTTTTCACCGCCACCTCGATGATCGGCTTCATCGCCGGGGCGGGGATCGTGGTTCGCAACTCCATTATTCTTGTTGATTTTATCGAACTGCGCCTGCGCATGGGCGAGCCGCTGGCGCAGGCGGTCGTGGACGCGGGCGCCGTGCGGTTCCGCCCCATGATGCTGACGGCCGCGGCCGTGGTCGTAGGCTCCGCGGTCATTCTTTTCGACCCGATATTCCAGGGGCTGGCCATATCCCTGATGGCGGGCGAAGTGGCTTCCCTGCTCCTCAGCCGCATGACTGTTCCGGTGCTCTTCTACCGGATGCGGCGATGGGAGTTGCGTCACTCATCGAAGCCGGGGGCTCCGGAAGGGGAACCGGCGGAGACTTCATAAGGAGATTCGACGATGACTCTTGAAAGATGGATTCGGCTGATTGCGGGATCTTTCATATTGATCAGCCTCGCGCTGGCCGTCTGGGTGAACATGAACTGGCTCTGGTTCACGGCCTTCGTGGGCGCGAATCTCTTCCAGTCCTCCCTGACCAGGTGGTGCCTTATGGAGGATATCCTGGTCAAACTGGGCGTTGCGAAGAGATAGACTGATGCTGCTTTCTCCGGAGGGTTCCGGTTCGCAGAAGATGCGACGGATTTGTGGCCTGCGGCCGTTCGTCCATCGATTTTGAAATACTATTTCCATAAACTGCGCCGGTCCCGAATGCCGGCAAATCATGCAGAAGACCGCTTGAGACAATTCGCAGCCCGCAGCATCAAATACAAACGAGGGTGTTCGGGCATCCTGTGAAAAGCCAGAGGAGGGGTTTTATGATTCATGAGCGAACGGTTCTATTGTCCATATTCCTGCTGATTACAGCCGCGGCGCTTCCGCAGGGCCGCGGCGGCGCCGGCGGCAAAGGCACGGGCCAGGGATCTTCGGGGCAGAGCGGCGGTTACGGTCGCCAGGGTCAGGGGCCGCAAGGTCAGGGACAGGGCCAGCAAGGCGACCCAAGCGGAGGCGGGCAACAGGAGCAGAAGCACATCCGCGCCACCGAAGAGCAGCGGGATCAGATCAAGGATTGCGAGAAGGAGGCCAAAAACATCCGCAACCAGGTCCAAAGAATGGCGCAAACACCCGCCGGCAAATTCAATGCGGATGAGGCGCGCCGCCGGATGGACCAGATTCAGAATCAGCTTCGCGTCATGGAACAGGAGCACGAAAGGCTGATGAACGGCCTGGATGAATCCCAAAGGCAGGCATTCGGGGAACAGATCCAGAACGCGAACCGTTTGCGGGAGGAATTCCAGTCCCGTTTGCGGCTGATGAACTCGGAGCTCGGCCAGCCGAATCCGGATCCGGAAAGGGTGCGGGAGCGTGCGCGGGAAATGGAACAGACGATGAAAGCCTGGGAGAAGGAGTACCAGGCCGTCTATTCGCTGACCCGGTCTTAGCTCCCCATGGATTGGGAGCCGGTGTATAGCGCGCCGGCTCCCGGCCTCTCGATGGAAACCCGCTCCAAAAAAATCCACGTCGAAAACTGCACATTGTGCGAGGCTTTCCTGGCATCCGCCCGTCAAGACCTCGGCGGAGAGGAAGTCAAAAGATCTGCAGCATATAGGAAAAGCGGACGCCGCGCCCCATCTCGGGAGCCAGATCCTTGATGAAGGAAAGGTGATTGCGGTAGAGGCGGTCGCCCGCGTTGAACAGGGAGGCCGAAAAGAAATGCGCCAACCTGTTTTGCGCGTAAACATACGACGCTTCCACGTTCACGACGGCATACCCCGCCGTGGGCGTTTCCGTCGGATAGACCCGCGATTGGCGGGCCGAAACCCGGATCTCCGGTTTCAGGCGGAATCCTTTGTATCCGGCATCCAGTCCCAGGTGAAAACGCAAGGGTGGAATGCGCGGCAGCGGATTGTTCCCCTGAACCAATTCGGCCCGAACCGCGTCCATTCCGAGATTCAGCCGGAAGCCGGGATGAAACTCAAAACCGAGGGCGGCTTCCACGCCGGTGAAGCGCGCGTCAGCCTGGGCGTACTGTGCGACGCGCAGCCCGTGGGCCTCCTCTCCCGTGAAGGCCATGTAAACAAAATCGCTTAAACGATAATGGAAGAAGCTCACCTCCGCATGCGCCCGTTCCGGCTCGTGGCGAAGGAGCAGATCGATGCCGTGGGCGGCCTCGCGGTCCAGCTCCGGATCGCCTATTTCGTAAGCCAGATTGCCGATATGCGCGCCGTGGTTATATAGCTCTTCCATCGCAGGAGCGCGGTGGGCGCGGGTATAGTTGGCCACAAACGCGCCATGCTCCCAAAGCGGGAGACGAATTCCGGCGGCTCCCGAGAATCCTGCGAAGGAGCGCTCGCGCAAACCGGCCGGACTGTAACCGGTGTATTCCAGACGCCCGCCGAATTGAAGCCGGGCCTTTTTTAAATCCATTTCCTGCAGTGCGAACAAGGCGAAGGATTTTGACGTGACGGGCGGAGTCAGAGCCTCTTCTCCGCTGGCCGTGTAATCCCGATAGGACGCCTGAAATCCGAAGCTCCCCGAAAGGGCCCCTTTCCTTTTCTGCTCGAAAGCGCCCCGGAAATTCCATATCTTGTTGTCGAACGAAGTCGCCGCTTTATCGTCTTCAAGCTCCTTGTGCATCCAGCGCACGAAACCGGCCGAGAAACGAAAGCCGTCCACGAAAGCCCCCGGATCCCGAACCCCTGCGCCCAGCTGGAGGCTCTGCCAGGTGAAGGTTTCGTCGACCAGCGTTTTTCCCTCGTCGACGGAGGCTGTCTCGTCGGGAAGGTGGTGGTGAAACTCTCCGGCGAAGGGGATCCCAAAACGGCCCTCGTTAAATGCGTATCCCAGCGTGAAGTGGGCCTTTTGTCCGAACCACCCCGCTCCGGTGTGGCCCGAATTCAGGCGCGTCTTGGAGTTGTCGACCCTTCCCTCCGGGCTCCGGTAGTCGCCTGCGACCTGCCGCCTGCCGCCCGCCCACAGGAGCCAGTTTTTCAAACCCAGCTCCATATTGGCTCCGGCGGCCGCCTGCCGGTTGTTGGAACCGCCCGAGACATGCAGGCCTGCGCGCAGGCCTGCGTGCGGGTGCTCGTGAATCAGGTGGTGCTGTGTGATTGTGTTCACCACGCCGCCGATGGCGTTGCTCCCGTAGAGAAGTGTGGCCGGTCCCTTGACGATCTCGATCTTGTCAATGTTGGTTGCATCGACCGGTTCGGCGTGCTCGCCCGACTGAGAGGATAATGTCCCCGTGGGAAGGCCATTCGCGAGCACCAGAACGCGGTCGCCGTCGAAACCGCGCAGCACCGGGCGCGCGCTGCCGGGACCGAAGCTGCGTTTCGCGACCCCGGGAAGATTCTCTGTCACATCCCCCAGGCCGAATGCGGCCCGGCCCGCGACATCCATGGGATCCATCACCGTCACGGCCTGAAAGGAATCAAAAAGGGGAGACTCCTTCGAACTTGCGGTCACGACGACTTCGTGATGCGGATTGGCAAAGTCGAGATGGAAATCAACGACGCGAATCCCGCCGGGCGCGAGCTCGACATGTTCGACGTCCTCAAGCAGCGCGTGCATATGAGCGGCTACATCGTACGAGCCCGCCGGGACATCCTTGAACTCATAACACCCTCCTTCACCGGTTTGGGTTTCCCTGCGCAGCTGAATGATCCGCACCGAGGCGTTTTTCAGCGGAACCTCCCTCCCTTTCACCAGAACCCTTCCGCGGAGCATACCGGCGTCCTGCACCTGCCCGGAAGTCGTCACTGAAAAAAGCAACAGGAGGGCCGTCATTTCAATAATCCATCGAAGGAAGACGCCTGTTTTCATGGCTCAAACCTTATCATGCAGGCTCTTTATTGCAAATGCATTTGCATTATCCTCAAAATTTTTTCCCTGTCAAGCCCTGAGAGCCGCTACAATGCCCATCGTGCAGGGTAATCGTTTCAGGACAGAGGCTTATCGCGCGCGTATCCCCGGTACGAAAGTGTCCTGCGGCAAGCTTGAAGAAAATCCATGGACTTGGCTGCTCCGCCACGGCGAAATTCGATTTTGTAGCGGCCGCATCTTTTTCTTCCGCCCCGGGAAGTTTGCGAAAAGGGCATAACATGGATCCGAAAGACGACAGCGCCCTGATTTCAAGGCGCACAATCTTAAAGGCCGCCGGGGGATTGGGAGCAGGCTTAGCTTTTGAAATGGGAGCTTCAGGCGCGATGGGACGCTCCCGTGCATCGGCCCCCCTTGAAAGGGCGATCCCCACAATCTGCGCCATGTGCGGGCCCGGCCCCGGTTGCGGCATCTATGCCTGCGTTCGCGAAGGCCGCTTCATCCGGGTGGAGGGAATGCCCGAATCTCCTGTAAACCAAGGCAGAATCTGCGCCAAGGCCCATGCCGCACCCCAGTGGGTTTATTCGCCGCAGCGTCTGAAGCACCCGCTTCGCCGCGCAGGGAAAAAGGGCGAGGGCAAATTCGATCGTATATCATGGGACCAGGCCCTGGATCTCGTCGCTTCCAAGCTCAAGGAGCAGAAACAGCGATACGGGCCGGAATCGCTGGCTATTCTATCGCCTGCGCGACGTTCCTACAGCGAATATCTGTACCGGTTCCTGATAGCCCACGGCAGCCCGAATTACGGCCACAGCGGCATTTGCGCGATGCAGAAGGCCTTTGCGTTCACCTATACTCTGGGGGCGACCCCCATGCCCGACATCGCGCACAGCAGCCTCATTCTGGTGTGGGGCAAGCAACCGGTCTACTCCGGAAGCACGCGCGGAAACCTCAAGCAGATTCTGGATGCGAAGGAGCGCGGCGCCAAAATCATCTCCATCAAACCCACTTTGGAACCCGATGCCGCCATTTCCGATCTCTGGATACCGATACGGCCCGGCACGGACGCTGCCTTGGCTTTGGCGATGCTTCAAGTCATCATCCGTGAAAAACTTTATGACGCCTCCTTTGTCGCCCGGTGGACCTACGGCTTCGAAAAACTGGCGGATCATGTTCAAAAATATCCTCCCGAATGGGCTGAACCCATAACGGGGCTGCCCGCCTCACAGATCCGCGCCCTCGCCCGGACCTACGCGACCACAAAGCCGGCCTGCATAGACCACGGCAACGGCCTGGAGCACGCCCCTTCGTCCAACGACGCCGTGCGTTGCATCGCGATCCTGATGGCGATTACGGGAAACCTCGATAGGCCGGGGGGGGACATTTTCCCTGCGGGATCTGCGGCGCCGTATCCGAAAAGCGTTCATCTCAGGGAACGGTACACGCCCGAGTGGGTCGACAAGCTTCTGGGACCGGAATTCCCGAAGCCTTTTCAGCCGTGGATCGAAGGCACATCCTCGGCCTATTACCGGATTTTCGAAAGCATCCTTACGGGCAAGCCCTACCCGGCTCGCGCGGTCATTGCCCCCGGAACGCAGCCCGCCGTCAGCACACGCGGCGTCCGGCAGGTGCTGGAAGCTCTGAAAAAGCTCGATTTTTACGTCGTCATCGATGTCATGCGCACCGCCGATATGGACTATGCGGACGTCGTGATCCCCGTTGCCACGGCGTACGAGACCGATCATCCCTTTGAATTCAGCGGCAACTGGCTGATGGCGCGCCGGAAAGTGATCGAGCCGCTGGGAGAATACAAATCCGATTACGAATTCTGGATCGAGCTGGGCGTCAGGATGGGATACGAAAAAGATTTTTGGAACGGCAGTCTCGCGCAGTGTTTGAACGAGCAGCTGCAGCCTTTCAATCTGACCATGGACGATCTTCGGGCAAAGCCCACGGGCATCATCTTCCCCGGCAAGCCGATGGAATACGAAAAATATTCCCGCGTATTCTCCGCGCGAAGCACAAGGTTCTCCAAAGCCCCCTACCTGCCTCAGGGCAAGGTGGCCATCTTCAACACGACATTCGAGGAACATGGGTTTGAGCCTCTGCCTGTATGGAAAGAGCCGCCGGAAAGCCCGACCGGGACACCCCGGCTTGCCGAGAAATACCCCCTGGTTTTTTCGGACTTCCACACATCGAAGGTCTACAACGCCGGCTGGCTCCGCAACGTGCCTTTGTTGCGTGAGATCCTTCCGTACCCAACGCTCCAGATCCACCCGGCGACCGCCGCGGAGCGCGGGATAAGCGACGGAGACTGGGTGGTGGTGGAATCGCCGCATGGAAACCTGAAAATCAAGGCTCAAGTCAACGAAGGCATTCGACCCGACACGGTCATGGCGCTGCACGGTTGGTGGCAGGAATGCAGGGAGCTCGACCTGCCGGGATTTCCTTTGCTGGACGGGGGAGCCAACACAAACAGTATGTACAGCGTGGACCCGGAGAAGGCGTTCGACCCTCTGGTGACCGCCATGTCCAGTCAAACACTGGTGCAGGTAAAAAAAGCATAGGCGACGCATTGGGCCTCGGCGGAAGCCGACCGCCCGCTCACAGGAGAACGAAGTGGCGAGACAATACGGTTTCCTCATCAACACGGACCGATGCGTCCAGTGCCACGCCTGCGAGACGGCGTGCAAATCGTGGAACGGCCTCGAGCCGGGCATACGATGGAGGAGAGTGGCCGAGATCTGGGGCGGGCGGTTCCCGCAAACCGCCAACCGATCTATTTCCTATTCCTGCATGCACTGCGCCAAGCCGGCTTGCGCGGCCGCGTGCCCCGAGAGCGCCGTATCAAAGAGGAGAGAAGACGGTATTGTCGTCGTGGACGCGACCCGCTGCAAAGGCTGCCGTTCGTGCCTGGCGGCGTGCCCTTTTCACATACCCGAATTCGGCCGTACCGGAACGATGCAGAAATGCAACCTCTGCCTGGAAAGACTGGAACAGGGAAAAAGACCCGTATGCGTCGCCACCTGCCCGGGGGAGGCTCTGGATTTCGGATCCATGGAAGACCTGGAGGCAAAGCCTCTGAAACCCTCTGAGAGATTGACGGCTGACGTCGGCCCGTCATTTCTGATTGCAGGAAAACTCCCGGGATCCGCTTTCCTTGAACTGCTTCGTTCGGGCCGCTTCAAAGAGGGACCGGCTCCATAATCCCCTGATCCGGGGCAAATCCCGCGATCGAGAAATAATAAGGGATTCCGGGAGTATGCAGCCTGTCACCTTATGGAAGGGAGGCGGCCGGTTCCGGAATGCCGGGCGCGTCCAAATCCGTTTCCCTTGATTTATTAAGCGGAAATACATCCAGGACGGTCCCGTCCTGCTTGACGGCGCGTATGGTAATCTCCGCTTCCGTCACTTCAGCCACAAGGTAATTCGGCTGATCCAGCGGGTTGTAAAAGAAACTGTTCCAGGGCATCTTCTCGATTTTCATGTATGTCTTTGCGCCGCTTCTTCCCGTGATGTAATAAACCGTGCCCTGCGATCCGTTGTCGAAAAATATTCCGTCCCGGATGGGATAGGTGCGGGCGATCCCGTGGTCATGCGCGTTGAATACCAGGTCAACCCTATGCTTATCGAGGATCGGGCAAAAGGCCGCCTTCACATCCTCGTTGGGCCTTGAAGGCATGATCCCGTAGGGAGGCTTATGGAAAAAAACGATCTTCCAAACGGCCCTGGAGGCGGCGAGGTCGGCGGCGAGCCAATTCTTCTGGACCTCCAGGATGTCTCCGTATTCCCTCTGTTCCTCCTGCTGGCTGTCCAGCACGACAAAATGGACGGGACCGTAATCGTAGGAATAGACGCGGCCTTTCAGGCCCTCCGGCCCGTTTTGCGGCAGGCTGAATTGCGCGGCCCAGTAAGCCGGCTTCGACGTCTCCCGCGAACCGTAGGATTCATGATTCCCCGTGAGAGGCATGATGGGGATCGTGTCAATGACCCCCTCCGCGGCCGCAAACCACGCATTCCAGTGGTCTCCTCTCTGGCCGAGATCGACGAGATCCCCCATGCTGACCATAAACTTCGCGTCCGGGTTTGCGCGGAACGCGCTCCGGACCGTAGTCCTCCATAGGGCATAGGGCTCTTCCCCTTCGACAGGGCTCTGGCTGTCTCCGAATATGAGGAACTTGAAGGAGCGCGCCTGCGGGTCCGCGGTTGTGAATGAGCGCGGGGCGCTCCAGTGCTCCCCGTCTCCGAGGCGATAGCGATATCTTGTGTTCGGAGAAAGGTGGACCAGTGTCGCGGAGAAAAGCCGGCTTTTCCCGAGATCCGTAGTGAAATCGCGCGCGGCGGCTTCGGCCTGGCGCCCGCCGTCCGCGGGCCCCGTCTCTTTCAGATAATGTACCAGCCCGCGCGTTACCGAGGTATCGGTCCTCCAGGTAACCGTCATGGTCGTCGAGGGGTCGCCCGTCCAGGTCAGAGTAATGTGGTCCGGAAGAGCCGTCGCTCCGGAGCCCGGCGTCTGGCACGCAGCGGGAGCAAGAGCGGCAAGGCTGAGTATCAGCAGAATCTTCGCCGGGATACAGGGTTGCCGCATTTCAAAACCCCTTTCGCATCCGGCAAAAAGTACTAAAACATCCGGCTCTCCGCCAGAAAAAAGATTCCGCGAGGCACAAGGATCCCTTCCCTGCACTATTTTCAGTCCTGGATCCGGCCATTCCGGGAGCATTGGAGGCAAATCGGTCAGGCTTAGCGCCGGGCACGCAGTTTTACCGGAGACACAATTGTTTCTTTTATGGACCATTTGATGTATTTATGTCTGAGGGGCGAGGAGGATATAGCCATGAAGAACAGGTATTCTCGACGTGAGGCGTTGGAGCTGGGACTTGGAGCCGCAGTGCTGGGGATCGCCGGCAATGCGACCTCCGCCGCTCAGACAAAAACAAGACCCAAAACAGAGGAGGTTAAGCCTATGCCGGACCTAAGCGAGTTTCAGAAATACGGGGAAGAGCTGGAATACCAGTTTATGCTCCGATCGTCTCCCATCGCGGTGAAAATGCTGGAGAAGGAAGCGGATATCCCCAAAGAGGCCGTCCGCCCCAAAAAAGACCGCGGCTACCATCTCGCCCAATGCCAGGCCTTCGCCATGTCGCGCCGCGAAGGAACGACGGTGGCCATGCTGAAGGAAGACCATTGGTGCCCGACCGCACTCATGGCGTACGGGTTGGTGCCGAAGCCGGACGACGTCAACAAATGGAGCCATCCCTACGACACCTTCGAACACGGCAAATATATCGGCATCGTCACCGCGCCGCTCAAGAAGGCCGGCTTCATGCCCGATTGCGTCATCGTCTATTCCAACGTAGCTCAGCTGCGGTCGATGCTCCTTTCGATGAAGGTTGAGGACGTGCCGCAGGTGCGCGGTCACTTCTTCCCTCCTTCCTGCGGATGGGCCGTCGTCGACCCGATCAAGACCGGGCAGTACTGGGTCGTCGTGCCCGACCCCGGCGAATACCAGAGAGCGCTCACGGAAGAGGGCTATATGATGTTTTCCATTCCGAGGGATAAGATGCCCGTGCTGATGGCCGGCGTCCGAAACAGCGTCAAGGGAGCGTTCGCCTATCGCGAGCACCAGATGTTCATGCAGCCGGATTTCCCCCGGCCGGATTTCTACAAGCAGATGTTCAAGAGCTGGGGACTCGACGCCTACTGATGGTTCCGAATCGGGCGGGCGTTCCCATGAACCTGCGGGCGCCCGCCTATAAAACGACTTGCAGGCGTTCGCGGCTTTGCCGTCTGAAACGTGGAAGGGTTCCTTTATGTTGACGGATGAGATCCTTGAACGGCTGCCCGAGGCGGCTGCGGATCGCCGCGCCGCCGACATTCGGATAGGCCTCGGCTATACGGCTGTGAAATCGGAAGACGGGCGCTGCGGTCTGGCCTACACTCTGCACGAGGGAGATTATGAGTCGTGCTGCGTCGTCCCGAGGGCGGGCACCCTGGCGGGGCGCAGTATCCTGGAACTGGCGGAATACCTGAAGTCGCCGGATACGACGGCCTGCGCCATCGGCCTTGCCGCGGCCAACGCAGTCATCGCCGCGCCGGCGGAGGCGGCGGAATCGGACATCCTGGATCTGCTGCCCGCGGGAACGGAGGATTCCGTCGGGATGGTGGGCTTTTTCGGCCCCCTTGTCGGGCCTCTAAGAAAGCGGGCAGGAACTCTGCATATCTTCGAGCGCAAGCCGATCCCGGAAGCGGGGGTTCTGCCGGAGTCGGCCGCCCGCGAACTTCTTCCGGCGTGCCACGTGGTGATATTGTCGGCCACCACTCTGCTGAACCACACGATAGACGGTCTGCTGGAGCTCTGCCGGTCCGCGCGCGAGATCGCGCTGCTGGGACCGTCCACGCCCTTTCTGCCGGAGGTTTTCCAGCGGCATGGGATCACGATCCTGTCGGGGCTGGAAGTTGTCGAAGCCGATCCGATCCTGCGGATCGTCAGCGAGGGGGGCGGCACGCGGCAGTTCGGCCGGGCCGTGCGCAAACTCACGCTCCGGATCGCACCGCAGAAATAGGGACGGCGGCCACGGATCGAGGATACTGACTCCATCCCGGCAATGAAGGCTGCTCGCCCCCGCGCCTGGACTTGAATCCATCCGCCAAGCCTCCTGAGGCAGAGGATAGGCGAGACGCCGGATAAGGAGGGATTCATGGCCTCAACCGCCAGATCCGGGGATTCCATCGCGCTTCAGGCGATCGGCATCATTCATACCCCTTACACGGCGGCGGCCGGCACCCCCATCCAGACGGTGTACGGACGCGGCGTGGAAGGTAAAGTCCAGGTGCGCGAGCCTTACGCAGAAGCCCTTGACGACATCGAGGGGTTCGAGCGCATCTGGCTGATTTACTGGATGGACAGGACGGGCCGGTTCAAACCCAAGGTCGTTCCCTACCGCGACACACGGGAACACGGACTCTTCGCGACGCGCTCCCCCAACAGGCCGAATCCCATCGGGATCTCGGTAGTCCGCTTCGTGCGGCGGAAAGGCCGCGCGCTTTACGGGTCCGACATCGACATCCTCGACGGGACGCCCCTGCTCGACATCAAACCTTACGTCCCTGAGTTCGATGCTTTTCCCGTGTCCCGGGCGGGATGGTTCGACAGGGCCGGAGTCGACCGTCGGCTGGCGGACGCAAGGTTTCACCGGCAGGAAAAGGTCGCCGCGGAACCTCCCATCCCCGAGACGCCGGCCGGAGGGGAGGACGATGCATGAAGAAAGCCCGCCGCATCGGCCGACCGCGTGCGTCCGGCAGTCGCGTCAGAATTCCACTCTCAGGCCCGCGCTGAATGTTCGGGGAAAGCGAGGACCGTAAACATAACCCGCGTCCCGCTTGGAGCCTTGGTCCAGATCCCTCTGATAACTGTTCGTCAGGTTTTTAAATCCCGCCGTGAAAACAAGCCGAAAATCACCGCCGCAAGGAACTGCCCGGGAGATACTCGCATCGAGAACCGTGTAAGGTTCGGTTTTTTCAAGCCTGTCGAACGGGATGTAGCCCGCATAATGAGGCAACCGCATGCTGCCGCTGTAGCGAAGGCCGATAAAAAACTCTCCCAGGAATGTCTGATTCCAAAAGAGGCTGAGATTGCCGTGCGCGGAAGGAGTCCGGAGAAATCGCCGGCTGCCGAAATCCGGTTCCGGCTGATCGAATCGCCCGCTTTGCACGACGAACCCTCCTTCGGCTTTAAACCGATTCCCCAGCGCATA